>CAYGUY010000004.1:0-83821 GCA_964353165.1 uncultured Maribacter sp.
GTTTCGTCTCCAACGAAACATACTCAAAATGTAGTCCAAAAAGCGCATCAATAGTAGCGATAGGGTAGAAGCATCCCTTGCCCATGTTGGGTTTGTGAATATTAGTATTAATAAAAGCTACCCAATCGTTTTTCCATGCTTTCCTGTTCTTAATACCTCTAAAAACCCCATTTTGAATGCTTTCTTTCCATAAAACGTCCTTAGCTTTGCACCATTTTAAAACGTTTTTATCCCGTTCATAGGTTATTTGCATACCGGTTTCTTGATAGGAAAATATATGGCTAATTCGTTCTTTGGTTTGTAGCTTGTTAAGAACGGATAAAATGTCGCTAGCAACTACAAGTATTTTAGTATCGTAAGAATGTAACTGTCTTTGAAGTTCTGTTAAGCTCTGTTTAATAAAATTAAAATGCTTATCGCTATAATGAGAATCGTTTGTCCATAGAGGTTCAAAAGAATAGAGCAGTAGAATTTGTTTTCCAGTAGCTATGGCCTTGACCAGCGGTTCGTGGTCCAACAAACGTAAATCCCTTTTGAACCAAACTATTACCATTATGCCACCGCTTCTTTGTACGTTTTTAGACAGCGTTCCCTTGCCATTTTGTGGTCTACCATTTGCTCTGGATATGTTAGCTCCTGTAACTCTGGCACCCAAGTATTGATATACTCTTTTTGCTTATCAAATTTGTCGATTTGTGTCATTGGGTTAAAAATCCGAAAATAGGGTGCGGCATCTACCCCACTACCAGCTGCCCATTGCCAATTCCCTACATTGGCACTCATGTCATAATCCAGTAATTTTTCTGCGAAATAAGCCTCACCCCAACGCCAGTCTATCAATAAATGTTTACACAAAAAACTAGCTACCAACATCCGTACGCGATTATGCATAAAACCAGTTGCATTGAGCTCGCGCATACCGGCATCAACGAATGCATAACCTGTCATCCCATTTTTCCATTTTTCAAAATCCTCCTCATTATTGCGCCATTCTATGCGGTCATATTTGGGTCTGAAGGCTTTGTCTTTGGTATGAGGGAAATGCCAAAGAATTTGCATAAAAAATTCACGCCAAATAAGCTCGCTCCAGAAAACTTCATTTTTCTCCGCAATCGCTTTTTTCATCACTTCCCGTACCGATACCGTACCAAAACGTAAATGGGGACCTAAACGGGAAGTACCCTTTTCAATTGCCGGAAAATTTCTGGTATCCTCATAGTTCTGAACTAGGATAGGGGTTACCGTATAGTCTGGCACCTTTATAGAAGCGGTTAAAAATCCAATATCCAATAGTGACAGGTTTGGAAGTTTTGTATGGTGTATAAGATTATCCATATACTGGCTCGTATAGTGAATAGTTAGGTGATTTGCGTTAAATATAGATTTCCATTTGTTCTTGTAAGGTGTGTAGACCACATAGGGTGCTCCATCATCCTTGACAACTTCACTCTTGGCAAATATGACTTGGTCTTTAAAGGATTTAAAATCGATGTTCTGTTCCTTTAAAAAAGTACTGATTTCTTCATCTCGCTGTCTTGCATAGGGTTCGTAATCGTCGTTTGTATACACTGCTTGGACTTCGTATTCTTTTTGTAAGTCCTTAAAAACAGCAAGAGGTTTACCGTGCAATAATGCGATTGAGCTGTTATACTCGTTTTGTAGCGTTTGTCTCATTTTTTCAAGGGTGTTATGAATAAATGTCACGCGAGGGTCGTACTTTGGTAGTTTGTCCAGTATGTACTTGTCGAAAATAAAAATAGGTAGCACGGGATAATCATCTTTTAAGGCCTCTAAAAAGCCCAAATTATCATCTAACCTCAAATCCCTTCTAAACCAAAAAACTGTTACTTTTTTATGCATCTAAGATATATTCAAAGTAGACATTCCTCCGTCTACACCAACGATTTGTCCTGTCATCCAACTACTATCTTCTTTTAATAAAAATGCGGCTATGTTCGCAATATCCTCCGGTTTTCCAACACGTTTTAGTGGATGACGTTGTGACATCATCTCTACTTTTTTATCGTTACTCAATAAACGCCCAGCTAATGGCGTGTTCACCAAAGAAGGAGCAACTACATTTACACGGATTTTAGGGGCATATTCGGCGGCCATTGATTTCGCAAACCCTTCTATAGCCCCTTTAGCTGCAGCAACACTGGTATGAAATGGCATTCCTGTTCCTACTGCAACTGTACTAAAAAATACCATACTTGAACCTTCTGTCATTTTTCCAATTATGGTTTTTACGGTTCGTACCAAACTGAAAAAATTCAGTTTCATATCCTGTTCAAAGGTATCCAAACTCATCATCTTAAACGGTTTTAAGTTGATGCTGCCAGGACAATAAACAAATCCGTGGATTTCCTCTGGCAGGCTTGCTGTATCCAAATCATCTGTAGTGGCATCGAAGGGAATATGAGTTACATTTAGTCCTTCTAAACCTTCCGTTGTTCGTGATGCTACATAAACAGTATGGTCGTTGTGTAATATCCGTACTAGAGCGTTTCCGATACCATGGCTACCCCCAACCAACACTATATTTTTATTCATGTCTTAAAATGATTTAAAGTGAATTTCTTTTTCTGAACCCGGGATACTACCAAAACGGTCTATTAATTGTTGTTCCCTGTATTCAAATATTTGACTTAACTGTTTTTTTACGATAATTGGATGTGCTATTTGGCCAAATATACCAAACGGGATTTTATAATCAATTATATCTTCCATTTCTACACCACCTTCTACGTCATTGATAAAGTGTTTATGATGCCATAAAGCATAGGGTCCAAAGCGCTGTTCATCTACAAAATACTCTCCTTGCTTTACATGCGTTATTTCCGTAACCCATTTTGTTGTGTATCCTGGTAATGGGGAGACCTTATATTGAATAATTTGTCCAGCGTACATGTGTCTGTCTGCTCCCGATAAGATGGTAAACCCCATTTTTTTTGGCGTTATTTCCTGCAAATTTTTTGGGCTCGACAAAAAATCCCAAGCCTCTTGTCGTGAGATGGGAAACGACTGCTTTGCATGTAGTTGGTATAATTTCATTCCAGTACTTTTAACAAATATAGAAGCATTATTGTTTATCAAAAAATTTAATTCGTTAAACAAAATAAAAAGAACTTGTCTTTTTTACCAATCATCTGTCTTTCAACGATATTCTTCTTTTTTAAACTAATATATCAAATGCCCAAAGTCTTATTTCGTAATTTGCCTAGAACTTGAAATTTAAACATATGAAAATTGCCTTAGGGTTGTATTTAATATTTGTAACCACGACTGGTGTGGCTCAAGGATCTTTTATAACCCTTGGAGAACTACCAGAGGAGGTTTTTGAAACTTCGGGGCTTCTTTTTTTTAATGATCATATTGTGACGCACAACGACTCAGGAGGCGCTCCGGTATTATTTGAAATTGATACGGTGTCGCGACAGATTGCAAGGACCGTCACTATAACAAATGCCACCAATGTGGATTGGGAGGCTTTAAGTCAGGATGAGCAGTATATTTACATAGGCGATTTTGGAAACAATGTTGGGACGCGTAAAGATCTCACCATATACCGAATAGCTAAAGAGGATTATTTAGATGATGATACTGCAACAGCTGAAAGTATTCTCTTTTCATACGAAGATCAAACCGATTTTGCGGATACAGGCAATAGTGATTGGGATGCGGAAGCATTTTTTGTTTTGGATAATGAGTTGGTTATACTTACAAAGCAATGGAAAAGTCTGGGATCTGTTGCTTACAGCATACCAAAAATTCCTGGAACACATACTGCCTTGCGTGGTGGAGCGGCCCAAAATATTGGACTGGTCACCGATGCGGACTACAATGCCACAAATGGAACTTTATTTATAGTAGGATATTCTGCTTTTTTAATGCCTTTTGCTAGAACCTATTCCTTAGCTGAATCAGAAGTTTTTTCTGGAACGTTTAATCCCATACCCATTGATATAGGATTTGCACAAATTGAAGGTGTAGCAAGCGATGGCATTGGGAATTACTTTGTTACTTCAGAATTGTTCACTAGACAGTCTCCGAATATTGTTTCGTTATCGCGACTTTTTAAGCTTAATCTAATTGACCTACAAGAAGAACCTATGCCCGAAGAGCCAGAAGGGGAGGAAGAACCTAATCCCAATCCCTTACCTGAGGACAATGACGAATCTTTGCTCATATATAACGAATTAAGTTCGGGTACAATTCGATATAGTATTAATTCCGATAGTCGGATTAACGGTACCCGTATTTACGATGTTAACGGAAAAACGGTTTGGGAGCAGTTTAATACGGAAATAGAAAAAGAGGGTGTAATTGCGCAAAACATACCCACATCTATTTATTATTTCGTGGTTTACTTCGATACTACTATACGTTCCAAGGCATTTGCGGTCTATTAAGAAATTTACAACTCCATGCACTTGTATTATTGGGCCAATTGACTATCTGCTTTATCATCATTGTCCCTTTGTCCCGTCGTCCCCATTTATTTATGAATTTGTTAACAATAGCAACATTTGTTTATATATAGATTTGCCAATAAATAAAACAAAAACCATGAATAAAGCAATCTTATTTTTATTAGCTATCGTAGCTTCATTTTCTTTGGAAGCACAAATTAATACGCCTGAGGCGAGTCCGGCCTCAAAATTGATACAAACCGTTGGGTTAACGGAGGTGGTTATAGACTATTCCAGACCTTCCATGAAAGGAAGAACCATATTTGGAGATTTGGTTCCTTTTGATAAAATGTGGAGAACAGCTGCGAATGCCTATACAACTATTAGTTTTGATACCGATGTGACTATCGCTGGGACCGATGTAAACGCTGGAACATATTCCATATTTACAAAGCCAGGGGCAAAAAACTGGGACGTTTTCTTTTATACTGACACAAAAGGAAGTGGTGTACCGCGCGATTGGGACGAAAGTAAAGTTGTTGCTAAAGCTACTGTGCCAGTTTGGCCAATAGAAATGCCAGTTGAAACCTTTACGATTACTATAGATGACCTTACCAGCACTGGAGCTAACCTAGGCATTATTTGGGAAAATACTTATGTAGCTATTCCTATTGGCGTGCCTACAGATGCAATGGTTACAAGTAGTATTGATCGTGCACTTAATGGTCCCAGTGCAGGGGATTATTATGCTGCAGCAACGTATTACTCAGCACAAGGTAAAGACATTAACAAAGCAAAAGAATGGATGGACAAAGCAATGTCCATGACCGAAAAGCCTGCTTTCTGGCAATTGAGACAACAGTCGTTGATTTTAGCCAAAGCTGGTGATAAGAAAGGTGCTATTGCAACTGCGAAAAAATCTTTGGAAGCTTCTAAAGCTGCTGGAAACGATGATTATGTAAAAATGAATATGGATTCCCTAAAAGAATGGGGCGCTATGTAATTATTGTGCTATAACAGGAAATGATTATGGTCCTTATGCCATTTTCGATTAACTAGAGCGGAATCAAGCAAGCAATGATATCAATGTATTGTTTCTTGATTCCGTTTTTTTTAGTTCTTAAAATACACCGAGTTCAAAGTATGAACTCCATTATCTATTTTTAGCGGGTATATTTCTGCATCTATACCCGTTTCTTTTTTATAAAATTCAAGTATAGCCTTACTTTGTCGTTCCGCAAATTCAGTTTTTATCAGATTGATTGTGCAGCCTCCGAAACCACCTCCCATCATTCTTGATCCCATGACACCTTGCAGGTGTTGTCCGGCGCTAACGAGTACATCCAATTCATCTGTTGTTATTTCATATGTATTGGCCATTGCCCAATGACCTTCTAACAAAATATCTCCGCATTGTTTAGCATCTCCCATTTGTAGGGCTTTCATCATGCGTAGCACCCGATCATTCTCTTCTAAAATGTAGCTTGCCCTTTTATAATCGATTACATTTACTCTATCTTTTATTCTTTTTAAATCTGCTTGGGTTACGTCTCGTAAAGAATGTATTTTGCTTTTAGATTTAGCAACTTCGGCCACTATGCGTTCGCAGGAGTTTCGCCTCTTATTGTACTCGGTATCTACAGCTAAATTGTGTGTTATGTTACTATTTATTAGTATCCAACTATAACCTTTTAGATTGATAGGGATATACCGGTAACTTAAATCTTTGCAATCTAAACAAATAGCATTTCCTTTTTTGCCAAAAAGAACGGCATATTGATCCATAATTCCGCAATTAAGACCAATCCTATGCTCTGCTTTTTGCGCTATTAGTGCAATTTTTTCCTTTGAAATTACGAAACCACGTACTTGGGATACAGCATGAATAAAACCACAGCAAAGGGCTGCTGAGGAAGAGAGGCCCGAACCAATGGGTATGTCCCCGCCAAATACACAGTCAAAACCTGTTAGGGTGTACTTTTCTTCTAAAAGAATTTCTAGAATAGCTTTAATGTAATTGCCCCAAAATGAAGTAAAACCTTTGTGACTTCCATCTAGTTCAAAAATAATTTGTTCGGGTTGTGTTAGGAAGGCTTCAATAGTTATTTTCTGGATATTATTTGGCCGTACTGCAAAATAAATCGCTTTGTCTATGGAAGCAGGTAAAACATAACCCTTGTTGTAATCCGTATGTTCGCCTATAATATTAACTCGACCAGGAGCCTTTATAAGAATAGGCTTTTGGTTAAATTTTTTTATGAAAAAGGATTCAACTTTTGTTATTATCATATATAAATGCACTAAAAAAATATCAGCATCATTAGTATTCTCGGTTCTATCCCGATTTGTAGAACCGCGTATTCAATTGAAGTTATGAATTTACGGCTAGTGGTTTATTCAACATCCGGTCAAATGCCTCGAACACAAAAGCAAAAATTATGACCAAAGCGGCTCCTATAAAATTCAACCATAAATAACCTAATTTTTCTTCCCCAGCTGGATAAATATGAATCAGATTATAATAAACCACGCATACGATAATTTGTGTCAATACTGCGGCAAAGAATACTGCATTGCCTTTTACAAATTTAAAAAAGAAGGCCAGCAGAAATATCCCTAACACGTTTCCATAAAATATACTTCCAATAATGTTTACCAATTGAATTAGATTATCAAAAAGATTGGCAACACAAGCAATAGCTATCGCTACAACGCCCCACGCGAAGGTGAACCACTTGGATGCTTTTACGTAATGTGCATCCGTTTCTTCCTTTATGTGATTTCTCTTATACAGATCCAAAGCGGTGATGGTACCTAAGGCATTAAGTTCAGATGCAGTTGAGGACATCGCTGCAGATAAAATAACTGCTAGCAATAGGCCAATAAGGCCTTTAGGAAGGTTATTTAGGATGAAGTGTATGAACACGTAATCCTTATCATTAGTTTCAGTAGTGTCATCTGCCTGCTGTATAATTGTTTTAGCAATAGCTCTGTTGGTGCTATCTTTTTTATTAATGCGGATGATCTGTGTCTTTGCTTCTTGAACTGCAGCGTATTCTTTGATTTCTAAAGCTGCAGAGAAATTGTTTTGAGCAATTCGTTTTTCAGCCTCCAGGGCAACTTGGCCCTCCTGTAGTAATTTGTAATCATTTGCAAACTTGGATTCCATTACGGTTTGGGTTGCGGCCGGATTAAAATTTAACGGTGAGGGATTATATTGATAAAATACAAAAACCATAACCCCGACAAGTAGGATGAAAAATTGCATTGGTATTTTGAAAATACCATTAAACACCAATCCTAATTGGCTTTCCCTAACGGTTTTTCCAGATAAATAACGCTGTACCTGGCTTTGGTCTGTGCCAAAATAGGCCAATGCCAAAAATAAGCCACCTGTAATTCCGCTCCAAAACGTATATCTACTTTTAGTATCCAAACTAAAATCCAGAATCTCTAGCTTATTGCTGGCACCTGCGATTTTAAGTGCTTTTCCGAAGGTTATATCAGCAGGTAAATACCCTAAAATGAAAAAGAAAGTAATGAACATCCCGGTCATAATAATGAACATCTGCTGCTTTTGTGTGACACTTACAGCTTTTGTACCGCCAGACACGGTATAGATGATAACCAATGTACCCAAGATAATATTTAAAGTTCTTAAGTCCCATCCCAATACCGCCGATAGAATTATAGAAGGAGCAAAAATGGTAATTCCCGCAGCGAGTCCTCTTTGTATTAAAAATAAAACAGCTGCCAACGACCTAGTTTTCAAATCAAACCTACCTTCAAGAAACTCATAGGCAGTGTAGACCTTCATTTTATGGTATAACGGAATAAATACCAAACAAATGATAATCATGGCTATAGGGAGTCCAAAATAAAATTGAACAAAGCCCATACCATCATGAAATGCCTGTCCTGGTGTAGAAAGAAAGGTTATCGCACTCGCTTGGGTAGCCATTACCGATAGGCCAATTGTCCACCACTGCGCTTCTTTGCCTCCTCTTACGTAATCGTTTACGTTTTTACTGCCCTTTGTTTTCCAAACACCATAGGAAACGATAAAAAGTAATGTGCTACAAAGAATGGTCCAATCTAGTGCTCCCATATTAGGTATATGATGACATTATGTACGCAAAAACCAATACATAAATTAGATTCAATGCTAGTACAATGGAATACTCTTTTTTCCACGTTTTATTTTCGTCCTCCTCTTGGCTCATCCTTTTATGTTTGCGTTTTGTTCTATTTTGTCTTTACCAATAGATAACATGTTCGAAAATAATTTATACGCACCGGGCACACCGGCTGGTAATTCCCTAAAAAAGCTAAGTCCCGTGTAAATATAGTTTCCATTTCCATAGGGTGCCACTAGTAAGCTGCCCTTTTTTTCTGTTTCGCCCTCGTCGTTCATCCCTAAAATAGGAGTAAACTCGCTTCCCCATTTATCCGGGAAATATAAACCGCGTTCCTGCACCCAACCGTTAAAATCCGATGGGGTTATCTTGTTGGGAAAGTTAACCAAAGGATGATTATTCGCCAAGATGCGAACTTCGGAATTTTCATTTGTCACCCTATCCCTTGAAATTTCCAAATCATAAGGGGCAATGTTTTCAAATTGATTTCCCCATCTATTGGCAGTATTATACTGAACGATTACATTCCCGCCTTGTTCTACATAATTCAGAATAAAACGTTGTTTGAATTTCAATTCGTCAACTACATTATATGCTCTTATACCAAGCACTACGGCGTCATATTTATCTAAGGAACCATCAGAAATCTCCGTTGCATCTATAAGGTGAACAATATAACCCATTTGCTCCAAACTGGTTGGCATTTCATCGCCAGCGCCCATTATATATGCAATATGTTCCCCTGCTTTCTTAATGTCTAAACGTACAGTTTTGGCTTCTGAAGGCAATAAAATGGTCTGCATTGGAACATGATCGTAGTCTATGGTGACTAGTTCTTTTGTAATCATCTTTCCATTTATTCGTACAATGGGAGAGATGTAACTTTCATTTTCTGTTGGCGGTGGTGTAAGGGTGAAATACAGTGTTTGTTCATCTCCTTTTTTTGCTATTGTAAAGGATTTAGTATCATTTTCAACCTTCCACGTTTTGTCATAACAAAATTGTACTGTTCCCGATAGGTTGTCTGCATGTGCCTTAACAATTACCGGAATTTCTTTAGGTTGATCATCGGAAAAAATAATAACCTTGTCATTAAAACTAGCAGTAGCCTCCGGTACTATCTCGAATGGCTGGTAAATTTCACCTTTGTCCGGTTTTGCATATTTGTAGACCACAGGTTTGCTAATTGGTATTGTCGTACCGTTTATATTAAGGTGAAATACGGCGTTGAAAGCTCTTGGAGTTTCAGGTTTTCCGATTAAACTCATATCGTCTACTTTGTACGTTCCCAAACTTCCTTTTTCGATTAGCCAATAGGGACTGGTGTACGCTGTCTCTAGCGGAATAGTAAGCTTAATGTTCTGCTCTGTAAATGTATTGTTTGTTAATAAAATAGCTGCGGACTCGCTTTTTTCATTTGAAATCTCTACTGAATCTAGGGTTATTGATACGGGGCTTCTATTTATCGCTTCAATTAGGATAGCTATAGTCTCTCCAGGATTTGCATAGGCCGTTTTTGAAATTGCCTCTAAATGCAATCCAGTAACAGCGGTTATGATACTTTTTAACTCATTGCTCTTAATTTTTTTCCAGTGTTCATTTTTCACTTCTTGTAGTAGCTTAAATGCTTCTACCAATTGTGGTAAATGCTCGTGAGGACTTTTAAAATTAAAGTTTTCCTCAATCGGATTTAAAAGTGCACCCACTTTATCGCCACCGTCTATTCTGCTCCATGATGTATTTATTCCTTCGAACAGGTCGGTTTGGATTTTGGGCATATCACCTTTTAGTAATTCTATGTACTCTGGTTGACTACCTCTGGAACTTAATCTTCCGAATCCTTGACATAAGTGTTGGCTGCTAGCTAGAGAGGCTATCTCGTTGTTGGACATTCCAAGCGTGGGGTAATAGGTTCCCACATCCATATTAATCATTTTGGATTTATCGGCTTTTTCAAATGCTTCTTCACTACCGTAAAACCACCAAGAAGTATTAAAGAATAAACGTCTAGGTTGCCAAATTTCTGTTGCCGTTAATCGATTTGGAAATGCATTAGGATTGTTCGCAAGATCAAACGCCTCGAGGCTTAGCATGGCGGAGGAGGTGTGATGCCCATGCGTGGTTCCCGGATTTCTATGGTCGAACCGATTGATGATGACATCTGGTTTAAAGTCTCTTATAGCGGTAACCACATCACCCAAAATTGCTTCTTTATTCCATATTTCCAGGGTTTCCTTTGGATGTTTCGAATAACCAAAATCGTTTGCACGAGTAAAAAATTGTTCCCCACCGTCAACCCCTCTAGCGGCAAGAAGTTCCTGTGTTCTGAGTACGCCTAATAACTCCCGTAATTCAGGGCCAATTAAGTTTTGGCCGCCATCTCCCCGGGTTAAAGAAAGATAACCCGTTCTTGCATGAATATTATTGGATAGAAAGGAAATTAATCTTGTGTTTTCATCATCCGGATGTGCAGCTACGTAAAGCGCTGTTCCTAGAAAATTTAACTTCTGAACGGCATGGTAAATGTCTGACGGAGAGTTTTTTTGAGGTGTTTGTGCTTTAGAAATGGTTAACAAAAAAAGGCAACAGCCCAAAAAGACCCGAATATGGCGCATAGTGTTGGTTTTAGTCTAGCTCCAAATATAACAAGATTAAAACTTGAGGTTAGATTTTTACAACTTCTTTAACAAACTAAAGCTCTCCTTCAATATCCAAAGGCAAATCGTCCTTATAGGTAGCAATTAAAATCACACCTTTTTGTAAAACCAGATTGTTGGGATAGGTTAGTATTTCTCCATTCGTTTTTCTTAAATGTAAATGGAACGCTCTTATATCCTCAATAACAAAAGTCTCCACGTCAGTGGTATCACTACCGGAAAGTTCTTTATCCAAAATACGTATGGTATTTCCTATCTTAAATGGGAAGGAAAAGAAAATGATAACCCCCGCAGTGATATTGCTTAAAATAGACCATTGAGCAAAAAGTGCCACCCCAATAACAGCGAAGATGGATGATAATAGCACACCTAAATCCTTATAGTTAACCCCCCAGACCAATGTAAGGGCAGCAAAAGCAGTCAATGTAAGCCCAATGGATATGTACTTAACAATAAGGTTAGTCCTCACAGGGTTAAAATCACCGAGCTTGCCCACTTTCCTCGCTGCAGTACTAAAAGCAATTTTAAAAATGATGACCAATACCAAGATGATAACACTTGATAATAACTGGTTCTGGTGGTTGGCGATAAATTCTGTCATATACTACAATCCTAAACTGTCGCGTAAAGATAAATCCTTATTACTATTTTGTCTCCAATATGGGGTTTTTAAACGTTTTATTTTAGTAGCCGTAGACGTTAAAATTTGTGCATTTGCTCCATATCCGCTTTTGAAGGAATCCGTCCATTTTTCAATTGAAAACGGGAACGTTTCCGTGAAGTTGATAGTTAATGTCCTGTTTAATTCAGGATAGTTGATGACGTAGCTGCTCATACCATTTTTAGTGGTTAAATTACCGCTTGCTTTATATCCTTTTAATTCTTTGTGCGTTAATCTGACGTATTCCAAAGAAGGAATCATGTTAAATTCTCCAAGAGGCAGAGCGGATGGGTCTATCCGTATTTTGTTCCAAATTTCATCTTCCAAATCAACTTTTTCCAAAACTATATCTTGGTCTGCCTCAGATTCAAAATAGGAATGTGAACGTATTTTAAATTTTTCCTTGTTATTCAATTGTGCGTATACCTGCCCACACCATTCTTGGGAAGAAAATGTCACTTTAATGGCATGTGAATTATCGTGCACCGGATAAAAGGTGCTGGTCATAATAGAGTAGGGGTATATACCTGTAAGATAGTTTTTGGTAGTGTTTAATTTCAAAACAGGCACGTTGTCCGTGTTACTACCATCGGCTTTTACTTGTTTTTCCTTTAAAAATGGTTCGGTAACGAATATTTTTACCGCTTTTCCTTTCCTTAGTTCACCATATCTTGCTTGTTCCAGTTCGTAGGAAGTAATTTCTGCACTCCCTGCGTACCAATAATCCTTGAAATCTTTGGTGAGCGCTTTCTTAAAAGGGTTTGGCAATTCCGTATTGTTGGAAGCTACCAGCTCCAAATTATTTTCGGTTACCTTTTCCTTACAAGAATTGAATAGGGTCATAGCAAAAGCTAAAATGACAATTTCGAGTTCTACAGTCAACCATTTTCTAAACATGATGTATCTTTTTTTAAAATTAGACAAAATTTAAGAAATTGTCATATCGATTAACGTTTCATAAACTAATTGGGTTGGTAGGCCAACTACATTAGGATAAGATCCTTTTATCTCTTCAATACCAATAAGGCCAATCCATTCTTGAATACCATAGGCTCCGGCTTTATCAAAGGGTTGGTATTCCGATACGTAATATTCGATTTCCGCATCGCTTAATTTTTTAAATTTGACTTTAGTAATACTATTCTTGATCACTTGTGTTTTGATCGTAGTAAAACATACGGATGTAATCACCTCATGCCATTCTCCAGATAGCTGACGTAACATATCTTGGGCTTCGTTTGCAGACTGCGCCTTAGCTAAAGATTGATGATTATGCCAAACTACCGTGTCGGAGGTAAGAAGTATTTCTTTTTCTTTTAATGTATTTTTAAAAGGTCGCGCCTTTAATTCAGATAGGTAGTTGGAAATTTCTGCACCTTTTAAAGTTTGAGGATATACCTCCTTTACAGGCATTAGCCTTATTTCAAAGTCCAGCTCCATTTGGTCCAAGAATTTTTTTCTTCTAGGGGAGCCGGATGCCAATATAATTTTATAGTTGCTTATTTTGGTTTTGATCATGATTAATCATTTGCGGCACTAAAATGATTCGTCCAATCTCCGCGTACTTTAAGCACTTGTTCTATAACATCACGTACACAACCATGACCTCCAGTTTTATGTGAAATGTAGTTGCTTATTGCTTTTACTTCGGGTACGGCATCTTGCGGGCAAGCGGACAAGCCTACCGCCTGCATTGGCGGGATATCAGGGATATCATCACCCATATAAAGAATGTTCTTAACGTCTATAGAATGTTTTGTAAGGTAATCGTTTAAAGCTTCGATTTTAAGATGCGCCCCCATGTACATATCGGTAACGCCTAAACCAGTTAAACGTTTTTTTACACCCTCATTGGTGCCTCCAGTTATGATACAAACATTATACCCTTTGGTAAGAGCAGTTTTTAAGGCGTATCCATCTTTAACATTCATGGTCCGTAACATTTCTCCGTCTGTTAGTACTATAACATTACCGTCAGTAAAAACACCATCCACATCAAAAATAAACGTGCTTATATTTTTTAAAAATTCTTTGTAACTCTTTTCCATTAACTACTGTTATTTTAACTTTACTTATCCTATTAAGGGGTTGTTTTTAAGGTGATAGGAATCCTTAATGCTATTGCTTAAAAGTGTATATATTTCGCGTTGTTTTTTTGTTTTCAAGAGATTTAGATGGGCATGTAGGGTTTGCTGATCTCCTCTTCGGGCAGGTCCGGTTTGTGCATTCCTAGCATCCAAGAATTCTAGTTTTGCAGCTGTTTCCTTTAGTAAGGGTTTAAGTAATGAAAAATCAAGCTGATTATCAAGACATATTTCCTCGCCAAGACTATACATGTAGTTAGTGAAATTATTAACGAATACGGCAGCCACGTGAAGTGCTTTTCTTTTTGTAGAATCCATCGGTATAACGGTGTTGCTGATTCTTGTTCCTAAGTTCCTTAAAAGTTCTAAGTCATCGGTGTTATTGGCTTCGATACATAGGGGAACGCTTGAAAAATCTAATGTTCTGCCTTTAGTAAATGTTTGTAATGGATAAAAAACACCCTGTCTTTCCTGTGGTTCTAAAACGGCTAAAGATGCTGCTCCTGAGGTATGTACAATCAATCCTTTGTTTCCTATGTTCTGATTTACTTCGGCGATAGCGTCATCTTTCACTGCAATGATATAAATATCGGTTGGTAGTAGTCTTTCGTTGTAGTTTAACAAACGACTTGCACTTTTAAAAAATTCTAGCTTACTAGTATCTCTTGCTACTACTTGCGCCACCTTAACGGATTCAATAGTTGAAAACGCCTGGAACAAATTTTGGGCTACATTACCTGTACCTAGGATAGTTATAGAAATCATACAACAAAAATACAAAGAAATAAACCATCGATTTTATATTAAAATTAACAGTGTTGTTTAATCTTTAAATAGATTTAATGAACTCGAAAATGCTAAAAAGAGCTTATTTTTGTTGACTGAATCCAATGTCCTTTCCTATGACAGATTTGTTTAAAAAGATATTCTTCTCTACTCGTTTAATGTCGTTGCTATTTATCGTATTTGCTACTGCTATGGCTTTTGGTACTTTCATAGAAAGTTGGTACAGTACGGAAACAGCGCGCATTTGGATTTACAATGCCACTTGGTTCGAAGTTATTATGGTTTTCTTCGTTATAAATTTTGTAGGTAACATTTTGAGGTATCGGTTATTAAGGAAAGAAAAGTGGCCTGTTTTGTTGTTGCACGTATCTTGGATATTGATTATCGTAGGGGCCTTTGTTACAAGATATATTAGTTTTGAGGGGATGATGCCCATTAGGGAAGGGGAAACCGAAAAGGTGTTCTATTCCGATAAAACCTATTTTACGGCACATGTAGATGGTAAAATCGAGGGTGAACCAAGAAGAAAAATCCTTGAGGATAAATTAATCGTAACCGCGGAAGATATAAAGTCTAACCTTCCGTGGGAGTCTGATTTTAATGGCCAACCTTTTACAATTTCTTATTCTGGTTTTATAGAAGGGGCAAAAGAGGGGTTAATACCCGACGACAATGGAAATTCATATTTAAAAATTGTTGAAGCTGGGGATGGTCAGCGCCACGAACATTATTTAGAAAACGCGAAGGTAACTAGTATACATGGCGTACTATTTGCACTCAATAAGCCAACGGAAGGCGCTATCAATATAAATACGAACGGTGCCGTTTACGAAATAGAATCGCCTTTTGATGGAAGTTTTATGCGTATGGCAGACCAGTTTCAAGGTCAACTAGTAAAGGACAGTATTCAGCCGTTACAACTACGTTCGCTATACAATACGGCCAATATGCAATTTGTAATGCCCGACTCCCTTGTGAGAGGAACCTATGGTGTTGTTGAAATTCCTGAGAATGAAAAAACAGAGGTGGATATGGATGCTATGATAATGACCGTGTCAACCAACGGAAAATCAAAGGAGGTAAAAGTTTTAGGAGGTAAGGGAAGCACTAAATTCAGTGATAAAGTCACCTTAGACGGATTAGATTTTTCTTTACGCTACGGGTCTAAAGTGCACGAGCTGCCCTTTAGTATAAAGTTAAACGATTTTATTGCGGACAAATATCCTGGTACTGAAAGTGCTTATGCTTCTTTTATGAGTAAAATCACGGTTAACGATGAACGGTCTTTTGACTATGATGTGTACATGAATCATGTATTGGATCACCAAGGCTATCGCTTCTTTCAATCTGGGTTTGATCCAGACGAAAAAGGTACTACCTTATCTGTAAATCATGATTTTTGGGGTACTTGGATTACTTATGTAGGTTATTTTTTGTTGTATGTTGGCTTATTAGGCATCATGTTTTTTGGCAAAACAAGGTTCAAGGACCTAGCAGCGTCGTTAGAAAAGGTAAAGGAGAAAAAGAAAACAATATTGACTACGGTGGCACTTATAATCGGTCTTTCCTTTCCAATGGCCGCACAGGAACATAGCGCCGATGATGGTCACGGTCATACTGATTCTAATACAGGTGCCATCACCAAAGCACCTACCCAACAACAAGTTGATTCCCTTATAAAGGCTACCATTGTTGTTAAGGAACACGCTGATAAGTTTGGAAAATTGGTCATTCAGGATGAAGGCGGTCGGATGAAACCAATCAATACTTTTTCTTCTGAGTTGTTAAGGAAGTTAAGTCTAAAAGACAGTTACTTAGGCTACAGCGCGGACCAAGTATTTCTTTCCATGATGATGAATCCTGCCGTTTGGTACAATACCGAGTTTATCGCCTTGGATAAAAAAGCGCAAAACGATAGCATTAGAAAGATCGTTGGTATTCCAATGGGAAAGAAATACGTGAAAGCCACAGACTTTTTTGATGACAAGGGAAATTACAAATTAGAACCTTTTTTAAGGGAGGCAACCGCCACTAATAATCCAAATAAGTTTGAACAGGATTTTAAGGATGCGAATATTCGGCTAAGTCTTTTAAACCAAGCTTTAGGTCAGCAGATTTTAAAGATATTTCCCTTGCTTGACGATGAGAACAATAAGTGGGTGTCTGCCGTAGAATATAGAGGCGGACAATATCAAATAGCTGATTCCCTGTATGCGAATTTCGTGCAGAATGCAATGCCTTATTATCTGATGACTTTAGGTAAGGCACAAAAATCCGGAGATTATAGCGAGGCCGATAAACTACTGGCCGCGTTCAATCAAAATCAAAAAAACCATGGGAGCGAAGTACTCCCATCCGATTCCAAAGTGGAGACCGAAGTTTTGTATAATAAGCTGGATATTTTTAATCGGTTATATCAATATTATGCATTAGTAGGGCTTTTAATGTTTCTTACATTAATATTTCAAATTTTTAAGGATAGGGAAATTTGGAAAGCAGGTGTTTACTTCTTCAAAGGAATAATCATATTGTTTTTCCTTTGGCACACAGCTGGGTTACTGTTGCGTTGGTATATTGCAGGACGTGCTCCGTGGAGTGATGCTTACGAAAGTATATTGTATGTTGCTTGGGCAACCATGGGGATGGGTCTTGCATTAGGCAGAAAAAGTAATCTAACCATAGCGGCATCGGCTTTTGTTACCGCTATGTTACTTTGGATTGCGCATCAAAGCTGGGTGGATCCTTCTATTGCGAACTTAGTGCCTGTTTTGGATAGCTATTGGTTGATGATTCACGTATCTGTAATCGTAGGTAGTTATGGACCATTAACGGTGGGAATGATACTAGGTGTTGTTAGTTTGATTCTGATGATATTGACAAATTCCAAGAACAAGAAGCGAATGGAAATTAATATCAAAGAACTTACCATTATAAATGAATTGTCCTTAACCGTTGGTCTGATTATGTTGACTATAGGAAATTTTCTCGGAGGCCAATGGGCCAATGAAAGTTGGGGTCGCTATTGGGGTTGGGATCCAAAAGAAACATGGGCGTTAATTTCTATTATGTTGTATGCATTCGTGATACATACGAGATTGGTGCCCGGACTTAGAAGTAGGTGGACATTCAACTTCCTTAGTGTCATAACCTTTGGAAGTATTATGATGACCTACTTTGGTGTCAACTTTTATTTAGTAGGGCTACACAGCTACGCTAGTGGGGCGCAGGTAATTACACCAACTTTTATTTACTATACCGTAGCCGCCGTTTTAGCATTGGGTGCAGTAAGTTATTGGAGGTATAAAGTAAATTATTCTAAATAAAAGATTCCACTTTTGTACATTTATAAAATAAAAAAGTAAGGAAATGAGTTCAAACAAAAAAGGATTAAATACGATATGTACCCATGTAGGAGAACTGGAAGACAAGCAACATAAAGGTGCTGTGTCGCCTCTTTATATGAGTACATCTTATGCTTTTGACGATGTAGATGTGAAGCGTTATCCAAGGTATTTCAACACCCCTAACCAAGAAGGGTTGTGCAAAAAAATAGCAGCGCTGGAGCACACGGAGGCTGCGCTAATATTTGGCAGTGGTATGGCTGCCGTAAGTACTGCATTGATGGCCTTTTTACGAGCTGGAGACCATGTGGTACTTCAACAAACCTTATACGGCGGTACGTATAACCTAGTAACTGAGGAATTCTCCAAATTCGGTATACAATACTCATTTACACAAGGGTGGGAAGCGAAGGACTTTGAAGATAAAATTCAAGAGAACACAAAGGTTATATATATTGAAACCCCTTCTAATCCGTTGTTGACAATTACCGATATCGAGGCGGTTGCAACAATAGCCAAAAAGTACGGAATTACATCAATGATCGATAATACCTTCGCTAGTCCTGTAAATCAAAATCCGGTGGATTTTGGGATAGATGTCGTGATACATAGTGCTACCAAGTATATGGGGGGGCATTCGGATATATGTGCCGGTGCAGTTGCATCAAACAAAGATAATATGGATCGTATTTTTCATTTAGCTAAAAATTTTGGCGGTAGCCTTAGCGATTATACCGTTTGGCTTTTGGAACGTAGCATCAAAACAATGGGTATTAGGGTAAAGGCTCAAAATGAAAATGCCATGGCTATGGCCACGTATTTAGTTGAGCACGAGGATATAGATGCGGTTTATTATCCAGGACTTACAACACACCCAGGGCATGATCTGGCAGCCCGACAAATGAAGGGATTTGGTGGAATGTTGTCTTTTGAGTTAAAACCTTATGTGGATACTTTCAAATTTCAAAAGGCACTCAAATTAATAAAATCCTCAATGAGTCTTGCTGGAGTTGAAAGTACGCTGTTGTCGCCAACTCAAACTTCACATGCATTAATGAGTGCGGAAGTTAGAGCAGAGCAGGGGATAAAGGACGGCCTTATTCGTTTTTCCGTAGGTATAGAAGAAGCCTCTGATTTGATTGAAGATATAGAGCAGGCTATTCGCGAAGTTAAGCTCACAACGGCAATCGCCGCAGGTTAAATCGATTCTGGTTTTCAATAAGCTTATTAAAATACAGTTACACCCAATGATGAAATTAGATATACTCGTATTTGGAGCACATCCAGATGATGCTGAACTAGGAGCTGGTGGTACAATTGCCAAAGAAGTGGCGAATGGCAAAAAAGTAGGAATTATAGACTTAACCCGGGGTGAGTTAGGGACACGTGGGTCAGCTGTTATAAGAGATGCAGAGGCAAAGGCTGCGGCTGAAGTTTTGAACGTATCCATTCGTGAAAATCTTGGATTCAAGGATGGTTTTTTTGTAAATGACGAATCGCACCAATTGGAAATTGTAAAAATGATTCGGAAGTACCGTCCGAAAATCGTTTTATGTAATGCTATAGAAGACCGTCATATAGATCATAGCAAAGGAAGTAAGTTGGTAAGTGATGCCTGTTTTTTAAGTGGGCTGCTAAAAATAGAAACAAGTCTTGATGGAATCCCTCAGAACCATTGGAGACCATTATTGGTTTATCATTACATTCAGTGGAAAAATATTGCCCCAGATTTTGTGGTAGACATTACGGGTTATATAGATAAGAAAGAAGCGGCTATTTTGGCTTATAGCTCGCAGTTTCATGACCCGAATAGTAAGGAGCCAGAGACGCCAATAAGTAGTAAAACTTTTATAGAAAGTGTAAATTATAGAGCACGGGATATGGGTAGGCTTATTGGAAAAGAATATGCTGAAGGTTTTACCGTAGAGAGACTTATAGCGGTAGACTCGTTGGATCGTTTGATTTAAGCACTTATTTTATACTCCTTGTTTGCTTTTGGTATCGTAAAGTAGAAGCTTGAACCTTTATTTACTGCACTATCAACCCAAATTATTCCTTTGTTCTTTTCTACCATTTCCTTACAGAGAGATAGTCCAAGTCCGGTACCTTTTTCATCATTGGTTCCATAGGTCGTATGCGTAGAATCCTTCTTAAAAATCTTACCTAATGTCTCTTCGGCCATACCAATACCTGTATCTCTCACATGTATTTCCCAAAACTTTGATTTTTGAACGGCACCAATGGTAACACTACCTTTGTCAGGTGTGAATTTTATTGCGTTACTCAACAAATTTCTGACGACTATATCAATTTGATTACTATCGCAAAATGTGATGGTATTTGGCTCTATTGTGTTAACTAATGTTATGGATTTATTAAGGGCGATTTCAGAAAGTAGGCTTATGTTTTCTGCTACAATATGTTCTAAGGATGTGATGCTGGGTGTTGTAACCGAACCATTCATTTGAGTTTGCCCCCAAGAAAGTAAATTATTTAAAGTAAAGGCGATATTATCAATATCCGAGGTTAACTTTGGAACAAAGCCAAGGAACTCTTCTTTGGTCATTTCCCCGTCTTTAAAAAGTTTCATTAATCCTTGGAACGCGCCAATTGGCCCTCTTAGATCATGTCCAATAATAGAAAATAGTTTATTTTTTGTTTGATTTACCCCCCTTAGGTGCTGCTCACTTTTCTCTAAATCTGTCTGTTTGGACAGTAACTCTTTATTTAACTTTGTTTGGATTCTTTCGTTTCTTCTTACAAGAAAGGTAATGCAGAGGAATATGGCCAAAATCAATAAGGTACTATAAACATACATTTTCTGTTTAGCCAATGCTTTGTCGTTTTCTGCAATAAGTTGTTCTTTTTGATGGTCATGTTCAAATTTGGTCTTAAGCAACGTTAAGCTTTTTTGATTTTCACTTCTGGACAACGTATCCGACAACTGCTGAAATAATTCATGAAAGTATAAGGCTTTTTCGTAGTTGTTTTTATTCTTATTAATAGCATACAAGATTTTGGCACAATCTTTTGTTCCAGACATATAATCTAGTTTCTTAGATAAGCTCAGAGCCTTATTTGCATAAATTTCCGAAATACTATCGTTTTTAGCTCCAAAATTAGCTTTTGCCATTCCATTTAATAAAGAAATTTCAGAACGTTCATCGTCAATATTTTTGTGTATAAGTTCGCTCTGCTTGTACCAATACATGGCCCAATTGTATTTCTTTTGTTTTAGATAAACCTTACCTTTTATTTCATAGGCATATGCCAACCAATCCATTTTCTTCTCTTTTTCGAAAATACGAACACTACTATTTATGCTAAACATGGCTTGGTCTAACTCTCCCATGTCCGCATACGCAGATGCCATATTACTCATAGTTTCTGCCATAAAAATCGGATTACCGATTTCATCGTTTATTTTTTTTACTTTCTTGTAAAATTTCATTGCTTGTTCAAAGTCTTTTTGAGATACAAAAAGGCCGGCTATATTTTCGTTCAGGATAGATAGCATTTTTTTGTTTTGCACCAACTCGGCCTTTTCAACTGCCTCTAAATACAGTTTTAGTGCCATAGCGTAATCTCCCTTATAACCATATTCGCCTGCTAAGTCGTTAACCGCCTGTAACTTCAAATCAGAATCTTCTAACTCTTTTGCCACTTCGGAGGCTTTCGTATAATTCTCAATACCTTCGTAATGCTTTCCGTTGTCGGAATGGTAGTTTCCTAATTGCATGTAGGCATTAACTTGCCCAACCTTGAAATCGGCTTCTTTACTTAACGAAAGAGCTTGATTTGCTAACAAAAAGAGACTGTCGGCATGGTAGTACCGTTGCCCAGCTGCTAAGTCTATCAAAGAATTAATGTAAAGAGTATCTGTCTTTACAAAAGCAGCTTGAGCCTTAAGACCATTAATTTTGTTTAAAAGTTCCTTATTTGCAGTGGATTGCGCAACAATACTTTTTACCGAAAAGAATAGCATTAAAATACCAAGTACATAAAAGTACTGTCGGTTGTGCTTTGTTACATTATACTTGAGCGTGAAAAACATTATCTAATGGTTAAACTAAATTTAAAATTAGTAGATAATGTAAAGGCCTTCTAAATTTTGTTGTGAAACGTTGTTTTATGTGTGTTTCAGCGGTAAAAATGTGTATTTAATCGAAAATAAATGTAAATTATTTAAATTTATAAGCTAATTGGAGGTTTGAATTCACAAGTAATAAATCCATAATAACACTCAGATTTTATTGATTTAATGATATAAAACCAACAGTAAAAATACTCCCTGATCCCAATTCACTTTGAACTTTAATATGACCCTTATTTTTTTCAATAAGTTCTTGACATAATATTAACCCTAAACCTGTGCCGCGTTCACTATTCGTTCCTAGGGTGGTATAATGTTCTTTATTGCTGAAAATTTTAGTTTTTACGTCTTTTTCCATGCCTACCCCTGTATCTCTTATGGTAATAAAAGCAGTTTCGTTTTCAACATATGAATCAATAACTATGGCTCCATTTTTTTTTGTGAATTTAATAGCATTACTGATTAGATTTCTAAAAATGATATTAAAGTGATTAACATCTACCTGTATACTTAATGTATCCTTTACTAGAAGTTGTAATACTATTTCTTTTGTTTCCAAGGCTTCTGTAAAGAAACGTGTTATACACATTAGTTCTTCTTTAACGTTAATTCTAATTGGTTTGTTAACATTAGCTTTCATCTGTGCAAGTCCCCAGTTTAGTAAGTTGTCCAAGGTGAAATGTATATGATCAACATCGTCTTTTAATTGTGGTCCGTATGTATAGAAGCGTTTGATTTCTGCATCTTTCTCTAAAGTTGTCCCTAACAATTGTTTAAGTGAAAGAATAGGAGCTCTTAGGTCGTGACCAACGATAGAAAATAATTTGTCTTGATTGTTATTTATTCTATGAAGTTCTTTTTGTTTGGAGGAAAGCATGGTTGTCTGTAAAGTTAATTCTTTATTAAGTCCCTTTTGGATATTAGTGCTTCTAAAAATGAATAAACATAAAAGTATTGATAGGATGAGTCCTATGGTTACCCATATAATTTGTTTTTTCTTTTCATCGAGTTTCATCTGGATCTGTGCTGCTAGATAGGCCTTTTTTTCTTTGTAGGCCAGCTTAGCATTTATAATAGAAATTGTTCTCTTTTGCTTCTCTTTGCCTACAGAATCTGAATACTTTTGTGCAAGTTCTAAATTTAACAGCGCATCCGATGTGAGTCCTTTTATCTTGCTAGTCTCATATAAGGCCTTGTAACTCTTTGCTAGACCTGATTTAAGATTAAAAGACTTATACAATGCTAAGCTTTTCCTGTAGGCTTCTTCCGCATCGCTAAAGTTGTTTAAGTTGCTATAGGCTACGCCAGTATTGTAATAAAGGTCGGCTTCATTTTTTTTATCATTGCCCATTTTATAGATATGAAAAGCTTTTTCAAATAGGACAAGTGCTTTCTTGTACTGCCCTGTTTGGTTATATACATCTCCTTTTGTTAAATAAGCAAAAGCAAGTATTTTTTTAGCTTCTATCTGTTGCAATAGCTCAATGGATTCATCTAAATGGTTTAATGCCTTTACAGGTTCCTTTGTTTTGTTGTAGAGGTAGCCAAGGTTAACTAAAACAGCGATTTTAGATATTACATCGGTACTATCGTTGAACTTAGTTTGCACACTTTTATAGTAGTTTAAAGCTTCGTCGTAATCTTCTAATATGGAGAATAATGTTCCCAGGTTGGAGTTCATTATTATGGTCATTTTCATATCTTCTATTTCCTCAGCTATTTCCAATGACTTTTGAAAATTCAAAAAGGCATCCGAATATTCCGCTCTTACAAAATGTGCTTGGCCAATTCCGTTATACGCATTTATAGCAATAGGTTTAAAATTATTTGCTAAAGCCCAGTCCAGTGATTGTTGATAGTAAAAAGTTGCTTTATCGGTTTTTCCGGTAAATAGTTCATAATAACCAAAGTTCAAAAGGGATTCAAATTTACCTTTGTCATATTCAATTTTAGTACTCAGGTCTAGGGATTCAACCGCAAGTTGTTTGACCGTATCCGTTTTGGAGTATCTTAACATATTGGCCAAATCAATTATCAGGTCTATATATTCCTTATTTTCCGGATTGAAATTTTCAGAAGCTTTTAGTTTCTTAATTTTAAATTTAATTTGACTTGGACTTTCCTGAGAAGCACATTTTAAACATCCCAAAAAGACATATAAAACGACTAAAATGGTGTTTTTTATCATGTATTTTATTTAGATGAGAATCAGATAATCTGTCTGTTTGCTTAAACCGTATCGTATTAAGCCAAAATGGCTTTTGGAAACTTCACATAAAAGATACTGCCTTTTCTGACTGTACTTTCTACCCAGATTTCCCCTTTGTTTTTATGGACCATTTCTTTACATAACATTAATCCCAAACCGGTACCTCGTTCATTATTCGTACCAAAGGTTGTATGGTAGTCTGACCGGTTGAAAATTTGTTCAATTACCTCATCCGATATACCAATACCATTATCTTTTACAGTAATTAGTATGTTTTCATCTTCCTCTGATGTGGCTAACCAAATACGGCCCGTTTTGGGAGTGAACTTAATGGCATTACTAACAAGATTGCGAAAAATTATTTTGAAATGATTTGCATCAGCTATTAGCGTCATATCATACAATAGCTCTTTGTCCACTATTATTGATTTTTTGTCCAGCATATCCCTAAAGAGTTCTTCAACCAATAGTAACTCGGTCTTTACGTTTATTTGGACGGGTAATACCGGTTCTCCTTTCATTTGTGTAATGCCCCAATTCAGCAAATTATCCAAGGTAAAATGTATATGATGTACATCTTTTTTTAATTTAGGTCCAAACCTGTAAAAATGTTGAATTCCTGATTCATCTTCCAAGGCAAGTTCAAGTAGCTGCTTTAAGGAAACAATGGGGCCTCGTAGGTCATGGCCTACAATAGAGAAGAGTTTGTCTTGGTTATGGTTGATTTTATTGAGTTCTTCTTGTTTTTTAGACAAGTTTCGAGTTTGAAGCGCTAATTCTTTATTAAGTTTACGTTCTGTGTTGTTTACTTTAAACACTAGTATTGCAATAAGGATAGCGCAACCAATTCCTAAACCCGCCCATTTTATATATTTTTTTTGTTCCGCTATTTCAAGATCATTTTTTAGTTTTAGCTCTGCTTGATCCTCTTCAAAAGCCATTTTTGCTTTAAGCATAGAAATATCCCGAACACTTTTTTCCTTAAAAATTGAATCCTTATAACTTTCGGATAATTCTAACCAATAGAGTGCGGGGTTAAATGATTCTTTAGTTTTATGTAATTGGTAGAGCGCTTGATAGGATTGCTCCAATCCGGTTTTGTAATTTACTTTTTTAAAGAGTTGAATGCCCTCTTCCAAGAATTGTTCCGACTTTTGAAGATTGTTTAGAGCTAAATAACAAGTTCCGATACCATACAAAACCGTACCGTTGTTTCTAGCATCGTTCAACGTTTCGTAATACGGCAGCGCCTTATTAAAATATGCTAAAGATTTCTTATAATTACCATAGTCATAATAGACCTCCCCAAAAGTTAAATACACAATGGGTAATATTCCCGTTATTTGCTGTTTCTCTAGGGTTGGAAGACTCTTTCTTAAAAAAGTAATCGCTTTGGTCGAGTCCTTTTTCTTCATATAAAGATAGCCAAGGTTGCACTGAACCCCAGCTTTATAAACACTGTTATCATCTTCATCCATATTATCAATCGCAACTTCATAGTACTTGGCGGCTTCGTCATAATCTTCTAGTAGAGAAAACAAAGTACCCAAGTTAGAATTTATTTTTACTACTAAATCAATGCTATTTGCCTTCTCAGCCAATAGCAAAGACTGGTAAAAGTGTTTATATGATTCTGGGTAATTATCCAAAGAAAAATAGGTTTGCCCCATAATATTATAGATTCCAGCTGCTAATTCTGGGTTTTTATCGGTATCTATATTCGTTAAGATTTCTCGGTTATAGCTCAGGGATTTTTCAAAATCCCCGTCAATTAGTTCATAGATAGCTAGGTTGGCCAGTGCATCGTTTTTTCCTTTGTTATAATTCATATCCCTACTTAGGGTCAAAGCTTCCTTGGACAATATACCCATGGTATCGGTTTTATAATGTTTTAATTTGGTACTTAATTTATTTAAGAGGTTGATGTACTGGATATTTTTTGGATTAAAATCAGGTAATGATTTACTCATCTTAATTTGCTCCTTGTAAAACACAATACTATCTAGTTGTGCGTGTAAGGATGAACTAAAGGACATCATAAAAAAAAGAAAGCGAGCCAATTTGTGAATCATAATCTGGTTTGTTTCCTATTTAGTTCCACTAATAATCCTGTTTTTCTCGTAGGCTTAAACTTTTTTATTATCCACAAAATAACAATTCCTTTATTTCAACTGTATTTATAAAGGAAGTTTAACTAGTTATTGGAAAACGTAAAGAAAAAGTACTTCCCGTTTCAGGAAGGCTCTCAATATGGATATCACCGTTATTTTTTCTTATCATTTCTTTGCATAACATCAAACCTAGTCCCGTGCCAGGTTCGTTATTAGTGCCAAAAGTGGTGTGGTATTCTGATTGATTTAAAACAAGATTTATTTCTTCTTTACTCATGCCAACTCCACTATCTTTTACTTGGATAATTAAAGTTTCTAATTTTCGGATAGATTTTAGCCAGATTTGACCGTTTTTCGGAGTGAATTTAATCGCATTACTAATTAGGTTACGAAAAATGATGTTAAAGTGGTTAGAATCAATAGTAATATAGCAGTTGCTGCCTATTTCATTACAAATATCTATTGTCTTCTTATTCAAAGGTTCTTTAAATAAATGCAATATGTGATCCAATTCTACTTTAACGTTTATCCTTGAAGGGTTCAAAGGTTCGCCTTGCATTTGCGTCAGTCCCCAGTTTAATAAGTTGTCCAAGGTAAAATATATTTGGTCAACGTCATTTTTTAATTTTGGCCCAAACTTATAAAAATACTGCTGTCCTTCATCGTTCTCCAATGAGAGCGTAAGTAGCTCTTTTAAAGAAACTATTGGACCTCTTAAATCATGACCTACAATTGAGAAAAGTTTATCTTGATTTTTATTTATTGTCTTTAATTCGGCTTTGTTTTTCTCAAGTTTTTCGGTTTGTATGGTAAGCTTTTTATTAAGCTTCTTTTCTTTTTTATTCGTTTGCACCACTATGACCGCTATTATAGTCGCGAAAATTAGTCCTAATATACTTAATTGAGCGTAGAGTCTTTGACGATTGATTTTCTCTTCGCTTGCTTGCACTATGGCTGCTTTATCATTTTCAAAATTCTTTTTTGCTCGTAATACGCTTAATTGTTGGGTAAGGTTTATACGATCTAGGTTTGATTTTATTAACTCGCCTTTTTTTAAATAAATATATGCGTCATTTAAATTTCCCTTTTGCTCCTCGATTAATGAAAGATTAATAAATGCTTGAGATAGCACTGTAGAGTCTTTTAGGTTTTCTGCATAAGTTTTGGTTCTTGCGGTGTATTTTTCTGCCTCGCTAGGTTTTTTCACAGCTGTGTATATATTAGAATATAAAAGGTCTATATCCAGTTGTTCCCTTTTATTAAATAGATTGGAAAGTACACTGTCGGATTTTTTTGCCCATATTAACGATTTATAAAGTGAGTCTACTTTAAAATAGTACTTGCTCTTAGCCCTGTAGGCCCTAGATAACCATATAGGTTGAGCGTCATTTTTTTCAATAGTAGCTATGCTTTCATTCAAATATTTTTTAACGGTATAAAAATCTTCGTTTGCAATTGCGTTTAACGCCATATTAGAACTGGTAATAGCTTTTTTGAAAAAATTTCGTTGAACGTTCCAAAGGCTATCGGCCACTAAATACTCTAATTGAGCTTCATTATACAAATCAAATTTATAAAACAAATAAGCCAAATTATGACGAAGCTCTGCTTCAGCTTCTAACAAGTTGTTATTCCTAGCGGTATCAATCGCCTTGTAATAAGTTAGAACAGCTTCAGTTAAATCCAAATTTAAAAAGGCTCTCATTGCCTTGCTTTTTAGAACTTCAACCAAAATTGGAGGATTCTCTATAATCACTGCTTGTTCCAATGCAATGTCATAATAGATTGCAGCTTCGGTTTCCTTTCCAGTTTCAGAATGGTAATCACCCATTCGTAAGTTTGCTAAGGCATAACCAGAGCCGTAATCTAAAGATTTGGATAATTTTAAGGCTTCCTCGGAAAAAATACGTACACTATCTGTAGTTCTATATTTATAAACATGCGCAAGTTCATTTAAGATATCTATATATCGTTCCGTTTTTTTGTAATCGGGTGTGTTCGCTCTCAACTGATTTAATTCAATTAATAAACTATCACTTGTAGTTTGTTTCGCCAACAAATCATCATTAGCAAAACAAAGTATGAGGGCCATTACTAGTTGAAAGACTATAATTTTTTTCAAATCCAAACAAAAATTAAAAAGTGGCGATATGGTTTTTATACGAAAGTTTAAATTAAAATTTTTTTAGGACAAATTCAGTTATAAATTAGTTTCTTTTGCTTTGAAAAGAATTTAAAAAAAATTAACTTCGCACTCGCTTACAAATGGTGGTTGTAGCTCAGCTGGTTAGAGCATCGGTTTGTGGTACCGAGGGTCGCCGGTTCGAACCCGGTCTTCCACCCTAAAAAAGCTCAAGAATCCTAAGTTAACACTTAGGATTTTTTGTTTTTAAGACTTAAAATCCTCTAACTAAAAATGCCCATCCTTTTAGGAACGGGCATTTATAGTTAAGGTGTATATCGTTAATCTATGGGTTGGTCTACTGCAAGGGGTTTGTCGCGGTTGGCTATTTCCCATGCGGTGTAGAAAATAAGTCTACTTCTATTTTCTAATAAATCATAGTTTATTTTGTCCGGGGTGTCACCTGGTCTGTGATAATCATCGTGGGTGCCGTTAAAATAAAATATAATAGGAATGTTGTTTTTAGCAAAATTATAATGGTCGCTACGATAGTAAAACCTATTTGGGTCGTTTTCGTCATTGTAGGTGTAATCAAACTCAATATTTGTATACTTAGAATTGACTTCCTCGGATAGTTCATGAAGTTCGGAACTTAATTTATCCGAACCTATTAAATACAGGTAGTTTCTGTCACCCTCCCTTTTTGGGTCTATTCTGCCGATCATATCAATATTAAGGTTTGCAACGGTTTTGGAAAGTGGAAAAACAGGGTCTACATCTGTATAATACAATGATCCCAGTAAACCTTTTTCCTCTCCTGTAACATGTAAAAATACAATGGATCGCTTAGGCCCGTTTCCTGCATCCAAAGCTGCTTTAAATGCTTCGGCGATTTCTAACAGTGCAACTGTTCCAGAACCATCATCGTCAGCTCCGTTGTTTATCTGACCGTCACTTGTTATCCCAATATGATCCAAGTGAGAGGAGATAACAACATACTCATCCGGGTTTTCAGTGCCTTTAATGAAAGCTACAACATTCTCGGAATCTACTGCTTTTGAATTACCTTCTATATTTGAGGATACAGTTATACCCAACACCCTTGGTGTATTGTCCTTTAGGATGTTTGGTAGTATAACCTCTACCATTTTATCACCTGTAATCGCGCTAAAGCCTGTTTCATTCAGACCTTTTACGCTCATTCTGCCAGATGAGCTATTCTTTGATCTGTTATAATAAGCAAGCACTCTTGGGAATAGGGAGGGAGCGTATAATAGCACACCTTTTGCACCTTTTTCCATGGCGAATTCAATTCGACTCATAGGATCTTTACTCCATTTAGAGGGTTCTACGGTACCTGTTAGCATATATGTACCGTCACTATTCATAGGTTCTCCATCCTTAATTAAAACCAATTTATTGGTTACATCTATAGTTGAAAAGTTAGAGTATTCTCCTTCCTCTATACCATAAGAGGCGTATACTATTTCATCAAAATTTGCGCTAGCCTCATTAAAACTTACAAAATCTTCACCCAAGGAAAAAGAAGTGTCATTAATCGTAAGGGAGCCTGTTGGCATTTGAGCCACTTCTAAAGGTACTTTTTGAAGATAATCGCCATCTTTTTTGGCAGCGGGAATGTTCAGTTTTTCATATTCGGCCTTTAGATAGGCTACGGCCTTTTTCTGTCCAGGTTCCCCGGTCTCCCTTCCTTCAAATTCATCCGAAGCATAGATAAATAAATGTTCTTTTAATTCAGCTTCCGTTATTGTTTCGCCATAAATCGTTTGATCAACGGGTTGATTAAACTGTGGAGTAACCGTTTTTTGAGAAGAGTTGCAGGCTATTAAAAGACCGGCAAAGGAAATAAAGAGTGTTTTTTTCATTTTTAAATAGTCAATAAAATTTTTCAAAAATAATCAAAAGATGTAGAGGGTTAACCTTTCCTCGAAATAAACTAGTTGATGATGTTTTATTCGGGTCTTTTGGTTATTAATTCTACTTGGAAACTCATTTTTTTATTTTGATGAAATCAATGGTGACTTCTATGTGTATTATATCTATCCATTATTAAGCAGCTTAAAAAACTAGGTCCTTTAAAATTTCACTATTTTTAAAATATAATCGCAATTTCTAAGGAGCTATGGTAAGAGATTTGGCAGAAGTGCACCAGTTGGTTTCTGAATTATTTAAATGGCCAACTACTAAGGTGGAGTGGGATTCTTATCGCTTATCCGAAGATCAAGTAGAACACTTTCATGAGTTTGGATATGTGTGTGGCATAAAACTTTTGGATGACAAAGCGGTGTATCAATTACGTGAAGAACTGAATGGATTGGTAAATCCAAAGCATCCTGGAAATTCGTTGTTTTATGAGTTTCATAGTAATGAGTCTGGCAATTCCAATACTATTTTGTTTCATTCTTTGGGGCACTGGAGAATTACGGAAGGTTTTCATGACGTATTATGGAATCCAGCATTTGTAATGGCAGCACATCAATTATTGGATACAAAACCAGTTCGATTTTGGCACGATCAGTTATTTTATAAACCGGCCGAGCATGGCGGCGTAGTTGCGTGGCATCAGGATTATTCGTATTGGACACGCACCATTGCAATGCAACATTTAACGTGTTGGACAGGTTTGGATGATGCTACTGAAGAAAATGGCTGTTTGCAATATATCCCTAAAAGTCATAAATGGGGATTATTGGAGGCTCCCAAAATTGCGGGTGATATGAATGGCTTGTTACAGCACTTAACAGATGAGCAGAAAAAAGAATTTAAACCGGTACCTATTGAGTTAAAAAAGGGTTATGCTTCTTTTCACCATCCCTTGTTAATACACGGTTCCTATGAAAATAAATCTAAAAGACCAAGACGCGCATTTGTACTCAATGCTTTTGCAGATGGCACTGTAAGTAATACCAACGACGAGCTGTTAAAAGGAGTGCCGCCGATAAAGAAGGGCGATAAAATGCAAGGAAAATTTTTCCCATTACTGTTTTCTTAAATACAAGCGAAACAATCAATGCAATTTATAAAATAGCATAGTGTATGTTTTTAATAGTGGGTAAGTCTTTCTGTACCAAGAAAAATAGTAAGTACTCAGATAGAATTTTATAAATCTTTTGTTTAAAGTGGGTGCATAACCTCACTGTATTCTCAGGTTTTGGCTTCGGTATAAAATTGGTGGAGATAACTATTCCAGCGCTTTTGCAATTGCAGCTTCTGCCAAAGGTTCCATAACTTTGTAACCTTCTACAGTTGGGTGTACTTCGTCCTCTGCATATTTTTTGGGAAGTCCGTTACGTTCATCTACCATAGCGGTAAAATAATCTAAATACACATGACCATTTTCTTTTGCATATTTCATGAGCTGAGAATTGAGGTCGATTATTTTTTGTGCCGGTCGTAGACCTGGCTTCCAAGGGTAGTCGTAGACAGGAAGGGTAGAGGAGAGCACTACTTTAATATTATTTGCTTGTGCCAGTTGTGCCATATTTTTAATATTATCCACAATCATTTCTATGGTTGACGGACCAGTGTTTCCCGCAATGTCGTTCGTCCCTGCCAAAATCACTACAACTTTTGGCTGCAGATGAATAACGTCTTGCCGAAATCGGATGAGCATTTGTGGTGTGGTCTGGCCACTGATACCTCTATTAATGTAAGGCTTACCTTTGAAAAATTCAGGTCTTGCATTAAGCCAGCCAATCGTAATGGAGTTTCCCATGAAAACTACCCGATCTGGTTCTATTTCTGTTGTACTTACCTTCGTGTTGGCCTCTTGGAAGTGTTTTAGGTTTGCCCAGTCCTGTATTTGCTCTTGAGCCGATATTTTCTGTAGGCCAATTAGTGCTGTAAACAATCCCATAATCAATAATAATTTCTGTTTTTCCATAATAAAATCTATTTGCCATTTAGCGCTCTTCGCTGGTCTGATGTTAAATCTAAACTGTTGATTATTTTATCCTTAGTAGGTTTTTGCACGAATAGATAGGCCAGCAAACACAGAGCTATGACTAAAGGTAAGGCATTTCCTGTGGCATAATATACGAAGAGGGCAATAAATGCAGGCCCCTCTATTAGGGCATACTTTATAATTGAGGCAGTCTGGTATTTGTTTAATTTTAGCTGCAACGAATCGGAGGTCTGTACGTTTGATAACATTTTCCTAAACAACAACTGACTTCCAAAATATCCAATTAAAGCTGCAATGGGAACAATATATAGTAGGGTACTGTTCGTATTTATATCCGCATTGAAATCTTTATTTTGCATAAAGGCAAATACGGAAAAAATGGCAAGCCCTACAACAAGGGATACATGAATTAATTTTAGTGTTTGTATAAAACGTTGTACGTTCATCTGAAAAATTTATGTCTACTAATATAGTCCTTTAATTTTTTCGGCTTGGTTGGTCGTTTCAATTTCATTATCATCAACCTTTTATTATAAGAATCAATACAATACATTTGCATTTATCATGGGTAAAACGACTATAACACTTATTTTATTTTTTTTGATTTCAAATGCTTACGGACAGATAGAGCAAGATAAAGCCCTCCATTTTTTGGGTGGTAATCTTTATGGTTTGGTAGGAGCGGGTGTTGCTTCGCAAATATCTCAAGGAAATAGAGCTTGGACGTTTGCAGGTTCTATAGGTGGAAGTTTGCTTATAGGTTTAGCAAAGGAGGCTATAGATCAGAACCAATATAATGGTTGGGATAATGCGGATTTGTTAGCTACCGTTCTGGGTGGTGCTACCGTAGGGTTAACCATAGATATCTTTAAACAAAAGAAAAAAAGAAAACGTGATGAGCTGTATAGGCAAGCAATTGGCCATGTTCATCTCATCACGCCTTCTAAAACGTATACAATAAAGCATCAGGAGCCCTTGAGTTTACTTGGTATTTCAAACCGAGTACGGCTGAGCATTCCTTAAGCCTTAGTATTTGGCACTTTTCCCATTTGCCAAGCTGTTTGCAATAAACTCGCGTATATCGTCGTTCGAATTTTTTAAATCTTCTCTTCGAAGGTACATCATGTGCCCTGATCGGTATCCCTTAAACGTAAAACGATCTTTCATTCTTCCGCTTGGATCTACTTGCCACATCGTATATTTTGCATTAAAATAAGTCGTTGCGCCGTCATAGTAGCCAGATTGTATCAAAACTTTTAGATACGGATTTTGTGCCATTGCTTGCCTTAAATCGTCCCTAGTTGTATCGTTTTCATTATTCCATGGGCGAACCGGGCCAAACATATTATATTTAATGTCTGTCTTAAAGTTAAGTTCTTCCTGCAGGTAATAATTGATCGCCGGGGTAAAACTGTGCAGCCATGATGTAAGTTCTGCGCTATAATCCGGTCGCATTCCTATGTTCTGTCTATCAATGCCCAAGTATCTAGAATCTAATCTACCCACGTTATAGTCTCCTTTCCCCTTTAATAGATTTTTCCAAAAATAGGAAGTTGGTATTACTAAATTCATATCCAAAATATCCTTTTCCGGTATACCTGAATAATAAGCCATTTTTTTAGCAACATTTTGCCTTTCTTCATTCGAAATAAACCCGCCTTTCGCAATGGCGGGAATAAGGGTGTTAATGGTATAGTCTTCGGACTCGGGTAATATCTCTAACAAATCCTTTTGTTGTAAAGCGGGCGGTAGGACCTTGTGATGCCAGGCAGCGGCAGTGTAATAGGGTAGGTTTATTGCTTGTGAAACTGGGCCGTCCTCACGAATTACCTTGTAATCTGCCGGAGAAACCATAATTACTCCGTTAAGGTACATCCATTGTTGGTCCTGTAATGCCTTTGCAAGTCCCATAACCCTTGTGCCGCCATAACTTTCGCCAACTATGTATTTAGGAGACCGCCATCGGTTATTTCGGGTAACAAAAGTATTTAACCATTCTGCCAAATATTTGATGTCTGCATTAATGCCAAAAAATTTAGATCGATCTACCTCTTTGCCAGTTTCTGGAATGGTACGGGAATAACCGGTGTTTGCGGGGTTTACATAAACAATATCGGTTACATCCAATACAGAAAATGGGTTTTCTTGAACACCATAGGGTTGAACGGGATAGCCTTCCTCATCAATCTTCAATACTCTTGGGCCCGTGTAGGCCAAATGCATCCAAACAGAGCCAGAACCCGGTCCACCGTTAAACGAAATCAATAAGGGTCTTGATGCACGGTCCTTTACATTGTTGCGTGTGTAGTACGTATAATGCAAAGCAGCAGTAGGTTCTCCATTTTCGTCCCAAACAGGTTGGGTTCCGGTTTTTGCGGTATAGTTAATAGCAGTTCCGTTGATAGTAACGCTATGCTGTGTGGTTACGACGGTATCTATTGGTAATTTCCTACTTTGCGAAATACCATTGACCACTGTTAGCAGGGAGAGTAATAAGATGTAATTTGTTTTCATGTTTTTTTCCATTAGTCAGTGTTAAAAATACGGAATTATCCATATAGCACAGCCTAAACATATTGCTTTTTTAAAAGCTGAATTTTGTTATCTTTAATAAGGATAATAAGTCAGTTTAAAATGAATAATATTACAAGAAGAAGCTTTGCAAAAACCTTAGGAAAGGGCGTGGTGGCCACAAGTTTAATGAATCCGGTGTATTCTTCATTGGCTGCTGAAAGACCCTTTGCCAAAAAATTAGGGATAGCGCTTGTGGGATTGGGAAGTTATAGCACCTATCAGCTAGCGCCATCTTTACAGGAAACCGAACACTGCTATCTTTCGGCCGTGGTAACCGGAACTAAAGAGAAGGAAAAAATTTGGAAAGATACCTACGGTTTGGCGAACGATTGTATCTACAATTATGAAAACTTTGATACCATTGTTAACAATCCTAAAGTTGATGTTGTATATGTAGTGCTACCCAATAGCATGCATGCTGATTTTTGTATAAGGGCTGCCAAAGCAGGAAAGCATGTTATCTGTGAAAAACCGATGGCCATTAATGTTTTAGAGTGTGATGCAATTATCAAGGCCTGCAAGGACAATAAGGTAAAACTTAGCGTAGGATATCGGATGCAATCGGACCCTTATACCAATGAGGTAAAAAAGTACGTTAGAGAAAAGACTTTTGGAGAGGTGAATTTTGTTTCTTCCGATGCTGCTTACATCTCCAACGGAAATCCAGAGCAATGGCGTCTGAATAAAGCACTTTCTGGAGGTGGTGCCTTAATGAATATGGGTGTTTATTCCATACAGACATCAATTTATGGGGTAGGACAAAACCCTATATCCGTAAGTGCACAAGAATTCAGTACCCGACCTGAGTATTTTAAGGATACCGATGAAACGATTACGGCTCAATTTGAATTTCCGTCCGGTGCAATTGGTCATATGATGACCTCACATAATGCCAACGGTAATCGATTAAAGGTACATTGTACCGGAGGATGGTTTGAGTTAAATCCTGCACATAGTTATGGTCCTATCAGTGGCCAGACTTCTATGGATAATAAAATCGAATTTCCTCACAAACGCCAACAGGCATTACAGATGGATGATTTTGCCAAGCATATTCTAGTGGGAACTAAAAATGTGGCCCCAGGGTCCATGGGAAAACGCGATATGATCATTGTAGAAGCTATTTATAAATCGATAGCCGAAAACGGTAAAAAACAGCTGTTGGACTTAGGAAATATGGGTATCGTGTCTTAAAACTTCTCAAATACCCCTAAACCGAAAAGTGCAAAATCATATTTGACTGGGTCCTTGGAGTCTAGTTTTCGTAAGTTGGTATCCAGTTCCGCTAATGCCTTTCCGTCATTTTGCTTACGTTTTAAGAGCCTAAGTTTACGGGCTACATTACCGGAATGTACATCTAGCGGACAGGAAAGTTTAGCAGGTGAAATCCCTTTCCAAAGACCAAAATCTACATGAGTATTCGCGTCCCTAACCATCCACCGTAGAAACATATTGATGCGTTTGGCTGCCGAACCTTTTTGGGGATCCGAAACATGTTTAGTGGTTCTGGCTTCGTGCGGAAGTTCAAAAAATAGTTCTTTAAATTTTGAAATTGTAGGTTGTAAACTGTCATTGCCTTGGTATTTGGTAAAAACGGTTTCCAAGCCTCCATGTGCAGTATACAAATTACGTAGGCTTTTCATAAAATATTGAGCATCTATCCCATTGAAAGTCCGGTGTACAAAACTGGTTAATTTTTCTAAATCTGAATTGGTGTGGTTTAGAACAAACTCATAGGGACTTTGACCCATAGTTTCCATTAAACCTTGGGCATTATTAATTATACTTTTACGGTTTCCCCATGCTATCGTAGCTGTTAAAAAAGCGCTGATTTCAATGTCTTCTTTTAATTTGAATTGATGTGGAATTTGTATCGGGTCACTTTCTAAAAAACTAGGATGGTTATACTGGAGTACTTTAGAATCTAGAAAGTCTTTTAATTCGCTTTTCTTCATTTAGCAGTGCTATCTAATAGTAAGTAAAGGATAATTGGACCAACTAAAATTAAGTTATGCGCAGCATGGAGTAAAATACTCCAAAATAAACCTAGTCTAGTTCTTATGAATCCTAAAAATATACCTGCGGACAACTGTGGAGAAACTAAAACGGGTATGGCCCAGTATTGACCGTTTAACCCCTCGAAATTAGTGATGTGCATTAGCCCAAATAGTAAAACCGAACAATAAAAGGCATACTTAAAACTCCTATTTGCCTTAAACATCGTTAATGGCGCCCTAAATAGAAGTTCTTCCAGAAAAGGTGCAACGATTACGGCCAGTACTAGTATCATAACAGGGGAATATGCAGATAGAAGTTCGTCCATGGCATGATTTCCCAATTCAAGCTCAAAAACTATAATAAATGCTTGCATAACTAACCCTAGAACAATACTGCATAACACCGTGTAGAATAGTAGGCGTGAAAATAGTTGGTATCGTTCTTGGGTATTTACATCCAATTTTTGATTAATTGGATTCTTGAAAAAACCCCAGACCTGGTGTAACATTCGAATTTGATGGTTTAAGCTGTTACGGTAATTTTATCCACAATTTTACCATCTACCATGGTCAATTTTCTATCTGCCATGTTGGCTAATTCCTTATTATGTGTTACAATAATGAAGGTTTGTCCAAATTTATCCCTTAAATCAAAAAATAAACGATGCAGATTATCTGCACTTTCAGAATCTAAATTGCCACTGGGTTCATCTGCAAATATGATTGCAGGATTATTGATAAGGGCGCGTGCCACCGCGACACGCTGTTGCTCCCCACCAGAAAGTTCGGCCGGTTTGTGATGGTACCTGTGAGATAAACCTAAAAAGTCTAGAAGTTCCTTTGCCCGTTTCTCAGCTTCGGATTTATTGCTCTTCTTAATAAAAGCAGGTAAGCATGCATTTTCAAGGGCTGTAAATTCCGGTAATAACTGATGAAATTGAAAGATAAAACCAATATGCTCGTTTCTGAATCGTGCCATTGCTTTGTCATTTAAGGTTGTGGTATCTGTTCCGTTTACCAGTAATGTGCTCTCTTGTTTATTTGAAGGCTGGTCCAAGGTGCCTAAAATTTGGAGAAGTGTTGTTTTTCCAGCACCAGAAGCACCTACTATAGACACAATTTCCCCTTGTTTTATATGAAGATCTACACCTTTTAAAACCTCTAGTTCCCCGTAATATTTGTGAATATTTGTAGCTTGTATCATACTTAGTATTAAACCCTGTGAAATTAGGCATTGGATTGGACATGGCAAAATTTGTACAATACACTCAAGCGCCACAAAAGGATTTATATAATGTACATTCCGAGTTTAGGTATCCGGTGCTGATTACTTCCGTGATATTCAAAATATTTTAACATCTTATTTTAGGAATATTGTGGGTTCATTCTAGAATTAATATCTAAATTTGTTTAACTAATTATTAAATTTACTAAACAAATAATATGTCTCCATATAGAAATTTAGAAGAATATAATTTAGAGATTACAGATGAAGTGAAGAGTAGATATTCCTCAATAATAGATGAGATCGGAGAGGATATTTCAAGAGAAGGCTTAATGAAAACTCCAGAGCGAGCTGCGAAAGCGATGTTGTTTTTAACCCAGGGATATAAGCAGGATGCGGTGGAGATTCTAAATGGTGCCATGTTTAAGGAGGATTATGACGATATGGTTATCATTAAGGATATAGAATTATATTCGCTTTGTGAGCATCACATGTTACCCTTTTTTGGTAAGGCTCATATTGCTTATATCCCTAACGGACATATTGTTGGATTAAGTAAAATACCACGTGTTGTAGATGTTTTCGCCCGTAGGTTACAGGTACAGGAGCGTTTAACACATGATATTTTGGAATGCATCAACAACACATTAAAGCCTAAAGGTGTAGCGGTAGTAATCGAAGCTTCTCACATGTGTATGATGATGCGTGGAGTGCAGAAACAGAACTCAGTAACAACTACCTCCGGATTTCGAGGACAATTTGAAAAAATAGAAACGCGTAACGAATTTTTAAAACTAATTAGTTCAAACCTATCCTAATCGATATTTTTACTGCACGTTATCATTTCCGGATTTTCGAATCCATTATTTTTTGGCATCTTTGTTGTTATCCATTCATCGGATTATTAATTTAATGAAAATGTCAAATTATAAGGATAAAAAATACAAGCATCTATTGTTAGGGCTGCTTTTTGATGCCATAGGTATGTTATCTTTTGCATTACCGTTTATCGGAGATTTCTCCGATATAATCTGGGCACCGTTTGCAGGCTGGTTAATGACGAGGATGTATAAAGGAAAAATTGGTCAGGCGGCAGGGGTAATTACATTTATTGAAGAAATTATACCTGGACTTGATGTTGTGCCAACTTTCACTATCATGTGGTTATATCATTACGTATTCAAAAAGCATGTTGATAAATCGGCAGTAGAGGTTTAGTGACTGCGCACCAACTTTTTTGCCATTTGGTTGGGTAGAATGATTTGGTTAGAAGATGAAAAACAGTTGTGAATTTCAAATATCCAAACCATAGCACATGAAAAGACGAGCAATCTATATATTTTAATTACAAGAGTAAAAGTTTGTTATGGAATTGCTTTGGGAAGTTTTTAGCTCGGCTATTTATGGTAGCCTATAATGGACTTGGAAGTCAATCATTTTTGAGGTGCCTTGGTATACCAACTATATCTTGGGTCTCATATTCATATTTTTATTGTTTGGATATTGAAAATCTTTTTTCCATCGAGAAAGTAGCAGTCCATATTTCGAAAGGATTTTTGGTTGGACGCCTTCTATATGTTTTTCAATTTTTTTTATTTTTAGTATAGCTATTGGTGGATTTTATAGTCTTGTGCAGTTAGCCTTTGCAAGTGGGAGAGTGCAAATGGATTCTGTATCCCTGATACCCATTTCTTCTTTTCAGCAATGGGCTCAATTATTGATATTTTTTATTGTTCTGGATTTTGTACAGTGGTCCGCCCATATTTTATTGCATAAATACCCGTTTTTATGGCAGTTTCATAAAATTCATCACAGTACAAAAGAAATGGGGTTTGCTGCCCATTTGCGTTATCAATGGATGGAAAATTTATTTTACAAACCTTTAAAAACAATTGCGATTATGCTTTTGGGAGGTTTTGAACCAAAAGCAAGCCTACATTGTTCATTTTATAGCAATTACTATAGGTCATCTAAACCATTCTAATATTAAGATTTCGTGGGGTGCAATGAAGTATGTGCTTAACAATCCTGTAATGCATCTATACCACCATGCGTATGACTTACCAGAAGGAAAATTTGGAGTAAACTTTGGAATTAGTCAAAGTCTTTGGGACTATCTATTTAAAACGAACTATATTACTGAAGATAGTGGTGAAATTGTTCTTGGGTTTAAAGGGGGTGAAGAAATCCCTCACGGATTCTTTAAACAACTATCCTTCGGTCTAGGGAAACCCAAACCGAAGGGATAGTTATACATATTATTCTACTGTTAGGTTAAAGCTCTGTGCAATATCGGTCTCACCTCCGGCATCTGCTAGTGTTCCGTCATTCGGTTTTTTAGGCTCGTGTCGTAGGGTTACTTGTAAAACACCGTTGCCAGCATCTCCAGTAGTAAGCGTAAAGCTAAGTCCTAATGGGTTACCGTCGCCATCTTCATCTGCGTAAGCTGTACTTGTAATGGCACCGCTGGCAGAAAAGAAAAACTGATGTTCATCATCTTCTTCCGCTACTTCAAGGGTAATGTTGTCTGCAGGTGTTTCCGTTTCGTTTAATAGTACAATAGCCCCAGAATATGTTGTATTTGCCGCTAGGTTACCTGTGGTAATCACAGGAGCCTCCGGACCGTCACCGTCCAAGTCCCTAGTTTGCAATGTAACAGTATTAGTGCCCTCGGATAGCGTTATCGTCATGGTTGTAATAACCTCTTCCTCATCTACAGCGACAGGGTTGTCATCATCATTAGAGCATGAAAATGCTACAATGCCAAGGCTTAATAATGCCAAAGTTGTTCTCATTCTTGTTTGTTCTCTTACTAACGCAATTGTTTTCATTTGTTTTGGGTTTAAATTAATAATTATAAATAATACGTAAGCTTATATTTCTACCTAAGTCGTCTACGAAATAGCGCAGGCGGTTTAAATAATCACGATAACTGGTATTCAATAGATTAGTTACCCTAATTCCAATTTTCAAATCCCTTATACGCTCAACACTAAAGGAGGTTTCAGCGTCCAATGCTAATAAATGATATGCGCCCGGTGGGGTATTAATATCCAGTTCTACCTCCACTTGTTGTTCTGGGGAGAATACAGATATGTTATTGGGAAATCGCTGTTGTTCAAATACATAAACACTTTCTAAACCAAGTATGAGATTTTTTAGTTTTGGATTTTTATACGAAATGCTGTTATTAAGATTTGGTGGGGGTATGTTAATTAGAGCAATATCAGTGCTCACATCTGTTCCTTGAACCCAAGAAAATGTATGGTCGGTTCTTATACTAGGAGTCCAATTATTATATATTGACCCATCCAAACCGAATAATTGTGCATTGGTTTGCCGGTAGGTCCATACTGGGAATGCCCCCCTAATAGTAAATTCAACACCTGTTGGCTCAAGAATTATAAAATCGTTAATTGCATTAAAATAAGGGGAAATTGTATAACCCCAACCAGCGCTATTTTTCTCCAGTGATAAAGATATTTTCGAAGATGTTTCGCTTTTAATTCGAAGATCACCTAACTCGATTCTGGCTGCTGAATGATGTAGCCCATCACTAAAAAGCTCAGAAGGATTTGGAGCCCGCTGTGCTAAAGAATAATTGAAACGGAATTTGGATGCTTTATTCATTTCGTATTGTAGCCCTGTGGTACCGGATATATTATGAAAGTCAAATATTGGATTAGTCAATAATTGTGTTCCCAGGTCTTCGATTACAATACCGGAAAAATCGGCGTCATATCCCCGTTCTTCCCACCGTGAAGTCCTATAGAATTTTTTGGCATTGATTCTTGAGAAATCATATCGAACTCCAGCATCTAAGATTAAATCTTCCTTAATTCGATATTCGGCCACGGAAAAAACACCTAAATCAAATTTGACATAATCAGGAATCAATCTTCTAACACCTGTATCAGGATTTGCGAAATTTGTCTGATACCTGCCTAAAAGCCCAGTTTTAACTTGCAGACCATCTTTAGAATCGAATTGAAAATCTGTGCTTACAGAATGGGTGGTTAGGCTCAAGTCTAATGAAGCTTTGTCAGCATCGCTTCCCACGCGTATATCATATTCCAAACGTTGGTTATTTTGAAAATCGTACTGGATTGTCCATTTGCCCAATCCCTCAAATCGCCGGTAATAACTTAGTTTTCCTAGATGGTGTGCAACTTCCTGATTTGGGCTTTGAATGGTATAGCTAAAATTATTTATAACATTAGGTTCCTGGCTGTTGATAGATTGTATTAAATCATCTACGTTACCGATGTGGGATGCCCTTAGAATACCTATTTCGGAATCAAAATAGGAGTAATAAGCTTCCCAGCCTTGTAAGAATCCTCGTTTTCCAACAGAAAAAGCTACTCCTGTTTCTACAATACCCGTATTGGATAATAGATAATCTGGTGCCTCCAGGTCTCCCAGTCGTTTAAAGGAAGCTTGACCTTTCAAATAAAGTCCAGAATCATAAGATTTGGTCAAAGTGGTTGTGATATTACCTCCGCGCCCGTTTGAAAACAGATTCGTTTGAGTTTTTCCGAATAGGGAGTCTGTTCTGACAATTGGTAGAGGATTCATGATAATTACACCACCTATGGCATCTCCACCATATTCTAAGGCAGCTGCACCTTTAACAACGCTAATATCTTGGTTGGTGTTTACGTCTATATTAGGAGCGTGCTCTTCTCCCCATTCCATATCCTGCATTCGAACATTGTTGTTCAATATTAATACACGGCTGCCCATAAGACCTTGAATTATCGGCTTTACAATATTGGCTCCCGTATTTAAAGAGGATACACCTGCTAGACTCTTTAAGGCGTCTCCGAGACTTTTACCACTATATTTCTCTACGTCACTAAGCGATAAGCGCCCTTCTTGAGCAGACGAAGTGGTGTTCTCTATTGTACCGGTCACCTTAACTTCATCAAGCTCTTCTAAATGGTGTTCTAACAATATTTTCTGATAAGTATCACCCTTTATAACTATCGTTACGAATTTAGAAATACACTCAGGATGGGATATTTCCAACTCCAACACAGCATCACATAAATGCTCAAATCTAAATTTACCTTCTTGATTGGACAGGGTTTGTTGGTTTTTACCAGTAATAGCAATAGTTGCTCCCGAGAGAGGCGTATTATCATGAAAATCAATAATCTCACCAAGCAGTATCGATTTACACTCTTGCGCTACAGTTGTCCAACCCCAAAGGCAGGCAAATAATAGCATGACGCTATATTTCATTTTAAGTAAATTTAAGTTGATAGCCGCTTGTTAAAAATGCGGTATATAGGGTTTTGATTTAATCCTTAAATCAAACTTGGCGGCGGTCTGCCAAAGAAGTTGTAATAAAAATCGGATACAGGTACTGTAGTATTGTAAAAATCACATAGTGGGTTTACTTCATTAAATTCATAATGAAATACCGTGACTGTTGCTAGTGGGGATGTAAACTCCGTTGTACCATTTTTAATTGCGAGCTCACACGTTGTACAATTTTCAATTTCTCCAGAAATTTGATCCTGATGCGTATAGGCATGAAATGACGATACCTTGAACAGCATCATGGTAAAAAGTAAAAGCGCTATACTATTTGAAAAAAAGTTTGACTTCACGAAACGAAAATAAGGAATGGATTGGAATTTTTTGTTAAAGAAAACCTAACTCTTCCTATCAAATAGAAATTGTAGTCCCATTCTCCCTAGCATTTTCTTTTCAAAAGCCCAAAAGAACTTAAACTGGCCAAACAACCAACCATAAATGACCAGTAGTAACTGATAAAAAGGAAAGATAATCAGTATACGCAAAAGCCAATAGAGCGTTTGGCCCCACCAAGCTTCGGAAAAATTCTCTGCATCAATGCCTACCCAGTTTAAAAATGGCTTGGCCACAAAAACCGAAGAAGAACCTGTAATTGCGAATACTATAAAGATGAGTATCAATTGCCAATTACTAGAAATACCCCAACGTTCCTTTAGTTTATTCATAAATTCCTTAAGAGATACAAAAATACTTTATTATATACGAGGAACAAAAGCACCTAGGCGTTGATTGTATTTTCTTTGGAAAAAAATAAAATAATTATATAATTGATAGTTCACGTCATAGCCATAATCTATGCCGTTTTGATAGTCTACTTGCATCAAATAAAGATTAGGATTATAACGGTTAGGCTGCAAGACTCTTTGATTCCATTCTACAACCATAAGAATATTTCTATTTTCCAGATAACTCTGAGAATAAAAACCTGGTGGTCTAGCAATAGAGTTGAGCCACGTAAAAAAGCCTGGGTCAATTATGGTAATTTCATACTCTACATCCTCATTGGATATAGTGACCGGATGGTCTTCCTTTAAAGCAAAGGCCATTTTTTCTTCCTCTGAAATAGATAATGCCTCTTTAGACGACACACATCCGGAAAGAAATAGAATACCAATGCTAACAATAATAGCAGTTAATAAATTTTTGAATTTTCTTTTCTTTTTCACCTAGTTAAGATACAAAAAAGCCGTTTGCAATTACAAACGGCTTTTTAATACTATAATTTTGTAATGATTACTTTCCGAATAAGCCTCCTAAAAGACCACCAAGTCCTCCTTTTTTCTTATTACTTCCCATTACCATTCCAGCAACATCGTCTAAAATACTACCGTCGCCGTCTGCATCTAACAACGTAGTGATTAAGCTTTGATTCTCTTGAGGTTGACCACCTAGCATACTTCCTAATAAAGCGTTCATTCCGCTGGAGTCACTTACATTGCTTTGCGCAGTTTGTTTGCCAATAAAGCCCATCACTATTGGTGCTGCTATTTTGAGAATTTGTGCTATGGAGCCAGCGTCTAGACCAGATTTTTGGCTAAGGGCATTTTCTACTTGGGGTTGTTTTCCGCCAAATACGTGACCAAGAATACCTGCGCCATCCTGCATTACAGAATCATCAACACCACCACCAAAAAGACCTCCTAAGTCATTTAAAATGCTGCCATTATGTTTTCCTGATAATGCGCTCATAAGTCCTGCAGCTCCCTCTGGTGAGGAAACATTTTTTTTCATTGCTCCTAAGATCAATGGCATGGCCATGCTTAAAACATCCGATGTTTTTCCTTCTGATTGTCCGGTTTGTCCGGCAACACCGCTTATTAATTGTTTGCCCATTGGGCTGTTTAGTAAATCTAATAATCCTGACATAATACTATAGTTAATTTAATGTTCGTGCCAATGTACAAAAAGACTTTTAAAAAATAATGATAACGAATTATTTTAAAAGAGTGATAATTTGCCTAGCAAGCTCCATACCTATACGGTCCTGTGCCTCTACGGTTGCCGCTCCAATGTGAGGTGTAAGCGAAATATTGGGGTGCATTAAAATTCGAATTTCAGGACTAGGCTCTGATTCAAAAACATCTAACGCGGCAAAGGCCACCTTCTTGTTTTCCAATGCGTCTATAAGTGCAACCTCGTCCAATACACCACCTCGTGCCGTATTTACGATGCCCACCCCATTTTTCATCATCTCGAATTCACGCGCTCCTAAAGCGTATTCTTTTTGAGCAGGAACGTGTATGGATATAAAATCCGAAGCTTCTAAAACCTCAGCGATGTTGGTCGATTTAAGTTGAAAGCTTACTTCTTGTTGGTCAAAAAACTGTAAGGTTACCTCACAAGTTGACACTTTAGTATCATGATAAATAACCTTCATTCCAACACCGATAGCAATCTTGGCAGTAGCCTGACCAATTTTGCCAAAACCAATGATTCCGAGTGTTTTGTCCTTTAATTCCGTTCCGATGGAATATGCTTTTTTTAACTGCTTAAAGTTGCTGTCGCCCTCCAATGGCATATTTCTATTGCTATCGTACAAAAAACGAACAGCTCCGTACAAGTGTGCAAAAACCAGTTCTGCCACCGATTGCGAAGAAGCTCTAGGCGTATTGATAACATGAATACCTTTGGTTTTGGCATAGGAAACATCAATATTATCCATACCGACACCTCCACGTCCAATAAGCTTCAACTTGTGACAACCGTCTATGACATTTTTATCTACCAGTGTAGCGCTGCGAACTAAAAGGCCTGTGATTTGATTCTCGTTCATAAACGAGACCAATTGTTCTTGGGCCACATGGGTTATAATTATTTCAAAACCGGCTTCTTCCAGACTATCTATTCCTGATTGACTAAGGCCATCGTTTGCTAATATTTTCATGCTTATCCCTTACGTTCCATCTCGCTCATTACGTCTACCAAGACACCCACACTTTCTAATGACAGCGCATTGTACATACTTGCTCTATAACCGCCTACGGATCTATGTCCGTTTAAACCGTTAATACCGGCTTCTTTCAACATCGATTCAAATGTATCTTTTAACTTATCTTCGGTAAGGCTAAAAGTCGCGTTCATTAAGGAGCGATCATCTTTATTGGCATATCCATCAAAAACTGGATTCAAATCAATTTCTGAGTACAGTAATCGTGCTTTTGATTCGTTTATTTTTTCTATGGCTTCGATACCACCAAGATTTTTTAGCCATTCTAATGTAAGCATGGAGGTAAAGACAGGGAAAACGGCAGGGGTATTGAACATGCTGTCTTTACTAATATGTACCCGATAATCTAACATAGAGGGGATTTTTCGTGTCACTTTTCCTAAAATATCCTCTTTAATAACTACAAGGGTTGTTCCGGAAGGCCCCATGTTCTTTTGAGCCCCGGCATAGATTAAATCGAACTTGGAAAAATCCAGTACTCTAGAAAAAATATCTGAACTCATGTCGCAAACCAAAGGTGCATCCGTATTTGGAAATTTTTTGAACTGAGTTCCATAAATAGTATTGTTGGAGGTTAGATGCAGATAATCCAGTCCTTCTGGAACGCTATACCCTTTTGGTATGAAATTAAAATTTTCATCCTTGGACGAACCTACCTCAATGACTTCGCCAAAAAGTTTAGCTTCTTTAATAGCCTTATCACTCCAAGTTCCTGTATTTAGGTAACCCGCTTTTTTCTCTAAAAGATTATAGGCTACCATTAAAAATTCCAAGCTAGCACCACCATGTAAAAATAGTGCTTTGTATCCTTTGCCTTCCAGGCCCAAAAGATCTAGTGCTAAAGCTCTAGCTTTTTCCATTACCTCTACAAAATCTTTGCTGCGATGTGATATCTCAATTAAGGATAAGCCGGAACCATTAAAATCCATTACTGCTTCTGAAGCCTTTAGTAATACCTCTTGTGGTAATATGCACGGACCTGCGCTAAAATTATGCTTTTTCATCTATTTGCGTTTTAAGTATTCTAAACCGTATTGCTTTTATTTATGCGGGAGTTTTTTATTTTATCAAAAGAATTAGTGTGTAAATCAGAAGGTTAGCTATAATTAAAACAACGAATTAAACATCCAACATTTAATAATGCGTAAAGGTCAGAATTTTCCAACGAAACTAAGGGATGCAAAGATATTAATTCTAGGATGTTTTTAACAAGAATTCAACAGTATCTATACCATCTGCGTAGTCCCATAATTCTGGTGTTTGTGTTTTTCCAAACCCAATTTCATCCGGGAACAAGCCATTAGCCACAACACATTGTATTGATTCCCTGTCATTTTCTATTTTTAGTTTAACGGCTGCCAACGACTCATACTCTTCGTAAAAAACAGTGGCTATTGGAGAGGCATAGTGCTCATCCTCCTTCAGCATTAAGAATCCATTATCCAAGAATTTAAATTCGCTCATTAGATAAACAGCCTTGTTGTAATCGTAATTATTGGCGTACTTATGCTGATGAATAATTTCATTATGCGGATACATTGCCGAAAAAAATGCATCAAAACTATATCCTTTAGGTACTAAAAGCTTAGAGACGCTTCTGCAACCCAGACCATAATAACGAAATATATCCTCGCCCAGAGCAGCAAGTTCAGCGTCTGATTCCTTGCCGCTAAGTACAGCAATAGAATTTCTGTTCTTACGTATAATATTCGGCTTTTTTCCAAAATAATACTCAAAATAACGTGCCGTATTATTGCTCCCGGTAGCTAATACAGCATCAAAATCTAGTAAACGATCTTTTGTGAAATATATCTTGTTCTTAAAATCGGGGTTAAGGTCTGTCAGGTAATCCATTAGTACAGGTAGCAATAAGGTATCATTACTGGAAAGTTTTACCACGGCCGTATTACCGGTTACCAGTACCGTTAGCAAATCATGAAATCCTACCATCGGTATGTTCCCCGCTAATATGAGCGCAACACGTTTGGGATTATTCTGCGCAAGTTCGTATTGAGAAAGCCAACGATTTAAATTCTTGGCCGATAATACTTTTGACCAAGATGTTAATGCATGGATTAAATTCTCTTTTGTGAACCATCCATTATGATGATGAGCGGTCTCTAAGGTGTCATGAAGTTTAGAAAACCACAAATTATCGCTAGAGCCTTTAATGGTGTTACCATCAATAGATTCTGTGAATTCGTAAAGAAATAGACCAAGTTTAACAAAAGCATCAATGTTTGGATTGCGAGGGGTCATTATATTTGTAAAAGGATTTTTTAGGGATTATCTTTGTGCAAAAGTAAGGAACCTTGGTCAAAAGAAATGAATCAAATGTCTTTGGAATAAACCTTACTATTTTTCGTTCTTAAGGGACACGTGCTAAAAAGAAAATTATGGCGATTATAATAACTGATGAATGTATAAATTGTGGGGCTTGCGAGCCAGAATGCCCAAATACCGCAATCTATGAAGGAGCGGACGAGTGGCGTTATAGCGATGGTACTTCATTAAAAGGAAACGTGGTCTTACCAGATGGCAAAGCGGTAAATGCAGATGAAGTTCAGGAACCAATTAGTGACGAAGTGTATTATATATCTCCGGATAAATGCACAGAGTGTATGGGATTCCATGAAGAACCTCAATGTGCAGCAGTATGTCCTGTAGATTGCTGCGTGCCGGATGATAACCATGTAGAGACAAAAGAGGTGCTTCTTGGTAAGCAAAAGTTCATGCACCCTGATGGTTAAATAAAACCATAACCGGGTTCAAATTTGTTTGTAAAAAAAATATAAACCAAATTTATTTTACCATTATTCTTTTCTACAGACCAACACGTAAGTATCAAAGGCATACGTTTTTCTGTTTATTGATTCTATCATTTTAAAACCAACTTTGGATAACAGCTTGAGTAGTTCCTGCATGTTAAAACACCTAAAAGTACTTGTGTCGTTACCTAGAAATTTTTCATTATGATTATTGATCGAATAATAATCAGCATTCCAAAGAACTATATGTTTATCCGAACTTTTCTTTTTCTCCCAAATTGATTTTCTAAAGTAATGTTTGCCATTAACGGAGCTAGTGTGCACAATTTCTTTGTTCTTCTGTATGAAAGGCATGAATTTTTCGGCATCAATAAAATCGAATATAAAAATTCCTTTTTCATTTAAATTTTTATAAACTGAGGTAAACGTGCTTAAAATATCTTGGTCTGAAATCAGATAACTCGTAGATCTTCCAGTAATTAAAATAGCATCATAATCGGAGTACAAATAAAAATTCCGCATATCTCCCTCGATGAAATTTCCAGGTGGATATTTCTTTCGTGCAAGAGAGAGCATTGCTTTACTTAAATCAATTCCAGTATAGTAGTCGAAATTTTCCGAGAAGCTTTTTGCTAAGTTTCCGCTGCCACATGCTATTTCAAGAATTTTATTACTGTTAAATTTTGAACAGATAGCTGCATAAAAGCTATACTCTTCGGGGTAATCTATGAATCCTTGGTACATATGATCATAAATAGCTGCAAGCTTTGTTTTGTATAAATCGTTCATGTTTTTAAATAAAAAGAACCGCCTAAAGATAGGCAGCTCTTAATACAACTAAACATTTATTTTTTAGAATTTATAGTTCAATAAAAGATTGAACATAGATTCCAGTTGGCTACAACGATATCTATCATAAGTCAATTGAGAATAGCGTTGATTGACATTATAAGATTAGACCGTTTTTTGTTTTTCCATTTTCAAAATTTGAGTTAGTCAATAAATCATTTTATTATTTGTTAATAAGTATGGCTATGCCAACTTTCCATCTTAATGCCCATGATGTTTAATAGGTGTAATGATTTTTTAAACAATTATTAAGTATTCCGTAAATAAAAAAGTATAGATACTTGTGCTGAGAGAATTTTAGAACTCTGCTTAAGCGCGAAAATGAGCAAAGGCCCGGCTAAGATGGTTTTACAGAAATGCTTCTGCACTTATGGCCATTGAGGTAATTGGTTTCTTTTTCAATTAACCCATTGAGGAATTAGGTCAACCTTAAGTATATGCAATCTTTTGACAGAATATTTAGACTTTCTAATTTTACGAAATCAAAAACCAGAGATTCAGCTTTTGTAGCCATTTATTTTTGGGGTATTATTACAATAGTAAAAACTATCTTTACAACTTTTAAAAAATTTCACCCATGAAAGCAGGTATTGTAGGATTGCCAAATGTAGGTAAGTCAACATTGTTTAATTGTTTGTCCAATGCAAAAGCACAAAGTGCGAATTTTCCATTTTGCACTATTGAACCTAATATTGGAGTTGTTAATGTACCCGACGCAAGACTTCAAAAATTGGAATCTTTGGTTAACCCTGAGCGCGTATTGCCTGCAACGGTAGAAATAGTTGACATTGCTGGTTTGGTGAAAGGAGCAAGCAAAGGTGAAGGTCTTGGTAATCAATTTCTTGGGAATATACGGGAGACCGATGCCATATTACATGTACTGCGTTGTTTTGACGATGATAATATTGTCCATGTTGATGGAAATGTAAACCCAATTCGGGACAAGGAGACCATAGACATGGAGCTTCAGCTAAAGGATTTAGAAACCGTTGATAAAAAACTGGAGAAAGTAAAGAGAGCGGCCAAAACAGGTAATAAAGAGGCACAAAAAGAAGAAGCCGTTTTACTCGCTATAAAAACCGGCTTAGAAGCGGGAACTTCTGTTAGGGCCTTGGATATTACAAAAGAAAATAGGGTGGAATTTGTAACCCCACTTCAATTTATAACGGATAAACCCGTGATGTACGTTTGTAACGTGGATGAGAATGCTGCTGCAACCGGGAATGACTATGTAGAAAAGGTAAAAGCAGCCGTTGCTAATGAAAATGCGGAGGTCATAGTACTTGCCGTGGGTACCGAGGCCGATATAACGGAACTGGAAACTTATGAGGAACGACAAATGTTTTTGGAGGACTTGGGATTGGAAGAACCTGGTTCTGCTAAACTAATACGGGGAGCGTACAAACTTTTGAATTTGGAAACCTATTTCACGGCTGGTGTTAAGGAAGTCCGTGCTTGGACCATTCCTATTGGAGCTACTGCGCCACAAGCTGCCGGAGTTATTCATACGGACTTTGAAAAAGGATTTATCCGTGCAGAGGTAATTGCCTATGACGACTATGTGAATTTTGGAAGCGAGGCCAAGGTAAAGGAGGCAGGCAAAATGAGGGTAGAAGGGAAGGACTATGTAGTAAAGGATGGAGACGTTATGCATTTTAGGTTCAATGTATAGGTGTTTACATTTTTTTAAGCTGTTTAGCTGGCAAGCGCTAGCCTTAAATTTTCAATTCTTTTACGGGCCTGGTTTATAATTCACTTATTTGGTGGTTTTTAATGAGTGCTGATTCTGCTTAAAGGTCACTAACTGGAAATGATCAAGAAAATTTAAAAAAAATACAAGTTTTTTGGGATTCTTTAAGACCTATAAAATAAACGGGTTAACAAACTGACCAATACATCAATGTTTTGATTTATTGTCCAGGCTATCAACAAATACCTAAAATTCATTGTTAATTACTTTATAACCTAGGGGTTTGTTCTTTTTCTTAGTCGTGCTATCTTTAGCAACACTTTCGTAAACCAGTTAATACCATGTCCCAAGACACTAAATATACAGAGGATAACATACGCTCGCTCGATTGGAAAGAACATATCCGATTGCGTCCTGGTATGTATATCGGAAAACTTGGGGACGGTTCTTCCGCTGACGATGGAATTTATATACTTCTTAAGGAAACCATTGACAACTGTATCGATGAATTTGTAATGGGTGCAGGCAAGACCATTGAGATTGTTATAAAAGATAAGCTCGTAAAAGTTCGGGACTATGGCCGGGGAATCCCTTTGGGCAAGGTAGTGGATGTTGTGTCTAAAATGAATACCGGTGGTAAGTACGATAGCCGCGCCTTCAAAAAATCAGTAGGTCTAAATGGCGTGGGTACTAAGGCGGTGAATGCCTTATCTAGTTTTTTCGAAGTACAGTCTACTCGTGAAAATCAAGTGAAAACAGCACAATTTAGTTGTGGAAATCTTGAGTCAGAGGAAGGTCCGGTAGAGACTTCGAAGCGTAAGGGTACCAAAATCACCTTTACTCCTGACGAGGCTATTTTCAAAAATTATAAATATAGGGGTGAGTACGTTGAGCGTATGCTCAAGAACTACGTGTACTTGAACCCGGGCTTAACTATAGTATTCAACGGGGTTAAATTCCATTCCGAAAACGGACTAAAGGATTTACTGGAGGATAATAATAATGTAGATGACATGCTCTATCCGGTGATTCACCTAAAGGGCAATGATATCGAGGTAGCAATAACCCATAGCAAAACGCAGTATAGCGAAGAGTATCATTCCTTTGTAAACGGGCAACATACCACCCAAGGTGGAACGCACCAGGCTGCTTTTAGGGAGGCCATAGTTAAAACGATTCGCGATTTTTATGGAAAAAACTATGAGGCTTCCGATATCCGAAAATCTATTATATCGGCCATTGCTATAAAGGTAATGGAGCCTGTATTTGAAAGTCAGACTAAAACCAAACTGGGTTCCACGGATATGGGCGGCGACTTGCCAACGGTGCGGACCTATATCAACGACTTTATAGGGAAGTACTTGGATAATTACCTCCATAAAAATCAGGAAACGGCAGATGCTCTGCAACGTAAGATTATAGTCGCCGAAAAAGAACGAAAAGAATTATCCGGAATTAGAAAACTGGCAAAGGACCGTGCTAAAAAATCGAACTTACACAACAAAAAATTAAGGGATTGTAGGGTGCACCTAGGTGATATGAAAAAGGATAACCGATTGGATAGTACCCTTTTCATTACCGAGGGTGATTCTGCGTCAGGCTCCATTACCAAATCCAGAAACGTAAACACGCAGGCTGTATTTAGTCTACGAGGAAAACCCTTGAATTCTTACGGCATGTCCAAAAAAATCGTTTATGAAAACGAGGAATTCAATCTCTTACAGGCCGCTTTAAATATTGAGGAATCTATTGAAGATCTGCGATACAACAATATTGTAATCGCTACGGATGCCGATGTGGATGGTATGCATATACGTCTATTGCTTATTACTTTCTTTTTGCAATTTTTTCCCGAATTGATAAAAGAAAATCATTTATATATTCTGCAGACTCCGTTGTTTAGGGTCCGGAACAAAAAAGAAACGATTTATTGTTATAGTGATGAAGAACGTCAACATGCTATCAATAAACTGACCGGAAAACCCGAAATCACTCGTTTTAAGGGGCTAGGGGAGATTTCACCTGATGAGTTCCAACACTTTATTGGTGACGATATCCGATTGGAACCCGTAATGCTAGATAAGGCAATGTCAATTGAAGAATTGCTTAGTTTTTATATGGGTAAAAATACACCTGACAGGCAAGAATTTATTATAGAAAACCTTAAAGTTGAGGTAGACTTAATAGAAGAAAAATAAAATATAATCAAGTAAATACGATTCCTTTTGAATGGAAGAGAATGAAGAATTGAATGAGGAACAAAACCACCAACTACCTGAAGATAGTGGCACTGGACAGGAGACTACCGATGCACTTACAAGGGTAAGCGGCATGTATAAGGACTGGTTTCTGGATTATGCTTCTTATGTAATTCTTGAACGTGCTGTGCCTGCCATTGAAGACGGTTTTAAACCGGTACAGCGAAGAATCATGCATTCTCTGAAGGAGTTGGACGACGGTCGTTATAATAAAGTTGCCAATGTAGTTGGACATACAATGCAGTACCATCCACATGGAGATGCCAGTATTGCAGATGCCATGGTGCAGATAGGTCAAAAAGACCTATTGATAGATACCCAAGGAAACTGGGGGAATATCTTAACTGGAGATAGAGCGGCCGCATCTAGATACATCGAGGCCCGTTTGTCCAAATTCGCATTGGAAGTTGTTTTTAGCCCTAAAATAACAGAGTGGCAGCAATCCTATGATGGTCGAAAAAAAGAACCTGTAAACCTACCGGTTAAATTTCCGTTATTGTTGGCACAAGGTGCTGAGGGAATCGCCGTTGGACTTTCTACTAAAATATTACCGCACAACTTTATCGAATTGATAGATGCTTCTATAAAACATTTAAAAGGTCAGCGGTTTAGGATATTCCCGGACTTTCCTACCTCTGGAATAATAGATGTTAGCAATTACAACGACGGACTAAGAGGTGGTAAGATACGCGTACGCGCAAAAATTTCACAATTAGATAGGAGTACATTGGTAATCAATGAGATACCATACAGCACCAATACATCTACTTTAATAGATTCTATTTTAAAGGCGAATGATAAAGGGAAAATTAAGGTAAAGAAAATAGAGGATAATACCGCCGCAGATGTAGAGATTTTAGTGCATCTCCCAACGGGAATATCACCGGACAAAACCATAGACGCACTATATGCGTTTACGGCCTGTGAGTCTTCCATTTCTCCGTTGGGATGTATTATCGAAGACAACAAGCCATTGTTTATCGGGGTAACCGAAATGTTAAAACGATCTACCGAAGCAACGGTTGAGTTGTTACGGTTAGAATTGGAATTACAGCTTTCCGAACTGGAGGAGCAATGGCATTTCGCCTCTTTGGAGCGCATTTTTATTGAAAACAGAATTTACCGGGATATTGAAGAAGAAGAAACTTGGGAAGGTGTTATACAGGCTATAGATAAGGGGCTCAAACCTTTTACGAAACATTTAAGGCGTGCAGTTACCGAAGAGGATATTGTAAGGTTAACCGAAATCCGGATAAAACGTATTTCCAAATTCGATATAGACAAGGCCCAACAGTTTTTGGACACCTTGGAAGAAAAAATTGCTCAGGTAAAGCACCATCTTGCCAATCTTGTGGCCTTCGCTATCGATTATTTTAAAAATCTCAAAAACACTTATGGAAAGGGTAGGGAGCGCAAATCTGAAATTCGAGTATTCGATGATATAGAAGCCACTAAAGTAGCGATACGAAACACAAAATTATATGTGAATAGAGAAGAGGGCTTTGTCGGAACTTCTTTAAAAAGAGATGAATATGTAACCGACTGTAGCGATATTGATGATATTATAGTATTTACCAAGGATGGTAAAATGCAAGTTGCCAAAGTAGATTCCAAGATCTTCGTGGGTAAGAATATTATCCATGTCGCGGTCTTTAAGAAAAAGGACAAGCGCACCATATACAACATGATGTATAAGGACGGCAAGGGTGGTCCTACCTATGTTAAGCGGTTTAATGTCACTTCAATGACCAGGGAAAAGCTATATGATCTTACAGCTGGCAGTCCAAATTCAGATGTGCTTTATTTTTCTGCAAATCCTAATGGTGAAGCAGAAGTGGTAACTGTAAATCTGCGTCAGGCGGGAAGTATTAAAAAGTTAAAATGGGATGTTGATTTCGCTGACGTCCTTATTAAGGCAAGAACCTCCAAAGGAAACTTGGTAACCAAGTATACGGTAAAGCGCATAGAGCTTAAGGAAAAAGGTGTTTCTACCTTAAAACCTCGTAAAATTTGGTTCGACGACGTCGTTAGACGCTTGAATGTTGATGGCAGGGGAGAACTTATAGGAGAATTTAGAGGTGAGGACTTGTTGTTGGTCATCACGCAAAAAGGTGTGGCTAAAACCATGTTGCCAGTACTTACAGCTCATTTTGATGACGATATGATCGTATTGGAAAAATGGAATCCCAATAAGCCCATTTCCGCTATCTATTGGGAGGGTGAAAAAGAACGTTTTTACGTTAAGCGCTTTTTAATTGAAACTGAAAATAGGGAGGATACATTTATTTCCGAACATCCCAAGTCGTATTTAGAGCTGGTTTCTACGGATTGGAGACCTATGGTAGAAATGGAGTTTCCTAAGCCGCGAGGAAAAGAGCCAAAAGAAAGTCAATCTATTGACATAGAAAGTTTTATAGCCATTAAAGGAATGAAAGCTTTAGGTAATCAATTGACATCTGAAAAGGTTAAAAGTGTCAACTCATTAGAAGCATTGCCATATGAAGAACCTCCGGTAGCCGAGGCAAATGATATGGAGGTCGTAGATGAAGAAAATGTATCCGACCAAAAAAATGCCAAGCAGGTAGAAGGTGATTCCCAAACGAATACCGCTTCCGATACTAATCAAGAAGATGGAGAAGGCCAAATCACACTTTTCTAAGACCTGTTATGAAAAGCCTTTTTAAAGAATTTAAAAATTTTGCGGTAAAGGGAAACATGATTGATATGGCTATTGGTATCATCATCGGAACTGCTTTCAATAACGTGGTAAACGCCCTGGTAAAAAAAATAGTGATGCCTCCACTTTCATTATTAACGGACGATGTAAACCTGAGCAATAGGAAAATGATTTTAAGAAACGCTTCGGATGGTATCGAGGAGGTAGCCATTGGATATGGAGAGTTTTTGGAAGTAATGATAGATTTTGCAATTGTGTCCTTTACTATTTTCATTGTTTTAAGGTTTGTAAATCGGTTCAAGGACAAGGCAGAAGATCCTGCAAATAAGGAGGTGGATACACCCAAGCAGATACAATTGCTATCGAACTTGGAAAAACTAATGACGGAGCAAAATCAGATTTTAAAGAAATCAAAAGAACAATAGTTGTTTAGGTTTGAACGTACTATCCCAATTTTTCAAAAGCCAAAGGTTAAACAAGTTGTTGTTTGGGTACATTAATAGTTATATTTATCAAAAATTGAATTGAAGAAATGGATTTGACGAACCCTTTGGTGTATGGCGCACCTTGTTTTATAATTTTTATACTCCTAGAACTTACCTATAGTAAAAACCATGATGATCATCATGACCTTTACGACTGGAAAGATCTTTTTGCGAGTGGCTTTATGGGTGTTGGTTCCGCAATATTGGCGGCTCTTTTAAAAGTAGTTTCCGCAATTGTAATATTTACCTATGTGTATGATTTGTTCAATCCTTTGGTAGATGGTGTTCGTACACACGTTCTAGGATATGAATCTTTTGGCTATGCTTGGTATGTTTGGTTATTGTGCCAATTAGCCGATGATTTCACCTATTATTGGTTTCATAGGGCCAATCACGAAATACGGATATTATGGGCGGCGCATATCGTGCATCATTCCTCCGACAACTTCAATCTAGGAACGGCGGTTCGAAATGGTTGGTTTACCCTGCTTTATAAGCCCTTTTTCTATATGTGGATGCCAGCCCTTGGCTTTTCGCCAGAAATGGTAGTCTTCTGTTTAGGGATAGAAGCCTTATGGCAATTTCAATTGCATACAGTATTGCTACCTAAACTTGGGATATTTGAAAAATTCATGAACACACACACCATGCATCAAGTTCACCATGCGCAAAATGTGGAGTACTTGGATAAAAACCATGGAGGTTTCCTAAATATTTTTGACAGAATGTTCGGCACTTGGTTGCCGTTGGATGATTCCATTGATGTGAAATATGGTGTTATTCACGCCCCAAGTTCAAACAACCCCATTGTAATTTTGACCCATGAGTTCAAGGATATTTGGAACGATACCAAAAAGTCGGGCAAAATAAGTGATAAGCTTATGTATATTTTTGGTCCTCCGGGATGGAGTCATGATGGAAGTACAATGACGGTAAAACAGCAGCAACGACTCTTTAAGGAGCAAAAAACCAAAAATCCCGAAGTTGCTTTTAGCAGGCCAAATTAGAATGTTTTTTATTGTGGGTTCCTATTTATTTCTTTATCCTGTAATGGATAGTATTCCATTTGTCTCCGATGAAACTTTGAAGGTAAGAGCGGTTGTTTTGTAGGAGGGGGGTATGTTTTATTTATTACAGGTGGTTATACAGTGGAATAACTTAAGTAGAGGCTTTTTAGTACGTTAAGGGTTTACACCTTAGTTTTACTTCTTATTTACCCTTAATTTTTCAAAAAATTATTTATCCGATTGAGTATCCTATTTCAAAGCGGAACTATCTAATTTAGGGTGCGCTTTTGCAACTCTGATTTGCTAACAATAAAATCAAAAGTGTAAAGAAAAAAGAACATTAAATTATAAGATAATCGTTTTAACTATCTTCTTATCTACGTATTATCCTGAATACTCTCTTTGGTAATATTTTTCATATTCCTGTGTAATTCTATTGTTATAATTATCGCAGAAAACAGAATAACGAAATACAGGTAGATCTTAGGAAGAGAAATTGGGGCGCTGCCAAACAGTGTTATATGAGATACATGGGCAGCGTCTGCCAACAGTACAAAGCCTATAAGAATCATAAATGCCAAACCCAGCACCTTTACTGATGGATGTTTTTCTACTAGGGTATTTAGCTTGTGTGCAAAGGCAATCATAATGAACAAGGAAAGTAAGGTTGCCAAAATGATAATTGACAAGGCATCATACTCATCGGAGGTAATACCATGAGTCATTCCAATGGCACTGAGGACAAAATCAAAAGAAAACACCATATTGATCACTAGTATTTGAATCAGCACTTTAGTTAAACTACTAGCGCTTTCCCTTTTCACTTCACGCTCATCGTGTCGCCTATCTTCTATTTTTTCGCGAATCTCTTTTGTGCCCTTGTACACGAGGAAAAGTCCTCCTGTAAAAAGTATAATACCTTGTATACTAAGACTCCCGGATAGCCAATCTGTATCGATTATTGCAAACGGTTTTTTTAACGAAAGCAGCAAGGTTGCGGAGATGAATAATATAATTCGCAAGAGTATCGCAAGGGCAAAACCACTATAAATAGCTTTTTTTTGGGTTTCCTTAGCTAGTTTTTTTGAGGCGAAAGAAATAAAAACAATATTGTCTATGCTTACGAATACTTCTAAAAGAATTAGCGTAAATAGTGCAATCCAGGCTTCTGGAGCGGTGAAAATATCAAACATGGTTAGTTGGTTTTATAAGCAGTACCGGTTCGTACCACCAAGTCTTTGTTAGGGTCCTTTACCGCTTTGTTGTATTGAAAAGTATATGAACTATCGGTTGTACTTACGATTTTATAATGGATAGCAGTTTTACTGTTCACGTCCTGTAGGATAAATTCACAATCGTTGAACCATCGAATACTAGCACTATCTATCTTTCCTTCATAGTAATCTACGCTGTATTCGGTTCCGCGAACAAATTTTCCTGTTTTTACAGAATCACCAACTTCGTAATCGAACAAAAAAGTACCCGTCTTATAGTCTTTGCAGTTACGTTCTGGCTGATAACATGAGGATAATGCTACAAAAGCTAAAAAGCTAAAAAGCACATTTTTAATCATACCTGCAAAATAATGAAAATAGCCCTTTACTCCGTTCTTTCCTATGCAATAATTTTACACGGCTATTATCCCGGAATATGTGACGAGAATGTCCCGTCCTTATAAAACAGAAGCACCTTTTCTATTTCCTTTTCCGTAGTAGGAGTTGTTGTTTTTGTTGTTTGGCTCCTAGTGTTTGGGCTTGTTGTTTCTATAACGCTTTTCTTTGGGAATTCTCCTTGCCCATACAATAGCCAATATAAATCTACCTCGGGGTAGGCGTGAACCAGCTTTATCACAAATTCTAAACTAGGTTTGTTGCGTCCTTTTAGAATATGCGAAATACTAGAGCGTTGCACATCTATACTGTCTGCAAAAGCTGATGCTGAAAGCTCATATTGCGTTAGTATCTGTGCGACTCTAAGATTGATTTTTTCAATTTCCATACTAGTTTACAAAGCTACACAATTATCTAGGTTTACAGATGTGTACATGTTGAAATTAACGATCGTACGCATTCATTTAATTTGTTTTTAACTTTATATGAAGATAATTAAAATATTGATTATAAGTAATTTGAATTAAAATATATGCAAAATAGAAGTTGAGTTTACAAAATTCAATTTTCAAGGATTCAGGAGGTGATTTTCTATTTGATATTTGTTTACAAATGTAATTTTTAACAATTGTATTTTTGTGTTGTTAGAATTAATTGCCTATGACCAACGAGATACCTTATTCCGATTTTAAGCTAGAGCAGATCCATACTAGGTATGTAACTCATGTTCACATAGAGGAGTACCTACGCCAGTTAAAAACACCGTTTCTTTTAGAGACGCTGGGAGCATCTGTGGAAGGTAATCCAATTTATGGCGTAACGATTGGCACGGGCTCCAAACGAATTCTAATGTGGTCTCAAATGCACGGGAATGAATCTACAACCACAAAGGCGGTTTTAGATTTGATAAACTATCTAAAACTCCAATTTGGCGCATCAAAGAATATCCTCCAAGAGTGTACACTTAAAATCATTCCAATTTTAAATCCCGATGGAGCATTGGCATATACAAGGGTAAATGCAAATCAAATAGATTTGAACCGGGATGCACAAGATCTTTCTCAACCCGAGAGCAGAATATTAAAGTCGGTCTATAACGATTTTGAACCAGATTATTGTTTTAACCTACACGATCAAAGAACTATTTTTAATGTAGGTAAAACGGAAAAACCTGCAACGGTATCTTTTTTGGCACCTGCTTTTGATAAGGAAAGAAATGTATCCAATACTCGTTTAAAAAGTATGCAAGTTATTGCGGCAATGAATAATAAATTGCAAACATACCTGCCTGGTCAAATAGCGAGGTACGATGATAGTTTTAATGCCAATTGTGTTGGTGATGCATTTCAAATGCAACAAACACCCACTATATTATTTGAAGCTGGGCATTATTCAAATGACTACGACCGAGAAATTACGCGCGGTTTTATTTTTATGGCATTGCTGGAGGCGTTAACTGTGATTAAGGAAGACAATCTGGAAAAATTCACGCTCAACGACTATAAAATAATCCCTGAGAATCAAAAAATGTATTGCGATGTACTTGTGTCGAATGCACATATTTTGGACCCCAGTTTAATAAAGGGGTCAAAAGTAGCCATACTATTTCAAGAAAAATTGGTGAACGAGCGTATTGTATTTGTGCCAAAAGTTCAGGAAGTAGCATTAAAACCAACAGCTGTTTTTGGTCATGAAACCAAAGATGCAGCTAGCCAAATAGATAAACAATGGATGGATGACATCGGAATCTCATCACTTTTTTACTGAATTGATTGGTTATTCTTGCCGATTTTCAACTTTATGTTACATTTTATTTAAATAAAACAACAATTCTTTACATTTAATTTTATAATGTTTTAATTTTGTAAAAAAATAATTAATCATGGGTAAAGTTAAATTAGATGAAATAGACCACCAGATTCTGGATATGTTGATAGATAATACAAGAACGCCTTTTACGGACATTGCCAAAAAACTGCTCATTTCTGCAGGTACGGTTCATGTACGGGTTAAGAAAATGGAAGAAAGCGGCATTATACAAGGCTCCTCCCTTACCTTGGATTATGTTAAACTTGGTTATGCTTTTATAGCCTATGTAGGAATATTTTTAGAAAAGACACATCAAACGAAATTTGTTTTAGAGCGTTTGAATCAAATTCCTAATGTCACTATTGCGCATATCACTACAGGTAAATTCAATATTTTTTGTAAGATTAGGGCTAAGGATACCACACACGCCAAGAACATTATTTTTAAAATAGATGATATTGAAGGAATCAGTAGAACGGAAACGATGATTTCTTTAGAGGAAAGCTTCAATGATAAAAAGCGTTTGATGCACACTATCTTTAATGAATTATAATTGAAAAGCTAAGTATTTGGAAAGCTCAATTGTACAGCAGTTGAGCTTTTTTATTGATTTTAGACTAAATTTATGAGTATGCGATTATCGGAACTTGGGGAAAACGAATTCAATCATTTTTACGCAACGTATTTGAATATTGTTGCCGAGGAAGAATTGTTGGAAGCCTTGGAAAAATCTAGGGATTGGTTCGTTACCTATACATTGCAAAGGTCTGAGGCGCAATTGGGACATAGTTACGGTCCGGATAAGTGGACAGTCGCAGAAGTGCTGCTGCATATCATTGATACCGAGCGGGTTTTTCAGTATCGTGCATTTCGTTTTTCTAGAAACGATTCAACTGCTTTACCAGGATTTGACCACAACAGTTATGTAGAAGAAAGTAATAGTAAACAACGCACTAAAGCTGATATAATAGCAGAATTCAAGGCAGTGCGTGAAGCAACTCTTACCTTGTTCAAGTCTTTGACAACAGAACAATTAACGCGTATTGGTACAGCAAGCGGTATGCCATGGAGCGTTGCCGCATTGGGTTTTGTAATTAGTGGTCACCTAAAACACCATGCTGCCATTTTAGAGGAAAGGTACGGCTGATCAATCCAAGTCTGAAAAGTCTTCAAGTTCTTGTTCGTGATCAAATTGAAGCTCTTGCGTCATTTCTTCGCTATCCATTACCTCTTCTGGCGTTTTTGACAACAGTTCCTTTTCGATATTCTCCTCAAAATTCGCAATGAAATTAGAGAGACTCTTACTGATTTTTACCAAAAACAGAGTGTCTTCCGTTCTAAGTTCAACGGCTTCTATTAGTTCACCGTTGCCATTTTTGAAACAAATAATATCTTCGTCCCCATAGCCATAAGGATACGTTTCAATTAAAAGGCTAGCGAGTTGGTGGTCTAACTTTTTGTAGTCGATCAAACGTCTGGTCATAACTGGAATAATTTAATTAGGTTGGTGGTTAATTACCTAAAACTAAACTAGTTATTTTACCCATATCTGTATACAAAGAGTTGTGAAATACACTTATTAGTGTGCGAAGCTTTTATTGTGCGTAGTATATGAATGATTCTCGAACGATTTCTGGGGGTACGATTACGTCTATTACAGCTTCTCCAATACGTTTAAGTAAAACAAATTTTATTTTACCATGGGAGTTTTTCTTATCAAATTTCATCAGTTCCACGATATGGCTGATGTCATCTTCCGAGAATATAACTTTTTCATAATAGCCTAGAAACGTTGTTTTGATGTCTTCTAGGGCATTGAGTGAAAGCCCTGTTAGTTTAAACGAAAGGTAGGCTTCTAAAATCATTCCAACAGCAATCGCTTCGCCGTGAAGTAAAGTCTCCATTTCTTGGCTTTCTAACCGATAGGATTCTACGGCATGCCCCAAGGTATGCCCAAAGTTCAAAATTTTCCGTAGTCCTTGCTCTGTAGGGTCTTCTACAACTACCCTGTTTTTTATGGCTACGGATGTCAGAATTTGTTGTTTGATTTCTTGCAAGGAAGTGGTGGCTTTTAAATCCGACCAATATGATGCGTCCTTTATAAGACCATGCTTTAGCATTTCTGCAAAACCGCTTGTTACTTGCCGTTCTTCCAAAGTGTCCAAAAAATCGGTCACCACCAATACCATAAAGGGTTGGTTAATGACACCGATCTGATTTTTAAGGGATCCCAAGTCTACCCCGGTCTTGCCACCTACCGATGCATCGACCATGGAGAGGAGTGTAGTGGGTACGTTTATGAAATCTATACCTCGTTTAAAAGTTGATGCTACAAAACCACCTAAATCGGTCAATACGCCACCTCCTAAATTAATGAGAAGGCTTTTGCGGTCGGCCCCAAGTTCGGAGAGTGCTTCCCAAACCCCAACGCAGGTCTCAATGGTTTTGTTTATTTCGCCAGATTCTATTTCTATAATTTCAAAATGATATGCTCCAGATATCTGAGCCATAAACTGGGCTAAACAAAGCTCATGGGTGTTTTCGTCAACTAGGATAAAGAGAATGGAATAGTCAGCTTTTGTCAAATGCGTATTCAGGGACGCATAGGCGGCAGAATTAAAATGTACGGCATAGGCATCTGAAAAAATAGAATCCATAAAAATAGTTGGTTGACAAAAGGCTACGATTACCTCGGTTATACCTGCAAAATAAAGGTTATTTTTAATTTAAAGAATAGAAATTCTGTGTTTATATTTGATCGGTAAAAATAATGCTGTTTATGGATGGAATTTTTGAGGATACCGCAACCGCTTTTTCGTTAAAAACGGATTCGGAACTGGAACGGGCATATTTTCTTTTTAAGATGATTGCTAACGAACCTTTGGTGAAAATGGGTACCTTAATGACAAATTTTGCCATAAAGGCAAAGCTACCTGTAGAAGGACTCATTCGTGCTACGGTATTCGACCATTTTTGTGGTGGTGTCAATGAAGAGGATTGCCTGCCTGTTGTAGACCGCATGTTCGAAAAAAAAGTGTGTTCCGTATTGGATTATTCCGTTGAGGGAAAACAGGAGGAAGATCCGTTCGATAATGCTACGGCCATTATTCTCAAAATATTGGACTTTGTAAAGGAAAAAGACGCTATTCCTTTTGCGGTTTTTAAACCAACCGGTTTTGGGCGTTTTGCGCTGTATCAGAAGATAGGGGAGAAAAAAACCCTTACGAACGAAGAAAAGGCAGAGTGGCAACGTGTTGTCAATAGATTTGATAAGGTTTGTAAAAAAGCCTACGACTTAGATGTATCCCTATTGATAGATGGTGAAGAAAGCTGGATGCAGGATGCAGCGGATGATTTGGTTGCTCGGATGATGCAGAAGTATAACCAGAAAAAAGCCATCGTATTCAATACTTTACAAACCTATCGTTGGGATAGGCTTCCGTATTTAAAGCAACTTCACAAAAAAGCGAAGGAAGAAGGATACAAGATAGGAATGAAAGTGGTGCGTGGCGCTTATATGGAAAAGGAAAACGAAAGGGCGACAGAAAAGGGATACCCTACACCAATTTGTAAATCTAAAGTAGCGACCGATGCTAATTTTGATGAGACCGTTGCCTATATGGTCAATGACCTGGACACATTTTCGATTTTTTCGGGAACGCATAATGAGCAGAGCTGCCTAAAACTTATAAGTTTAATGAACGAGAAGCATATTGCCAAAGACAATACTGGTATATGGTTTGGGCAGTTATACGGTATGAGCGATCATATTTCCTTTAATCTGGCTCATCATGGATATAATGTAGCGAAGTATCTGCCATTTGGACCCGTAAAAGATGTAATGCCCTATCTGATAAGGCGGGCGGAGGAGAACACTTCGGTTGCAGGACAGACTACACGAGAGCTTTCATTGCTAAAACAAGAACGAAAACGGAGAAGGATATAAGCTTTTTGGTCTGCTTTTTTAAGAACTTGATTTATGCGGGCCGTAATTGGGAATTACGATTGTAATTTAATATCGTTTTGATTTAAAAAGCTATTCAATTCGTATTTGGAACAATACTTTCCAAGATGGCTTTTTTAGCGCAGTTCCGAACGGTCGCAACCATTTCTTTACCCTTTACCGTTCCTTGGATAATGTAGGTTTTACATGGAGCCGATTTCGTTTCGCTTAAACCAAAATCTACGTCGCCATTCGTAAGTAAATCCACAATATCCACCGTATCAATGGTTTTTTCCACTAATTGGGCAGCAACAGCATCTGAATACTGCATTGGTTTGTTGCGTATATCCTTCAAAGTTCTGCAATTAGGAAAATAACAAAAATATACGCCGGTGTCCTCTGTTTTTTTCTTGAAAAAGAACATTAAAAAAAGAACGCCGATGGAAACTCCGAACAAATAAAACCCCAAACGTTTTATAAATGGCATGTAAGACTGTTGTTATGGTTAAACCAATGTAAAATTATGGTTTTCCTATGGATACCAAAAGAAACAACAGCGCTAATCTAGAATATTAGGAAGTTGATATCACTATACTGTAAATCGAACCATTCCCCCACAGATTTATTGGTAAGTATACCATGGTACATGTACAATCCGTTGCGTAATCCTTTGTCAAATCGTAGGGAGTTCTCTAATCCGCCATCCTCCCCGATTTTAAGGAGGTAGGGCGTAAAGATATTGCTTATGGAGACCGTTGCCGTCTTTGGATATCTAGAGGGGATATTGGGAACACCATAGTGGACGACCCCATATTTTTCTAGGGTAGGCTTGTTATGTGTTGTAATTTCAGAAGTCTCAAAACAACCGCCGGTATCAATACTTACATCTATAATAACAGCACCCTTTTTCATATGTTCTACCATAGTACTGGAAACTACCACAGGTGATCGGTCCTTGCCGCGGGTAGCGCCAATGGCAACGTCACAGCGCTTTAATGCCTTTAATAGATTCTTTGGTTGTATGGTAGAGGTGTAAACCGTTTGTTTTAGGTGGGTTTGAATATTTCGGAGCTTTGTGATTGAATTATCGAATATTTTTATATTGGCACCTAATCCAATAGCAGACCTAGCGGCAAACTCACCTACGGTGCCTGCACCGATAATAACGACTTCAACCGGCGGAACACCGCTAATATTGCCAAACATGAGACCGTTACCGTTGTTACTGGTAGACATTAGTTCCGCCGCAATAAGTACTGAAGAAATTCCAGCTATTTCACTAAGGGACCGTACTGCGGGAAACTTACCATCTTCATCCCGAATGTATTCAAAGGCAATTGCGGTAATACGCTTCCTGGCCAACGCTTCAAAATAAGATTTTTGTTGTGTTTTTATTTGCAGCGCTGATATTACGGTAGTTTGTGGATTGATCATTCCTATTTCCCCAAGGGTAGGGGGTTCCACTTTTAATAGTAATGGGCAGCCAAATACTTTTGCCGTATCTTTTGTTATCTCCCCGCCTGCATTGGTATAATCCAAATCGGAAAAATGAGCCCCTTTTCCGGCACCCGATTCAATGAGTACCCGATGCCCATTAGACGTAATCGCGTTTACGGCATCTGGCGTAAGGCAAATTCTTTTTTCTTGGTATTGATTTTCTTTGGGAAGCCCAATAAAGAGTTCGCCTTTTTGCTTTAAAATTTCCAAGGTTTCTTCCTGAGGAAGCAATTGCTGTTTACTAAAGGGTGATGAAGGTTGATTCATAGGTGCAAATTGACAAAAACCCACTTACAGGCATTACCCCCAAATGTACAATTTTTAGTGAAAATAGGATATGGTTGAAATAAAAGAGAAACCTACTCTTGTTTACTGCCAAAACTGACTAGGTTCTGTAGTCTTATTTGAAACTGTTTCGCCGCTTGTTCCAAATTCCTTGTAGATAATTTACGGTCTAATTCTTCCGATATAGATTCATTCCTTAAATCGGCATCAAATTTTTCATCTAAACTAGCAGGTACTTCGTTACTATCGTTCTTGGACTTTAAGGCTTCTAATTCGGCATCCATAGCCTCAAGGTCTATACCATGAACATATTTGTCGTAGAGTTTTACCCTAACAAAGTAAACGAACGGAATAATTACCATACAGATTGGCAAAAGCCATAATATATTCTCGCTATCTACATATTTATCCTCCGAGTAGATAACTTCAAAAATTTGGAAAGCGTACATGGTTATTGGTATTAGTATCGCATGATACCACCAATGCTTACAAGTGAAAAACCAAATTACCAGAAGGTACAATGGTATAAATTTACCCAGCAAGAACCAAACGTAGGTACTTACATCTGCGAATTGGTTCTGACCTAAGGAAAAGCCCAAAAATTCAAATGTCTCATTAGGATTTCTAGGAAGATACTCATGTATTTTAAAAACAAAAGGGGCCATGACCACAAAAAAAACCATAGCAGAATCTATAATAATTCTATACTTGGCGTTTTTTCTTTTAACTGTTAGACCTTTTCTCATTATCATTCTAGTTTGGGAACAATAATAAGCAAACGAAAAAAAGGGCAATTTATTGATTGCCCTTTATAATTTTTTGTAACTTAATTCTATCTGTCTTTCCTATTAGGAATTTTAACCTTTGTCTTATCCACACCAGTAGTAAGCGTGTCCTTATCAATCGGGATTGCTGGAGCAACAGTGCCTAAAAGAAAAATTCCCAAGGCGATGGAAGCTAAAATGTTTTTTTTGTTTTTCATTTTCGATAGGGGTTTTTAGAGGGTTGCTAATAATGTCTACTTCAAATGTAAGAAATAAAGTACACTAATCATGCTTTTAAACGTAAAAATCGTGTATTTTAACGTTTAAAACCTACATTTTAACGAAAATCAGGTATTTCATCGAAAAAATACAATAAAAAAACGGGTTCAGTTGGTAGGAAGTAAAGCTTTAAATAATCTGTTTGCTATATCAGCTATAAGTTTAGTAACTAAAACGAAATTCTTCGTTCCGTAGGGGTCATGATTTCAATGTTGATGTTCATGGTAACCGGTGGAATTAAATTTGGAATCTTTTCTGGCCATTCCATAAAAATCCAAGTATCTGAATTTAAATACTCTTCCAGGCCCATATCCATGGCCTCCATTTCATCTGCTAAACGATAAAAATCGAAGTGGTAAGCCAATACTTCTCCGTTGGGATCATGATATTCATTTACCAGTCCAAATGTAGGACTGCTAACTGTATCCAAGCTGCCTAGTTCTGCGACCAAAGCTTTAATTAGTGTCGTTTTGCCGGCGCCCATTGGGGCGTAGAAGGCCAAACATTTTGTTCTTGCCGTTGCTATAATTTGTTTGGCGATCTGATGAATATTCTTTTCTGAATAGCTTAGGTTTTCCATTTTCAAAAACACCGATAGTTTTAGTAACAATCTTAATTAGATTATTATGAATATATTAATAATCACTTTTAATTTTGGACAAAATTTTTAAGTATGAAAAAAAAATATAAGTTTTTTAGGGTTTCGAATTGATACAAATTGGAGTATTGTCATTATATGTCTATTATGTCTAATAATAATGGGAATATCTTTTGAATTTGGCGAGCAATTTGGCCGGACAATGGCAAGAGGCCAACACTAATTTATCTTTACTATCATACATCTAAGTATTGCTTAACTACAATTCTACGAAATCATTTAAATATTACAATCACTTAGGCTCCAAAACCACAAAAGGAATAATCATTTCTTCCAGAGACACTCCGCCGTGCTGATAGGTGTTTCTGTAATAACTTACATAATGGTTGTAATTATTGGGATAAGCAAAAAACAAATCGTTCTTCGCAAAAATGTAGGAACTACTCATATTAATACTGGGCAGATAGATGCTTTTTGGATTTCTCGCAGCCAGTACATCATTATCTTCATACGTTAGGCTTCTGCCAGTTTTGTATCTGAGATTTGAGCTTGTTTCTCTATCTCCAACTACTTTAGATGGCGATTTTACGTTAATCGTACCATGATCGGTCGTTATAATTAGTTTCATGCCCATTTGCTGAGCCTGTTGAATAATTTCCAATAGTGGAGAATTCTTGAACCAGCTTTGCGTAAGCGAACGGTAGGCCTTATCATTAGAGGCGAGCTCTTTTATCACTTCCATTTCTGTTTTGGAATGGGAAAGCATATCAACAAAATTATAGACGATAACAGTAAGATCATTATCCTTTTGTGATTTAAAGTTTTGGGAAAGGTGTTTGCCTTGTTTTAAACTACTTATTTTCTGGTAGTCCCAATTAATGTTAAGTCCCAAGCGCTTCAGTTGTTCTCCAAGAAATTTATCCTCGAACAGATTTTTACCGCCGACTTCGGTATCGTTTTTCCACCAGTCCGGATATTTTTTTTCCATATCCAAAGGGGTGAGCCCAGAAAAAATGGCATTACGGGCATACTGTGTGGCAGTTGGTAGAATACTGAAATAACTCTTTTCCTTTTGTTTTTTGTAAAATGTATTTACCGTGTCTTCAAAGGCGTACCACTGGTCATATCTTAGATTGTCTACCACAACTAATAGTGTTTTGGAATCTTTTAATTCTGGTGCTATCCATTTTTTAAACAAGGTATGGGATAGTACAGGAGCATCCGAATCCGTAAACCAATCTTGGTAATTCTTATCAACGAACTTCCCAAACTGATTATTGGCTTCCACCTTTTGGGACTCCAAAATCTCGAACATGCCACTATCTTCTATTTGTTCTAACTGCAATTCCCAGTAAATTAATTTTTTATACAACTCGATCCATTCCTCATAAGAATTTACCATAGACAAATCCATGGCAATTTTTCTAAATTCTTGCTGGTAGTTGCTGGTAGTTTTCTCGGATACTAATCTGGAGTGGTCCAAGTTCTTTTTTAACGACAATAAAATTTGATTTGGGTTTACTGGCTTAATAAGATAATCCGCTATTTTAGAGCCGATAGCTTCTTCCATAATAAACTCTTCCTCACTTTTTGTAATCATTACCACGGGGATAGTGGCATCCATGACCTTGATTTCGTTCAGGGTTTCCAATCCTGAAATACCCGGCATATTTTCATCTAAAAAAACGATGTCTACACTTGTTTCCTCTAATTCCTCCAAGGCTTCTCGTCCGCTTTGCGAGGTAATTACATCGTAACCCTTGCCCTCTAAGAATAAAATATGTGGCTTTAATAAATCAATCTCATCATCTACCCAAAGTATTTTAATTTTATTCATCGTAGTATACCTAATTTATTATAGTATGATTTATGGACTTATATATTTTTATTGAGGTAGAAAACTGTAAGCTAACTTGTTGTTACAATTCCATAACTTTGATTTTGATCCAAAATAAAATTGACTTTGTCCAAATCAAATAAACTCAAGATTTTCAATGATCCAATTTACGGATTTATTAGAATCCCTAATCCATTGGTTTTTGACTTAATTGCCCATCCGTATTTTCAAAGACTACGTAGAATATCGCAAATGGGGCTTTCTTATTTGGTGTATCCTGGAGCGCATCATACCCGATTTCATCATGCCTTAGGTTGTGTTCATTTGATGCAGAAGTCGGTGCAAGTGCTTCGTTTTAAGGGTGTTGATATCACTGAACAAGAAGAGCAGGGGCTTCTTTGTGCTATTCTTCTGCATGATATAGGCCACGGGCCTTTTTCTCATGCTATGGAGCACAGTATTGTTGAAGGAGTGAGCCATGAGCATATTTCCATCCAATTTATGGAAAACCTTAATGTCTTATTTAACGGAAGTTTAACTGTTGCCCTTTCCATTTTTACTGGAAATCACCCAAAAAAATTCCTAAACCAATTAGTGAGTAGTCAATTGGATATCGATCGGTTAGACTATCTAAAACGCGATAGTTTTTATACTGGAGTAGCGGAAGGTAACACGAATTCAGATAGGCTGATCACCATGTTAAATGTGGTAGACGGGCAATTGGTCGTGGAGGAGAAAGGGATTTATTCCGTAGAAAAATTCTTAATGGCAAGACGTTTTATGTACTGGCAGGCGTACTTACATAAAACCGGTGTTGTGGCTGAACAATTACTAATAAGTATCTTGAAACGTGCCCGTTTTCTTATTTCGAATGGTACAGAATTAAAAGCCAGTACGGCATTGTCCTATTTTTTAACCACAGCCGTAGATAAGAAAACCTTTAATAGTACAACACTTGAGACCTTTGCACGATTGGATGACGTAGATATTTTATCTGCGATAAAGGAATGGCAGTATACAGAAGACTTTGTATTATCCGAGCTTTGTAAAATGATAATAAACAGACGTTTATTGCATATAAAAATCAAGAAAGAACCTATATCTGAAAAACGATTTCAGGATAAATTTCAGGAAACCAAAAGGAATTACCACCTTAGCGATGAAGAAGCAAATTACTTTGTTTTTAAAGGTAAACTAGAAAACAAGGCATATGACCGTTACGAGCAGAATATCAATATTCTTAAAAAAAATCGAAAGATAGTTGATGTTGCTGAACTATCCGACCACTTAAATTTGAATGCCTTATCCAAGACGGTGGTAAAATATTATATCTGTTACCCCAAAGAGGCCGTTTAACTATTTTTCTTACTTTTGCAATCATGGTATTTACAGCAGGTCAGATTGCAGGTATTCTAGAAGGTGAGGTACTGGGAAACCCAGAGGTAGCCGTTCATAAACTTGCGAAAATTGAAGAGGGGGAAATAGGTTCTTTGACGTTTTTGGCCAATCCTAAATACACATCCTTCCTATATAACACTAAAGCGTCTATAACTATAGTTAATAAGGACTTTAAGCCAGAGCAAGCATATACTACTACGCTGATAAAAGTTGATGATGCCTACGAATCCTTCTCTAAATTACTCGAATATTATAACCAAGTAAAAGACACTAAAGTGGGTTTAGAATCTCCCGTGTTTAAATCCGATACTGCTACCCATGGTGAAAATTTGTATTTGGGAGCATTTTCGTATTTAGGAGATAATGTAAGTTTAGGGAATAATGTGAAAATCTATCCTAACGTTTACATAGGGGAAAATGTTAGCATAGGAGATGGAGTCACGGTTTTTGCTGGAGCAAAAATATATTCGGAAACGGTGATAGGAAAAAATTGTGTTATTCACAGTGGTGCTATCCTGGGCGCAGATGGTTTTGGTTTTGCACCAAATAACAAAGGAGAGTTTACCAAGATACCCCAAACGGGTAATGTAATTTTAGAAGATAATGTAGATGTTGGTGCGGGTACCACAATAGATCGGGCAACTTTAGGATCAACTATTTTGAGAAAAGGCGTAAAATTGGATAACCAGATACAAATTGCTCATAATGTAGAAATTGGGGAGCATACGGTCATTGCAGCTCAGACAGGTGTCGCAGGTTCCACCAAAATCGGAAAATATTGCATGATTGGCGGACAGGTAGGCATCGTTGGTCATATTGTTATTGGCGATTATGTGAAAATTCAGGCGCAATCGGGTATAGGAAGAAATGTAAAGAGCCATGAGGTGTTGCAAGGTTCGCCAGCGTTAAATTATGGCGATTACAACAAGTCATATGTGCATTTCAAGAACTTACCAAAAATAATCAACAGAATAGATAACCTTGAAAAAAGGAAAGATGATGAAGACAACAATAGATAAGCAACGTACGATAGGGAAAGCAGTTTCTCTTACAGGTGTTGGTTTACATACAGGTGCCAACGTTACTCTTAAATTTTTACCTGCAGGGGAGAACCATGGATATGCCTTTAAGAGAGTGGATTTGGAGGGGCAGCCCATTATAGAGGCAGATGCCAACTATGTGATTAATACGCAAAGAGGTACCAACTTAGAAAAAAGAGGGGTTAAAATACAAACTTCAGAGCACGTTTTGGCGGCTTTAGTTGGGTTGGAAATAGATAACGTATTAATTGAATTAGATGCCCCGGAGCCTCCAATTATGGACGGTTCCTCTAAGTTTTTTGTCGAGGCTTTGGAAAAAGCCGGTATTGTAGAGCAAGAAGCGGCTCGCGATGTATATGTTGTAAAAGAGGTGATTTCTTACAAGGACGAGGCTACTGGAAGTGAAATAACCGTAATCCCTTCAAACGAGTATCAGGTGACAACCATGGTAGATTTTGGCACAAAAGTCCTGGGCACACAGAATGCAACATTGGAACATCTATCGGACTTTAAGGTAGAAATTGCCGATGCCAGAACCTTTAGTTTTCTGCATGAACTGGAAATGCTTTTGGAAAACGGTCTTATAAAAGGTGGTGATCTAAACAATGCCATAGTTTATGTGGACAAGGAGATTTCTGAGGAAACTATGAAAAAACTTGAGAAAGCTTTTAACAAAAAGAAGCTTTCAGTTAAACCAAACGGAATTTTAGATAATCTTACACTACACCAACCGAACGAGGCCGCGCGTCATAAGTTACTTGATGTTATCGGAGACTTAGCGTTGACCGGAACAAGAATACAAGGCAAGGTTATAGCGAACAAACCTGGCCATTATGTCAATACCCAGTTTGCAAAAAAGCTTTCCAATATTATTAAACTGGAAAAGCGGAACAATGTTCCCAAGTACGATTTAAGTTTGCCTCCATTAATGGATATTCATCAGATTATGGCTATGCTGCCGCACCGGCCGCCCTTTTTGTTGATAGACCGGATTTTGGAACTTACAGAGCAACATGTAGTGGGAATGAAGAACGTTACCATGAACGAACCTTTTTTTGTAGGTCACTTCCCAGGAGCACCTGTAATGCCCGGTGTACTCCAAGTAGAGGCAATGGCGCAAACGGGAGGAATTTTAGTTTTAAGTACCGTACCTGATCCGGAAAATTACCTTACTTTATTTATGAAAATTGACAAGGTAAAGTTCAAAAGGCCAGTATTACCAGGAGATACATTAATTTTTCATTGCAGTCTAATTACACCCATTAGAAGGGGAATATGTCATATGCAAGCCTACGCCTACGCAAACGATAAATTGGTGAGTGAAGCAGAAATGATGGCTCAAATAGTTAAAAGAACATAGCATGAATCAGCCACTGGCATATATACATCCTGGAGCTAAAATAGCAAAGAATGTAGTTGTAGAGCCATTTACGACAATACATAATAATGTAATTATTGGGGATGGTACTTGGATAGGTTCGAATGTAACCATTATGGAAGGTGCGCGAATAGGAAAAAATTGCAATATTTTTCCTGGTGCCGTAATTTCCGCACCACCGCAAGACCTGAAATATGATAACGAGGAAACCACGGTAGAAATAGGGGATAATACAACCATACGAGAATGCGCGACCATTCATAAAGGTACTTCAGATAGGATGAAAACTATTATCGGTAAGAACTGTTTAATTATGGCCTATTGCCATGTAGCCCATGATTGTTTGGTTGGGGACAATTGTATTTTTTCAAACAACTCAACCTTAGCAGGCCACGTTACCATTGGTGACAATGTTATTTTAGCAGGTCTCGTAGCAGTGCATCAGTTTGTATCTATAGGGCAACATGCCTTTGTAACGGGCGGTTCGCTCGTTCGCAAGGACGTACCCCCTTATGTAAAGGCAGCGAGAGAGCCGCTGTCCTATGTAGGCATAAATTCAGTTGGTCTTCGAAGGAGAGGTTTCGTTTCTGAAAAAATTAGGGAGATACAGAATATTTATAGAATTCTTTATCAGAAAAATTATAACAATAGCCAAGCAGTTCAGATCATTGAGGCCGAAATGGAGGCTACTCCGGAACGCGATGAGATACTCCAGTTTATAAGAGATTCCCAAAGAGGAATCATGAAAGGGTATTTTAGTAATAGCTAATTATAAATTTTAATAGCAAATAAAACAAGCAAAATTTAAACCATTAGAAAAGCATATATGGCATCAACTTCAGATATTAGAAAAGGACTATGCATCAGATACAACAATGATATTTATAAAATCATAGATTTTCAACATGTGAAACCTGGCAAAGGCCCCGCATTTGTAAGAACCAAACTAAAAAGTGTATCATCAGGGAAGGTATTGGACAATACATTTTCTGCAGGTCATAAAATTGAGGATGTTAGGGTTGAAACCCGATCGTATCAGTTTTTATATGCCGAGGGTGAAATCTATCATTTCATGAACACGGACGATTATAACCAAATTACGTTGATGGAAAGTGCATTGGATGCCCCAGGGCTTTTAAAGGAAGGTGAAATCGTAAAAGTTATGTTCAATACGGAAGACAGTTTGCCTTTATCTGTTGATATGCCAGCTAGTGTCGTGTTGGAAATAACATACACAGAACCTGGGGTTAAAGGTAATACAGCTACTAACGCAACGAAGCCTGCAAAGGTAGAAACCGGTGCTGAGGTAAATGTTCCTTTATTCATAAACGAAGGGGATAAGGTTAAAATAGATACCTCCAATGGAGCTTACATGGAACGCGTAAAAGAATAATATTGAAATTCCCTACTACTTTTTCCTTAAAGCAAATAGCGGAAATCATAGGTTCAACCTTTGTAGGGCCAGATGATTTTCCGGTTTTTGGGATGAATGAAATTCATGTGGTAACGGATGGGGATATTGTATTTGTTGATCATCCTAAATATTATAACAAGGCCCTACAATCAAAGGCTACCGTTATTCTTATGAATAAAAGGGTAGACTGTCCTGAAGGTAAAGCTTTGTTAATTTCCGAAGATCCATTCAGGGACTTTAATACCTTAACTAGGTATTTTAGACCTTTTGAAGCTTCAAGCAGTGCTATAGCCCATTCTGCAACTATTGGAAAAAACACCATAATCCAACCCAACGTGTTTATAGGGAATAATGTACGCATCGGAAATAATTGCTATTTACATTCCAATGTGAGTATTTATGATAATTGTGTGTTGGGAGATAATGTTACCATACATGCTGGTACAGTATTAGGTGCAGATGCTTTTTATTATAAGAACCGGCCAGAAGGGTTTGATAAATTACTTTCGGGTGGTCGTGTAGTCATTGAGGATAATGTAGATGTCGGCGCTTTGTGTACCATTGATAAAGGCGTTACCGGGGATACAACAATAGGTGAAGGTTCCAAGTTGGATAACCAAGTGCATGTTGGTCACGATACAATAATTGGAAAAAAGTGTCTTATTGCTTCCCAAACCGGTATCGCTGGTTGTGTTATTATAGAGGATGAGGTTACGTTATGGGGTCAAGTTGGCACTAATAGCGGGATTACTATTGGTAAAAAAGCAGTAATTATGGGTCAGACCGGTGTAACAAAATCCGTAGCAGGTGGCAAGAGTTATTTTGGTACCCCAGTAGAGGAGTCAAGGGAAAAATTAAAGCAATTGGCCTACATCAAGAAAATTCCTTATCTAATTAAAAAGATTGATAATAAATAAGAGGCAGAATACTTTAGTATTCATTGCCAAACCTATATTTTTGCCATTGTAAAAAAATAAAAATCAACAGTAGTATGAGCGTTTTAGTTAACAAGGATTCCAAAATAATTGTACAAGGATTTACAGGAAGCGAAGGTACTTTCCATGCAGAACAGATGATAGAGTACGGAACCAATATCGTTGGTGGTGTAACACCAGGTAAAGGTGGTCAAGAACATCTGGGCAAACCCGTTTTTAATACCGTATCCGAAGCTGTTGCCAAAGTAGGTGCAGATACTACGATAATATTCGTTCCGCCGGCATTTGCCGCAGATGCGATTATGGAAGCCGCTAATGCTGGTATTAAGGTTATAATTACGATTACAGAGGGTATTCCAATTGCGGATATGGTAAAGGCTTCCAATTATATTAAGAACATGGATTGTAGGCTTATTGGCCCTAACTGCCCAGGTGTAATTACTCCCGGTGAAGCAAAAGTGGGTATTATGCCTGGCTTTGTTTTCAAAAAAGGAAATATAGGGATTGTATCCAAATCAGGTACTTTAACCTACGAGGCGGCCGATCAAGTGGTACGTCAAGGCCTAGGAATTACAACTGCAATTGGTATCGGAGGAGATCCAATCATAGGAACAACGACAAAAGAAGCTGTTGAATTATTGATAAACGATCCAGAAACGGAATGTGTAGTAATGATAGGGGAGATTGGTGGACAATTGGAAGCCGATGCAGCAAAGTGGTATAAGGCAAGTGGGAGTAAAAAGCCTATTGTTGGTTTTATAGCAGGTGAAACCGCTCCTGCGGGAAGAACTATGGGACATGCTGGAGCTATTGTTGGGGGAAGCGATGATACGGCGCAGGCAAAAAAGAGAATTATGCGTGAATGTGGTATTCATGTTGTGGATTCTCCAGCGGAGATAGGTATTAAGGTTAAGGAAGTGATGTCTTAGTTCACTTTTTGTGTTAAATTTTTTACAGTATATTAGATAAATTAATCCATCGGTCTTACTTTTAGGTCGATGGATTTTTTGTTTACCAGGTCTTTATGTTTAGAAAAGCGTTAATTAAAAGTATTAGCGCTTACAGTACAAATTAAAATCCCAACAGAATAAAAATAATAGTATGAAACTACTTCAAGGAAAAAACGTAATTATAACAGGCGCCAGCCGTGGTATAGGTATGGGAATCGCTAAAGTATTCGCCGATCATGGGGCTAATATCGCCTTTACTTACAGTTCTAGCGAAGCCCCTGCGCTGGCCCTAGAAAAAGAACTTACCGATAAAGGGGTAAAAGCAAAAGCCTATAAAAGTAACGCTGCGAGTTTTAGTGAAGCGGAAGCATTAGTGACGGAAGTATTAAATGATTTTGATGGGGTTATTGATGTGTTGATCAACAATGCCGGAATCACTAAAGACAATCTTTTGATGCGTATGTCCGAAGCTGATTTTGATACCGTAATAGATATCAACCTTAAATCGGTCTTTAATATGACCAAAGCAGTACAACGCACACTTTTAAAGCAGCGAAAGGGCTCTATCATTAATATGAGCAGTGTAGTTGGCGTAAAAGGAAATGCGGGACAAACCAACTATGCCGCTTCCAAAGCAGGAATGATAGGGTTTACCAAGTCGGTTGCCTTAGAACTAGGTTCAAGAAATATACGATGCAATGCAATTGCGCCTGGCTTTATTGAAACTGAAATGACCGATAAGCTGGACGAAAAGACAGTACAGGGCTGGAGAGATGGTATTCCATTAAAACGTGGCGGTACTACTGAAGATATTGCAAACGCTTGTTTATTTTTTGCATCAGACTTGTCCGCATATGTAACCGGGCAAGTGCTTAATGTGGATGGCGGTATGTTAACCTAAGCCTAATCAATAAATATGCTGAAACTATGAAGTGCGTAACAGCGACACAAATTATCGTTAAGGAAATAACCGAATCTTTAGGCACCGTGGGCGGGAGCACCGTAAGAGCAAGAAACATAGGACGTGACCTGTTTGCAGACTTAAAGAATATTGTAGGTGGCCAAATTTCCGAATACACGAAGCTGTTGGCAAAATCCATGGAGCAGGCAATTCAACGCATAATTGACGATGCCGACCGTTTAGGGGCTGATGCCATTGTTAACTTTCGATGCGTTACGGCTCTAGTTATGCAAGGTGCTGCTGAAATGTTGGCATACGGTATGGCCGTAAAATTAAAATAGCCTGTTTTTAAGTTCATTCCCTTAGAATTCATCGGATAAGGTTATGGATGTTTTATTATATGCTTATCTAGTTTATAAAAGGTTATTACAAAAAATAGTAAGACATAGAGAAGCGAGAGAATTAGGATATGCAAACAAGCACGGTATTTTGGATAGTTTTAGCTGCGGTATTGTCTGTAGCCCTAGTATATTTTCAGTACTATTTTAGGAGTAAACAAAAGGGATTGTTACGAGTACTTCTTTCCTTTCTTAGATTTATCGGAATTTTCGGAATAGCATTACTACTTATAAACCCCAAATTCTCTAGTGTTAGCTACAACCTAGAAAAACCAAACCTAGCACTTCTTATCGACAATTCAACTTCAATAGAGGAGTACGGGGGAAAAGTAAAAGAAATCCGTACAGCATTTGAAAATAATTCAGAACTGGTCGATAGGTTTCAAATTACCACCTATCAATTAGGTAAAAGTTTACGATTATCGGACAGTCTTGATTTTAAAGATGTGCAAACTAATATACAAAATCCTCTTTCCACACTAAAAGACGTGTATGCCAGAAGAAATACTGCTATTGTATTAGTGTCAGATGGTAATCAGAATATTGGTCGTGACTACAGTTTGTCAACCAAAGAAAATACCCCTCCCATTTACACCATAACGGTTGGTGATACAACCAAGTATGAAGATTTAAGTATTGGTCCTATCAATACTAATAAATACGCGTTTTTAAATAATAAATATCCATTAGAAACCTATGTGCTTTACCAAGGGCAAGGAAGTGTGAGGGCAAAAGTGCGGATAAGAGTAAACGACAATCCAGTTTACCAGGAAACCATTGATCTATCCAATAACAATAATTTACATAGTTTAAAAACACTACTAACGGCCAATAGTGTTGGTATAAAGTCGATAAAAATAAATATAGAACCCATTGTCGAAGAGCGTAATATAATAAACAATACGCGAATAACTTCTGTAGAGGTTATAGATGAAAAAACGACTATTGCCTTGGTTTCAGATATAGTTCACCCAGATTTAGGAGCATTAAAAAAGAGTATCGAAAGTAATGAACAACGAGAAGTAATCATAATGAAATCATCTGCTGATGTATCGGATTTAGAGAAGGCAGATATTTTTGTCCTATATCAACCAAGTATCGCATTCAAAAATATTTTTGAATTTATTGGTCAGAAACGATCCAATATGTTTATTATTACGGGTATCCATACAGATTTAAGTTTTTTAAATGAAGTACAGTCAGATTTCAAAATTGAAAATGGTTATCCCCAACAAGAAATTTTCGGGAATTTAAACAATGGTTTTTCAAAGTTTGAAATCAACGATTTTATGCTTACCGATTTTCCTCCATTAGAAAGCAATTCTGGCCCAATTACTTTTAATGGATTTAATGAAACCTTATTGGGAGTAACCATAAAAGGACTCGATATGAAATCACCTATGTTGACAATATACGGGGAGCATACAACAAAGAATGCTCTTTTAACCGGTGAAGGATTTTGGAAATGGAGAATACAATCATATAGAAGCACGGGTAATTTTTCTAATATTGACGCCTTTATCGGAAAACTATTTAGATACTTGACAGGAAATAATTTAAAAGACCGTTTGAACCTTACATACAGTTACAACTATGAAGGAAGTAGTTCTGCTTATATCTCGGCCACGTATTTTGATGAGACCTATATTTTTGATCCAAACGCACAATTAGATATTTCCGTAACCAATAAAGAAACAAGCATTGAAAAATCAATGCCTATGGTTTTAAAAAATGGGTATTATGAAGCTGACCTGACTAGTTTTGTCCCTGGGCAATACAAATTTATAGTAAAGGTAAAAGGAGAAAACAGCGCAGAAACGGGAGCCTTTACTATTTCTAACTTTGACCTAGAAAAGCAGTTTGTTTCCAGTAATTATAAAAAGATGCAAGAGCTTGCCCAGAATTCGGGCGGCACTCATTCCTTTTCATACGAATATGAGGCTATTATGGCGGAACTGATTTCTTCGAATGACTTTGTTCCTACTCAAAAAAGCGCTGAAAATATCGTACCTTTGGCCGACTTTAGAATACTCTTGGGACTAATAGTTTTGGCGTTTGCCTTGGAGTGGTTTATTAGAAAGTATAATGGATTAATTTAAAACAAAAAAACATGGACAAATTACCAAAGATTGCCTTGCCGGCTATTTTTATATTGATTTTACTGGTTATTTTAATTTCTAAATCAGCGGTTACGATTAACTCAGGTGAAGCGGGAGTACTTTATAAGACCTTTGGTGGCGGTGTTGTTACAGATCAGCCCCCAATGGGAGAGGGGTTTCATATTGTAGCTCCATGGAACCGAGTTTACATATACGAAGTTCGACAGCAGGAAGTTTTTGAAAAAATGCAGGTACTATCCTCAAACGGACTTGAAATTAAGTTGGATGCATCTGCTTGGTTTGAGCCTAAACGCGAGTTTTTGGGCAAATTACACCAAGAAAAAGGTGAAGCATATGTGCAACGGGTATTATTGCCAACCATTAGATCTGCTGCCAGAAGTGTTGTAGGTAGATATACTCCGGAGCAGTTATACTCTAGTAAGCGAGATGCAATTCAAGCAGAAATCTTTGAGGAGACTAAAAAAATTGTTGATGGTCAATATATACAACTAAACGAAATTTTAGTTCGTGATGTAACCTTACCGGAAACCATTAAAGAGGCTATTGAACGTAAATTAAAGCAGGAACAGGAATCATTGGAATATGAGTTCAGGTTGGTTACTGCTAAAAAAGAAGCCGAAAAAGTAACTATTGAAGCACAAGGTAAAGCAGATGCGAACCGTATCTTAAGCGCCTCTTTGACTGATAAAATTCTTCAAGATAAAGGTATTGATGCTACTTTGGAACTTTCTAAATCGCCAAACGCAAAGGTGGTTATCGTTGGAAGTGGTGATTCAGGTCTTCCATTGATTTTAGGGAATAATTAAAAACGCGGTTAAACGTTTTTGTTTCATTTTAAACTTTTGTTTTGTGAAATCAGAAATACAGTTTACTTTTACATCAGAATGAAAAGCAGGACTACACATCATCATTTCGCTATGCACGCTCAGCCGAGGTAGGAATGTATTGTAGTAGTCACAACATATTTAAAACCCGTTTGAGCAATCAAACGGGTTTTGCTTTTGAACCTTTTTGCTTGCTCCGCACAAATTGAAAACAAATGACAAAAATTAGAATTGCTATTCAAAAATCAGGAAGGTTAAATGAAGATTCCCTTCAAATTCTTAAAGACTGCGGTATTTCTATAGATAATGGAAAAGACCAGTTAAAGGCGAGTAGCCGAAATTTTCCTATGGAGGTTTTTTACTTGCGTAACGGTGATATCCCACAATACTTGAGGGATGGGGTCGTGGATATTGCCATTATAGGGGAAAATGTTTTGATAGAAAAAGGAACGGATATCGCAATTGCGGAAAAACTTGGATTTTCAAAATGCAAAGTGTCCCTAGCTGTACCAAAATCTTTTAAGTATACTTCTGTAAACGACTTTGAAGGAAAACGTATCGCTACATCCTATCCAAACACAGTAAAAAATTATCTAGCTGAGAAAGGCGTAAACGTAGATTTACATATTATTAGCGGTTCTGTAGAAATAGCCCCTAATATTGGTTTGGCAGATGGTATTTGTGATATTGTTTCCAGTGGAAGTACCTTGTTCAAAAATAACCTGAAAGAAGTAGAAGTAATGCTAACGAGCGAAGCTGTTTTAGCCGTTTCGCCAAGCATATCCGAAGACCGAAAAGCAATTCTGCGCAAGTTGCAGTTTCGAATTCAGTCGGTCTTGCGCGCCCGTCAATCCAAATATGTATTGTTGAACGCGCCTAACGATAAGCTTAATCGGATTTTAGCACTGCTTCCTGGCATGCGAAGTCCTACGGTGCTTCCTCTGGCAGATGAAGGTTGGAGTTCCGTGCATACGGTTATTAATAAAGACACTTTTTGGGAGGTGATAGATGAACTAAAAGTTGCAGGTGCAGAAGGTATCTTGGTTTGCCCTATTGAGAAGATGGTGTTGTAAATCCCCTCCTGACCTCCCCAAAAGGGAGGAACAAAAACAAATAATTATGAATAAAATATATAATCCCCAAAAAACAGAATGGAAGAGCGTTTTAAGGCGACCTACACAAACTGTAGCGGATATTGAGGATACGGTAAATACCATATTTTCTAAGGTTAAGCAGGATGGTGACAGTGCTATATTGCAGTGCACGGAACAGTTTGATAAGGTGTCCTTAGATTCCTTTTTGGTGTCCGAGAGTGAGGTTGAAGAAGCATCCGGACTTGTTTCAGAGGAATTAAAACAAGCGATTCAACTTGCAAAAAGTAATATTGAAGTATTTCACAGGGCGCAAATAACCGACAGGGTAGAAGTGGAGACCACAAATGGTGTACGATGCTGGCAAGAAAAACGACCTATTCAAAAAGTAGGTTTATATATTCCGGGAGGAAC
>CAYGUY010000004.1:83921-88305 GCA_964353165.1 uncultured Maribacter sp.
TTTGGTCCTGGCAATCAGTTTGTAACAGTTGCTAAACAAATTGCAACCAAACATGGGGTAGCCATCGATATGCCTGCTGGGCCTAGTGAACTGCTGGTAGTAGCTGATGATTCTGCTAACGCTGCCTTTGTAGCTTCTGATTTATTGAGCCAGGCGGAACATGGAGTGGATAGTCAGGTTATTTTGGTGTCCACGTCAAAAAAACTAATAGCGGCTGTGGAAGATGAAGTAGCATTACAATTAGAGGCGCTCCCTAGAAAAGAAATCGCTAGACAGGCCATTGCCAATAGTAAAATCATTTATGTGGAAGATGACCAAACAGCCATCGATTTAATAAATGAGTACGGCCCGGAGCACTACATCGTCTGCGTATCAAACGAGGATTTTTATGTAGACAATACCATAAACGCAGGCTCGGTCTTTATCGGGAATTACACCCCTGAAAGTGCTGGGGATTATGCCTCTGGTACGAACCATACGCTACCGACCAATGGATACGCCAAGCAGTACAGCGGCGTAAACTTGGATAGTTTTATGAAGAGTATGACCTTCCAAAAAATTACTGCCAAAGGCATTCAACATATTGGCAAAGCTATAGAATTAATGGCGGAAGCTGAAGGTTTACAGGCGCACAAAAATGCAGTTACCCTGCGATTGAATAGTTTAAAATGAGTTTCAACTTAGATAACATAGTTAGAGAGAACGTAAAAGGTCTAAAACCCTATTCGTCGGCGCGCGACGAATACGTTTCCGACGGTAGTAAAATGGTGTTTTTGGATGCGAATGAGAATCCGTTCGAAAACGGCGTAAATCGCTATCCTGACCCACAGCAGCGTAGTCTAAAGGCTGTTTTAGCAGGTAACAAGGGTATTCGACTAGATAATATATTGCTAGGCAATGGAAGCGATGAAGTGCTGGATTTGTTGTTTAGGGCCTTTTGTGAGCCCGGAAAGGACAATGTAATCACACTGCCGCCTACGTATGGGATGTATCAGGTATTGTCGGGCATCAATACGGTAGAGAACCGCAACGTTTTGTTGGATCCCGATTTTCAACCCAACGTGGAAGCTATTTTGGAGACTATTGACGGCCATTCCAAACTCTTGTTTCTCTGTTCACCCAATAACCCGACCGGGAATAGCCTATCGACCCAAAAAATAAGTCGACTCTTAAAAGAATTTAAGGGTTTAGTAGTCATCGATGAGGCGTACATCGATTTTTCATCGGAACAAAGCTGGGTATCCAAACTTTTGGAATATCCAAACCTTGTCATAACCCAGACCTTATCCAAAGCCTACGGTATGGCGGGCATACGCTTGGGCATTTGTATCGCATCCCCGGATATAATATCAGTATTGAACAAAATAAAGCCACCGTATAACGTAAACGAATTAACACAGCTAAAGGCGCTAGAGCGTGTCTCAAAGGTCGATGAGATTCAGGGGGAGGTTTCTAAAATTTTAAAGGAACGGGAGAAGTTAGAAAAAGCCTTGGGAGACATATCCTTTGTAAAGTCGATTTATCCCAGCGATGCCAACTTTATCCTGGCTAAAGTGGATGATGCCACCTTACGATACAATCAACTACTAAAAAAAGGAGTCGTAGTCCGTAACCGTACCACCCAACCTTTATGCGAAAACACCCTACGGTTTACGGTCGGGACATCGGAGGAGAATAGAATGTTAATAACTGCAATGAATGCAATACTATGAGTAAGCAGAGTACAATAGACAGTTCCCTCTCTGGGGGCGGAGGGGGCCGCAGAGTCCTATTTATAGACCGTGATGGCACCATTATCAAGGAAACCGTTGATGAACAGATAGATGCCTTTGAAAAAATGGTGTTCTATCCGAAAGCATTTACTTTTCTAGGAAAAATCGCAAGAGAGCTGGATTATGAACTGGTCATGATTACCAATCAAGATGGATTGGGAACCGACGTTTTTCCCGAAAACACTTTTTGGCCCGTACATAATTTCATCCTAAAGTCCTTTGAAAACGAAGGTGTGGTGTTCGACAAGGTGTTTCTGGACAGAACCTTTCCGCACGAAAATGCCAATACCCGAAAACCGGGAACGGGCTTGTTGACCGAGTATTTTTCGGAAGACTACGACCTTGAAAATTCCTTTGTTATAGGTGACCGATTAACGGATATTGAACTGGCTAAAAATCTTGGAGCTAAGGGTATTTTTATCAACGACAATACAAATCTGGGTACTGGGGAAATTACCGTAAAAAGAGATGCATTAGATAGTGTTATCGGGCTAGAAACCAACGACTGGGAAAAAATATACGAGTATTTAAAGTTGAAGGCACGTACCGCGGAAATCACAAGAAAGACCAACGAAACGGATATCCATATTCAACTGAATCTGGACGGCACGGGAAAGAGCGATATCAAAACCGGACTCGCATTTTTTGACCATATGCTGGACCAATTGGCGCGTCACGGACAAATGGACTTGACGATAAAGGTAGTTGGCGATTTGGAAGTGGACGAACACCATACCATTGAAGACACAGGAATTGCATTGGGAGAAGTATTCCATGCCGCTCTAGGAAATAAATTAGGCATTGAACGCTATGGCTTTTGTTTGCCTATGGACGACTGTTTGGCACAGGTTGCCATTGATTTCGGAGGACGAAACTGGCTGGTCTGGGAGGCGGAATTCAAACGGGAAAAAGTAGGCGATATGCCAACGGAAATGTTTCACCATTTCTTTAAATCCTTTACCGACGGTGCCAAAGCCAACCTTAACGTTAAGGCGGAAGGTACGAATGAGCACCATAAAATTGAAGCTATTTTTAAAGCCTTTGCCAAGGCGATAAAAATGTCCGTAAAACAGGATGTAGAAAAGATGGTGTTGCCTAGCACAAAAGGAGTATTGTAAATCCCCCTAAAAAGCCCCCTAGCCCCCAAAGGGGGAACAAATAGTAAGGGGCATCAGGAAAAAACACAAACCTCTCTGAGGTTTTGTAGAAGCGTAAATTAATATGAAAAAAGATATAGAATCTAATGAACATAAGAGTATAAAAACTCCCCCTTCGGGGGCTGGGGGGCTTGTAATCATCAACTACGGCGCGGGGAATATACAGAGCATCAAATTTGCGTTAAAACGATTGGGGTATGATGGGGTGCTGAGCAAAGATGTAGATGAAATTAAGAATGCCGATAAAGTCATTTTTCCCGGGGTAGGAGAGGCGAGTAGTGCCATGAAAAAACTACGTGATAGTGGTTTGGATAAAGTCATTCCTACGCTACAACAACCCGTTTTAGGCATTTGTCTGGGAATGCAGTTGATGTGTACTTCTTCGCAAGAAGGTAATACCAAAGGCTTGGGTATTTTTGATGTTCCCGTCTTAAAATTTGATACGAAAGCGGTAAAAGTTCCGCAGATCGGTTGGAACCAAATCAATCAGCTACAGTCCGACTTGTTTACAGATACCCCTGAAGACCAACATATTTATTTGGTACATAGCTTTTATGCTCCCGTTTGTGCAGAAACAATCGCACAAACGTACTACGGGCTACCCTACAGCGCAGCGTTGCAAAAGGATAATTTTTACGGCACACAGTTTCACCCCGAAAAAAGTGGCGATACAGGAGAGCAGATTTTAAGTAATTTTTTGAAATTATGAGTGAGAAATGGGAAATGATAAGTTGGAAATTAGAAATGGGAAATGTGAAATTAGAAATTAGAAATGGGAAATGGGAAGTGGGGATTGGGAGATTGGAGATTCGTAGTTTTAAAGAAATGGATATTGATAGACTAAAATCGAATCAGACTTTTTTATTGTAAACAATATTTTTATGAGTATAGAATTAAAAAAAAGGACGCAACGGTTTACATTGGATTGCTGGTATTTGTGTCGAAAACTTCCAAAATCTAGGGAATTTGATGCTTATGTAAGGCAATTAATCAGAAGTTCTAGTTCTGTAGGCGCTAATTACAGAGCAGCTTTAAGGGGGAAGTCAGATAGAGATTTTATTAATAAATTGAAGATTGTTGAAGAAGAGGCTGATGAAAGTATGTTTTGGTTGGAACTTTTCCAGGAAATTGAAGATAACAATACTAAAGAAATAATTAGATTGATGAAAGAGGCAAATGAACTAACAGCTATCACAGTAGCCTCAATAAATACAGCTAAACGTAAGATCAATAATAAGCAGTAAACCTTTCGTATTTCTAACTTCTAACTTCTAATTTCAGCATGAGAATAATACCCGCCATAGACATTATAGACGGTAAGTGTGTACGCCTTTCCAAAGGCGACTACGATACCAAAAAAATATACAATGAGCACCCCTTAGAGGTAGCCAAGGAATTTGAGGCCAGTGGTATCAAATTCCTACATTTGGTAGATTTGGACGGTGCCAAGTCCAA
>CAYGUY010000004.1:88405-91044 GCA_964353165.1 uncultured Maribacter sp.
ACATTACCGAGGAACAGCTTTGGCTAAAACCAAATGCATCCCTGAATAGTATTGGGAACCTTTTGCTACATATCTGCGGGAATATGACCCAATACATCATTTCCTCCTTGGGCGAAACCCAGGATAAAAGGAATCGGGATGCGGAGTTTACCCTGCATCAATCCGGTGATAAGGAACAACTATTGAAAAAGCTTTTAGCTACCGTGGATACCGCCAAGCGCGTTATTTTCGATGCCAATGTCAAGCAGCTCCTTCAGCAACGTTCCGTACAAGGGTTTACATTTTCGGGGGTGGGCGTCATTGTGCACGCCGTAGAGCATTATTCCTACCATACGGGACAGATTGCTTTTTGGGTAAAACAATTGAAGGATGTAGATTTGGGTTTTTATGAGGGGATGGACTTGAATAAAGGCCCCCTAACGCCCTAAGGGGGAATATCATAATCTATAAAATAGATGTTATTCGTAGTAGAAAAAGAATTGAACCGGTGTCATAAATCTATTAGGTGTAGGACGGAATCTGAATTATCAAGAAAAAAAGATGAAAATGAGAATTTCATATTCGAGTAAGAATTCTCCCCTTTGGGGAGAGCTAGAGGGGGCTTCTATATGCTAGCAAAAAGAATAATACCCTGTTTGGATATTAAGGACGGTCGTACGGTAAAAGGCGTAAATTTTGTTGATTTAAGGGATGCGGGCGACCCGGTGGAACTCGCTGAAATATATAGTAGGGAAGGGGCGGACGAGCTTGTTTTTCTGGATATTTCGGCTACCGAACAAAAGCGAAAGACCTTGGCGGATCTAGTATATCGTGTTGGGGAAAAGATCAATATTCCCTTTACCGTGGGAGGAGGAATTTCCTCGGTAGAAGATGTGGATATTTTACTGCAGAACGGCGCGGATAAGGTATCCATAAATTCATCTGCGGTCAAAAATCCGCAATTGATTAATGATTTGGTCGCTAAATTCGGTTCCCAGTGTATCGTAGTCGCCATCGATGCCAAGGAAATCAACGGCAAATGGACGGTGCATTTGGTCGGTGGTAAAGTACCCACGGAGCAGGATCTGTTCGAATGGGCCAAGGAAGTGGAGGAAAGGGGCGCAGGGGAAATCTTGTTTACCTCCATGGATCATGACGGTACTAAAGACGGATTTGCCAATAAGGCACTGTCACGATTATCCACAGAATTAAATATTCCTATTATTGCCTCCGGCGGAGCCGGGAATATGCAACATTTTACCGATACCTTTACGGAAGGAAAAGCAGATGCTGCCCTAGCGGCCAGTGTATTCCATTTTAAGGAAATAAAGATTAAAGATTTAAAAGTAGCATTAGCGGAAAACGGAATTCCCGTCCGCCTTTAAAACAACAACACAATGATCCGAGCAGAGAAAGAGGACAAATCCTTGGTCGTGGACATTTTATTGGAAGCATTTGAACCCTTAAAAGAGGACAATTCTATAAATTTTGTGGTAAAGCAGGATAAAAATCGCAAGGAACGCATGCGGGTGTTGATGCAATACCTGTTTGACAAGGCAATGCGTACGGGTGCCGTTTTTCTATCGAACAACCGTGCGAGCTGTTTATTGATCAGTTATGCGGATAAGGATACGTTTAGTTTTGAAAAATTAGTTTCCACGCTAAATTTGGTATTCAACTGCATCGGAGTGGCCCGAGTAAGAAAAGTGCTGAGACGGCAGGCGGTAGTGCAGCGAAATTATCCAGCGGGAAATTATATTCGCCCCATGATCTTTGCCGTAAAGAATGAATACAAAGGCACAACTACGGCCGCAAAATTGATTATGGAGGTATTCCGGAATTTCAAAAACAATGAATTGCCCGTGATTGTAGATACGGCGTCAGAAGACCATTTAAAACTCTATCAAAAATTCGGATTAAAAACATATAAGAAAGAACAGGAACTCGGTTTTCCTATCTACCTTATGCGCATGAACTAAGACCATAGACTCTGTGCTCATTTTAAAATTAAGTTATGACAAGTACCACGAACGGAAATACATTTACTACCCCCAATTGGGAAACGCTCAACGACGCTTTGGTGCCGGCCATCATTCAGGATGCGCGAACTAAAAACGTTTTAATGCTGGGCTATATGAGCCAAGAAAGCCTGACTAAAACCGTGGAGACAGGAAAGGTCACGTTCTTCAGTCGTTCCAAACAGCGTTTATGGACCAAAGGGGAGGAGAGCGGGAATTTCCTTTATGTCCTCAGCATTAAGAACGATTGTGATGAAGACAGCTTGTTGATTTCCGTTAATCCAGCTGGTCCTACCTGCCACAAGGGTAGTGATACCTGTTGGGGCGAGACAAACGAATCCCGGTTCGGGTTCTTTTCGGAACTGGAAAATACGATTAAGCAACGTAGAGCGGAGGCTGCTGTAGACCCTGACCTGCGTCAGGGGGTCAAACAAAGCTACGTTGTATCTTTATTTGACAAGGGAATCAATAAAATTGCCCAAAAAGTAGGTGAGGAGGCCGTGGAAACGGTTATTGAGGCCATGGACGACAATGACAAACTCTTCCTGTACGAAAGTGCCGACCTGTTATTCCACTATCTTATTTTATTACAGGCCAAGGGGTTTACGTTAAAGGATATAGAAGCGGAATTGATGAAACGAA
>CAYGUY010000005.1:0-88815 GCA_964353165.1 uncultured Maribacter sp.
GTGACCCTCAACAGTTTTCAAGACTGCCGCATTCGACCACTCTGCCATTTCTCCTATGAGACTAAATTTTTTATGGCGAAGCCAATAAAAAATTTTGAGTCGAATTGTTCTCACGTAAGTGAGAACCTGAATCAAGGTATTCCCTGATTGCGGGTGCAAATATAGAAAGCTTTTTCCTGCTATTAAAACCTTTTCACTAAATTAATCGAAATGTTTTTGCAAAGCGATTACTTCAATCGGAATAAGTATTCAAATAATTGCTCAAAACATTGGATACTTCTACAAACCATGGTAGTTTGCTTATTAATCTTAGTATTCTATAATGAGCGAGCCACTAGTTAGTATCGTCATGCCTTACAAAAACACGTCAGTGTATCTAAAGGAATGTTTGGATTCTATTATAGCCCAAACCTATATACATTGGGAAGCTATTGCAATAAACGACAATTCAACAGACGATAGCTTGCAAATTGTTCAAAACTATGCACTACAGGATTCCAGAATAAAAACCTTTTCCAATAATGGAAAAGGAATTATACATGCCTTACGCACAGCCTATTCCAAAAGTAAAGGCTTGCTTATCACCCGAATGGATTCCGATGATGTAATGCAACCTACACGAATTAAAAACATGGTCAATGCACTAATAAAACATGGAGCAGGATATGTATCGGTAGGGCAGGTTCGGTATTTCTCGGAACATGGCATAAGCAACGGTTATAGACGCTACGAAATTTGGCTGAACTCGTTAACCGCTAAGGGTACTAATTTTTCAGAGCTTTACAAAGAATGTGTGATCCCCTCCCCTTGCTGGATGGTACATACCTCTGATTTTAATGCTTGTGGCGGATTTAAGCCGAATGTTTATCCTGAAGATTATGACCTAACTTTTAGATTTTATGAACTTGGGCTAAGAATTATTCCTTGTACCGATGTACTTCTTCTGTGGCGAGATTACGATTCACGTACGTCACGCACAAGCGATCATTATGCACGGAATTATTTTCTAGAAATTAAACTAAGGTATTTCCTAAAACTACATTGGAACAGTAACAAATCCCTATTCATTTGGGGTGCAGGAAAAAAAGGAAAACAAATAGCACAAATGTTTCAGGAACAAAATATAGATTTTAAATGGATATGTGATAACCCAAAAAAAATAGGCAAAGACATAAATGGAAAAACTATGTTGAGCTTTGAGGAACTAAAACGTGAGTCTAAATCCCAAACCATTATCACGGTAGCCAACGAAAGTGAACAACTACAAATACAGAACTTCTTGATCACCTTGGAAAAAAAATCAATGATAGATTACTTTTTTTTCTGTTGAATTAGAACCTTCTTGGTTTAAAAAATTGGAGCATATAAACAGCGAAATGAGAAAGTTGGTATACCCAAAATAAGTATCTTTGCATAATCATAAACAGGAATGCAGTTTAAATATCCAGAAATCCTTTGGGCGCTATTACTTCTAGTCATTCCTATTGTCATTCATCTTTTTCAGCTACGAAGATTTAAAAAAACCTCCTTCACTAACGTGAAACTGCTTAAAAAAGTAGTTTCTGAATCCAGAAAAAGCAGTACACTAAAAAAGTGGTTACTCCTTGTAACTCGGCTTGGGCTAATAGCAGGCTTGGTATTTGCATTCGCCCAACCTTTTAAAGCCGATGCCATTGCAATGCAACAGAAAGAGTATGTATTTTATTTGGACAACTCCTTTAGCATGCAAACCAAAATACAGGGTAGCACGATGTTACAAACACTTGTTCAGGAATTTATTAAAAACATAGCAGAAGATGAGCAATTTACGCTTTTAACTAATGATAAGGTATATGCTAATGTTGTACTAGAGGATATAAAAAACGAATTACTACAACTCCCTATTAGTAGCAACCAACTAACCATAGAAGAAATTATTCTGGCGGCAGAAACGTATTTTAAAAATAAATCAGGTAGCAGTAAAAGTACAGTCCTAATTTCTGATTTTCAATCCCGCATGGGTCCACTGCCGGCAGATAGCATCTATGATACTCAAATACATTATATTAAACCCGATTTCGAGCTTCAAACGAATATTGCCATAGATTCCATGTATCTTAATGCTATGGATACGGATAAGATGGAACTAATCGCCGAGCTTTCATCAAGCCAATTCATAGAGAACACAGCCGTGTCGTTGTACGATGGTGATAAACTTATTGCAAAGACCGCCGCAAAATTTAATAGAGACAAAAAAGCAACTGTTCAATTTTCGATCATCTCAAATTCATCAATTATTGGGAGAGTTGTGATATCCGACAACGGTCTAACCTACGATAACCAATTTCACTTCACAATTGATGTCCCGGAAAAAATAAAAGTATTGGCCGTAGGTTCTGCTAACACAGATTATCTATCAAAAATATTTACCGATCCTGAATTTTTATTTACAAATAGTAGCCTTTCACAACTAAACTATGGTAGGCTTAAAGATTATAATCTTGTCATTTTAAATGAGCTAGAGGTCATTCCTAGTAGTCTTACTACAGCGATTAAATCGTTCATAACAGACGGAGGTAGCTTTATTCTAATCCCCGCGCCTGAAATCGATATCATATCCTATAATCAACTCACCTCTACCTATTCAAATACAACATACACAAACCGAATTATTCAAGAAATTGCGGTAGCCAATGTGGTCTTCGATCACCCTGTCTATACAAATGTTTTTGAAAAAAAAGTATCCAATTTTCAATTTCCTGTAGTGAATAGTTATTACGCAACGATTACTACAGCCGCAATGGCGTTGGGGTTACAGAATGGTGTACCCTTTTTGAGCGGTACGAACAATACCTATTTTTTTAGTGCAAGTTTATCCCAAAAAAATTCTAACTTCAAGAATTCCCCTTTAATAGTTCCCACGTTCTATAACATGGGTATTACTAGCTTAAAAAGAACACCTTTGTACAGCACCTTGGGTAAAAACAACACAATAGAAATACCGATATCCTTATCAAAGGACAATATTCTTACCCTAGTTAAAGGACCAGAATCGTTTATTCCACAACAGCGATTGCTTCCGCAAAAAGTATCACTTTCCTTTAAGGAAAGCCCAGAAACAGATGGAACCTATAGTATAAAGAATAATGAAATAGTACTAAAGCATATTAGTTTCAATTACAATAGAGATGAGAGTGATTTGTCCTATTTAAAGCTAAATGAAACTTCAAATGAGCTGTTATATCAAAATGTACCAAGCTTTTTTAACGAGACCCAAAAGGCTAATAGCATCAATGAATTTTGGAAATGGTTCGCTATTTTAGCACTGTTGTTTGTTTTCCTAGAAACCATTTTCCAACGATTATTGAAATAACAAAGTTCGTAAACAACGTATAAGGCAAATGAAAATACTCTTAAAAGCGGCAAAAATAGTTGATCCTCTTAACAAGGAACTACATTTAAAAAAGAGGGATATCCTTATCACTAACGGAATAATTGAACAAATTGCCGTTACCATCACGCCCCCAACAAAGTCAACAATAGTTGCGCACAAAAACTTGCATGTAAGTATTGGATGGTTCGATACCGGTGTCTGCTTTGGGGAACCCGGTTATGAAGAGCGTGAAACAATTGCAAACGGACTTGAATGTGCGGCGAAAAGTGGGTTTACAGATGTAATACTAAACCCTAATGCCCATCCATTACCAGATAGTAGTTCTGATATCGTTTTTTTAAAGAATTCTGCTAAAGACCATCTTACAGGTTTACATCCCTTGGGCAACCTCACGGTCAAAGGAGAAAGTGAATCCTTGGCAGAATTATTCGATATGAAAAACTCTGGTGCGGTTGGGTTCTATGATTACAAACATCCCATAACGAATGCAAATCTGTTAAAAATTGCACTACAATACGCACAAAATTTTGATGCGACTGTTTTCTCATTTCCATTAGATAGCAGGATTGCTGGTAAGGGAGTAGTAAACGAAGGCATCGAAAGTACCCAATTAGGCTTAAAAGGAATTCCTACACTAGCCGAGGAACTTCAAGTGGCGCGAGACCTTTATATTCTTGAGTATACAGGAGGTAAGTTACATATACCCACCATTAGTACTAAAAATTCAGTAAGTCTTGTTGCAGCAGCTAAAAAGAAGGGCTTGAACATTACGTGCAGCGTACCCATTCATAATCTAATTTTTAACGACAGTACGTTACGAGAATTTAACACAGATTTTAAAACACTCCCACCCCTAAGGACTAAAGAGGATTGTAATGAATTAATAAAAGGAGTTAAAAATGGAACTATTGATTTTGTAACCTCAGATCATACACCATTAAACATAGAATTAAAAGAAGTCGAATTTGACAATGCCGCTAACGGAACTATTGGCTTGGAGAGTGCGTTTGGAGCATTACAAACCCTTTTTGATTTAGATACTACGATAGCGTTATTGACCAAAGGCAGAGAGAATTTTGGTATCCAAACCCCAGAATTAAAGGAAGGAACAGCAGCATCCTTAACCCTTTTTGAACCGAATACTACCTATGAATTTTCAATGTCAAATATTCGAAGTACTTCTAAAAACACCATGTTCATAGGGAAAACACTAAAAGGAACTGTCTTAGGGACCCTAGCCAAGAATAAACTTGTTTTAAACTTTTAAGCTATGACGAAGGATGCTGATAAAGTTAATGGCAAAACTACTGCGATTGTTGCCTATTTAACCATAATTGGAGCGCTAATAGCCATCACTATGAATAATGAACCGAAGCACGAATTCGCTCGATTTCATACAAGACAAGCCTTTGGACTGCATTTAATGTTCCATGCTTTTGCCTTATTTTCTAGCGTTTGGTACAATCAATATGCATTATACGGACTTTACCTTTGCTATATTATACTTTGGGTCTATGGTTTTATTTCGGCCATTAATAATAAAAAACAAATTGTACCGATTGTAGGTTACTATTTTCAAAAATGGTTCACTTTTATTTCTTAACTAGATGACAACAGCTCCCCTTTCATTAGAACATATTATTAGACCTTCTTCGGTAACGGATAAAAAAGCACCGGTACTGTTTATGCTGCACGGATACGGAAGCAATGAAGAGGATCTTTTCTCGTTCGCAGCAGAACTCCCTGAGGAGCTATGCATTATTTCCATTAGGGCGCCTTACACTTTAGAACCTTATGGTTATGCTTGGTACGCTATTAACTTTGATGCTGAAAAAGGAAAATGGAGCGACGATAAACAAGCAATAGCTTCAAGAGATAAAATAGTATCTTTTATAGAAGAAGCCTGTAGCTGTTATCATTTGGATGAAGGCAATGTAAGTTTGTTAGGTTTTAGCCAAGGAACGATCTTAAGTTACTCTATTGCCCTCTCCTACCCAGCCAAAATCAAAAATGTAATCGCACTTAGCGGATATATAAATGAAGGTATATTGGTTGATGGGTTTGAACAAGCAAACTTCTCAACCCTTGCTATTTACGCCTCTCACGGACAGGTAGACCAAGTAATTCCTTTAGAATGGGCACAAAGGGCTCCGGTGATTCTAACCAGACTACACATAGAACATATTTTTGAAGAATTTCCTGTTGGACATGGTGTCGCTCCACAAAATTTTCACTCCTTCAAAAAATGGTTATCAACTAGAACAGGCTAGCTCATTCATTTGACTTACCTACGCCTAATCAAGAAAAGAAATTCTTAGCCGTCTTAGATGCCTAATTACTGCGTGTATACAGTAAATGTTCCTTTAGTGTGAAATCTACTCCTAAATCATCCTTTAATTCATACCCAATAAGAAGTTCGCCCCAGTATTTTCCATCCGAAAAATCCGCTAGTATCCATTTGTGGTTGAGAATTTTAATTTTATTGATTTTAAAATCATTCTCCATACCTTCATAGGGAATAAGTGGATTATCTCCCTTGGTTTCATTGGTTTCCAATAGTTTATCGGATATATAACGTGAAGGATTTTCTAAATTCAAATGCTCATAATAAGCTAGGGCATCGTCATTATTTTCCAGCGAAAAATATTGCATTTCCAACACCTTTAACTCGGATTGTTGCAAGGAATTTTCCAAGGTACTTACCTCCTTTTTTAATTTTAAAATAGACGTCATGTTCGCTTTCGCCATATTGCCGCTGCTCACAAAAAGATACAAACATACCAACGCTGCAAAAAGAAACAGATAAAGAAAAATTTTGTTTTTCATAAAATACAATTCACTGTTTATATCCTTAATTCTAGCTACTGATTAAAATAATTAGCTGTTTTTTCAAATCTCTATTGTAAGATTATCATAGGCCAAATGAACATTATCTGGAAGACTTTCTTCAACCTCGGCATGAAAACCCAATAAATGACTAATGTGAGTAAAATACGCCTTTCCCGGTTTTACTTTAGCTACAAATGCCAACGCTTCTTCAAGATTAAAATGAGAGTGGTGAGGTTCGTTTCGCAGGGCATTTATCACTAATACCTTTGTACCCTTTATTTTTTTCTGTTGCTTACTATTAATAGACTTTACATCAGTCAGATAAGTAAAATCCTCAATTCTATAACCAAATACTTTTAGTCTATTATGGAGTGCCTGAACCGGTATTATCTTTTTACCGCAAACCTCAAAATCCATATCCTTCTTTACATAATTAATTTCAACAGCCGGTGCTCCAGGATACCTGTCTTTCTCATCAAAAATATAACTAAACCGTTTTTTTAAAGCTTTTACTACCTTTTTTTGGGCATAAATAGGAATATCACCTTGTTTAAAAAAAAACGGGCGTATATCATCAATGCCCGCGGTATGATCAGAGTGCTCGTGAGTAAACAAAATACCGTCTAAGGTAGACACATTATTGGTGAGCATTTGTTGCCTAAAATCCGGACCACAGTCAATAACAAAATTATGATTGTCCCATGAAACGAGCACAGAAACTCGTAACCTTTTATCCCTACTATCTGTACTTAGACAAACCGGATGATTACTACCAATAACAGGTACACCCTGCGAAGTCCCGGTTCCTAAAAAAGTTATTTTTAATGCCATATCTTAAGGACAAATTTAGGGCTTTATTCATACAACTTACAACTCAAAAAGAAGAACCGTTTACCCATCTTTGGAAAAAACCGATTGTTTCAAACATCACAAAAATGCGGTTAGCAGAAGTTATTTCAAATTTTTGAATGGTTTAACCGTTAGATAGTATGATCTTTATAACTTTGTTAAAGTAAAATAAACCACATGTCATCATTTGTTAAAAGAGAGTCTGCCTTTGAAAACATCCCCTCGATTAAGGCTAAAACCCTTAGAATTAACTTAAATCCCGATATATACGGAACGTTCTCAGAAATTGGGGCTGGACAAGAAACCGCACGACATTTTTTCCGTTCTGGGGGTGCCTCTGGTACAATTGCAAAGGCAATGAGCGCATATGATAAGGACTTTAGTGATGCCATATATGGTACGGAAGAAGATGGCAGGTATGTTACCCAAGCGAGATTAAAGACTATGCTTTCCTATGAAATGTCGCTTATGGAAGAGCGTATTAGTAGGGAAAAGCATCCTGAAAGATTGTTCTTCTCTTATGCTAATACGGTAGCTACAATAGATTTTTCTAAACGATATAAAGGACATGGTTGGGTTGGTATACGATACCAATTAGACCCTAACCAAAAGGAATTTGATGAGATTATACTACATATCCGTTTTAAACAGAACGAAGCTAGGTTGCAACAAGAGACCTTGGGCATACTAGGGGTAAATCTTATTTATGGTGCGTTTTATAAGTATCACAAACCTAGAAAATTACTTAAATATTTATACGACCACATAGATAAGGATACTTTGGAAATTGACATGATCAATTTCTCTGGCCCAAGCTTTAAGGATGTCGATAATAGATTGATGAGTTTGCAGCTCATACGAAATGACATGACCGATGCCGTAATGTTTGGCCCAGATGGCAACAATTTATTACCGGCTGCAATATTGTACAAAAAGAACATCCTTGCGCTTCGAGGAAGTTTTAGGCCGGTTACCAAGGTAAACTTGGATATGTTCCAGAAATCCTACGATATTTTTGTCCGGGATCCACAGGTAGATCAGGATAATACTATAGTCATTTTTGAAATTACCTTGTCCAATTTAAAGGCATCCGGAGAAATAGACGAACAGGATTTTATGGATAGGGCAGAATTGCTATGTTCCCTTGGCCATTCGGTAATGATTTCTAAATTCCAAGAATACTACAAGTTGGTAGAATACTTTAATAACTACACCAAAAACAGAATAGGCCTTACTATGGGCGTTAACAATTTGGTAGATATTTTTGATGAAAAATACTATCGCCATCTAAGCGGTGGTATTTTAGAAGCCTTTGGAAAACTATTCTTTAAAGATTTACAGGTATATCTGTATCCTATGAAAAATGCAGATACCGGACAGGTAATGACCAGTAATAATGTTAAAGTACATCCAAGGATGAAAGAGCTGTACAAGTTCTTTAAATACAATGGTAAGGTAATGGACATTATAGACTATGATCCTGAGATTATGCATATTTTCTCTAGAGAGGTTCTAAAAAGAATAATGAATGACGAGGAAGGTTGGGAAGAAATGCTTCCAGAAGGTATTGCTGAAATTATAAAGGAAAAAAAGTTGTTTGCAAAAAAAGAACTTCAAGAAAAATAATCGTAGAACTTACATAAATTCAAAAGGCCCCTTTGATTAGAAGGGGCTTTTATTTTGTTATGCTTCCAACAGCTGTGCTGCGTGATCTTTTGTTTTTACCTTGTCGATTACTTTAGCGACTTTTCCATCACCGTTGACTACGAAAGTTATTCTGTGGATACCGTCATACTCCTTGCCCATAAACTTCTTGGGACCCCAAACACCAAATGCATTAATAACGGTATGATCCTCATCTGCCAATAATGGAAACGGAAATTCATATTTATTCTTAAAATTAGCTTGTTTCTTTTGTGAGTCCTCACTCACACCAAGTAATTCAAAACCAGCACCTTGCAATGCTTTATAATTATCCCTTAAGTTACAGGCTTCAGCGGTGCAACCTGGGGTATTTGCCCTTGGATAGAAAAAAACAACTAAATTTTTTCCAGAATAATCGGATAAATGTATAGTATTGCCATCTTGATCATGTGCCGTAAATGAAGGGACTGTATCCCCTACCCTTAATGTTTTCATGGTATATATTTTATAACGTTTAACTATTTTTCAGTAAAATTAAACAATAAATGACGAAAGCCGAAAAAGTAGCCTTTACAATTTCCAAACTACAGGAACTTTATCCAGAGATACCCATTCCGTTAGAACATAAAGACCCATACACGCTTCTTATTGCCGTGCTCATGTCTGCACAAAGTACGGATGTACGTGTGAATCAGATTACGCCTCTTTTATTCGAAAAAGCAGATAATCCCTACGATATGATTAAGCTTAGCGTAGAAGAAATTAGGGATATTATAAGGCCGGTAGGACTTTCTCCAATGAAATCTAAAGGTATTTATGGATTATCAAAAATGCTAGTCGAAAAATATGATGGTAAGGTACCTAAGGAACTAGCTTTACTAGAAGAATTTCCTGCAGTTGGCCACAAAACTGCTAGCGTTGTTGTTTCGCAGGCGTTTGGGATTCCGGCATTTCCTGTAGACACCCATATTCATAGACTTATGTACAGATGGGGATTTACCAACGGAAAAAACGTGGTTCAGACCGAGAAGGATGCAAAGCGTCTTTTTCCTAAAGAATTATGGAACGATTTACATCTACAAATAATTTGGTACGGTAGAGAATATTCTCCTGCAAGAGGCTGGAACTTAGAAACTGATATCATCACCAAAAAAATAGGAAGAAAAACGGTATTGGATGCCTATCATAAAAATAAAAAGACCCGCTAATTGCGGGTCTTTTTACTAGTTTAAGAAAGTCTCGAACCTTAAATCTTTGTGCTCGAATTCGTATAAGGCCTGTGAATAACTCAGCAAAAAATTGATGGTTTTTGTACAGACCTTATCAAAACCAACTTGTTCTTGGTAATTAGAGTAAATTTTTTCCATATTTCAATTGTTGTTACACTTAAATAACGCAACAAAAAAAGAAATATTGTTTTAAACCACCAGCACCTATTTTAGTTGGTAAGAACAATGTTGTTCTTTTCTATTATTTTTCTCATGTTAATAAGTGCATATCGCATTCTGCCCAAGGCTGTGTTTATGCTAACACCTGTGTTTTCAGATATTTCCTTAAAACTCATATCCTTATAAATACGCATTAAAAGCACTTCTTTTTGATCATCTGGAAGCTCCTCTATTAAGTGACGCAAATCTGTGTCTATTTGGTCTTTAATCAATTGTTTTTCTGCATTTAACTTGTCGTCGCCAATAACGGAGAAGATATTGAAGTCATCATTACCTTCGAACATCGGCATGCGCTTGTTCTTTCTAAAATGATCAATTATCAAGTTATGTGATATACGCATAACCCAAGGAAGAAATTTACCTTCTTCACTATAACGACCTTTTTTAAGGGTTTTAATTACCTTGATAAAGGTATCTTGGAAAATATCTTCTGTAGTATCCCTGTCCAACACCTTAGAATAAATAAAACTTGTAATTCTTTGGTTGTGTCTGTTGATTAAGACAGAAAGTGCTTTTTCGTCACCGCTGATATAATCTCTTACTAATTCTGAATCATCAATTTGTAGTTCCATACGAGTTACTTTCTTTTAGGTTTAACGATTTGGGAATTCGTTAGTATTATTTGTTAGCTTTTTAATTCTGAGATAAAACTATAGAAAACCTACCCCTTGTAAAAAAGTATGTTGTCAAACCCTCTTTTTATGATGTGAAACAACGAATATTTATTTTTTATGCAATAAATGGATCTATTGATAGTTGTGTGGGAAACATAAGACATGTCTTGAACTTATAAACAAGGAAGCTTACCAGATAGGTTTAAGTTTTTCAATTAAAAATGAAAACCCCAAGGATTTCATCCTTGGGGCTGTATTATACTATTATAGGTTCTTTTAGTTTAAGTTACTTTCAAACTGAATACCTTTAGCCTCTGTTATTTTCAAAGATTTAGAATACGCTAACAATAACGCAACTGTTTCTGGCTTCGCGGTTACTAAGGTGCACTTATCTTTTTTCTTAGTGTAAATTTTCTCCATAATACTTGTCGTTTTGGTTCAATAGCAGAACGGCACAATAATAAAAATAGTAGATCCAATCGACCTGTGGTAAATTAATTCGTTAAAACTATATTATTTACTTCAACAAGTTTTCGCAAGTTAATGAGCGCGTATCTCATCCTACCCAATGCCGTATTGATACTCACCCCCGTGTGATCGGATATTTCCTTAAAGCTCATATCCTTGTAAAGCCTCATATGCAGAACTTCCTGTTGGTCTTCCGGCAGCTCCTTTATCAATTTGAACAAATCAGCATCAATTTGATCTTTGATCAATTGCTTTTCTACATTTAAACAATCATCGTTCATCATAGCAAAAATATTATAGCTTTCTGTAGCATTGAACATAGGCATTCTATTATTCTTCCTAAAATGATCTATGATAAGGTTGTGAGCAATTCTCATAACCCAAGGCAAAAACTTACCTTCTTCGTTGTAAGCTCCTCTCTTTAATGTGCGGATTACCTTAATAAAGGTATCTTGAAAAATATCCTCGGTCAATTCTCTATCCCCGACCTTGGAATATATAAATCCGGTAAGACGAGAGTTATGGCGATTGATTAGAACTGCCATAGCTCTTTCGTCTCCTTGTATGTAATGACTAACTAATTGGGAATCTTCGATTTGTACTTCCATAGCTTTACTTTTGTAGGTTGAGTCAGAACCCTTTTTATTTAAAAAGGTCTGGTTCAAGTGTGATTAAAGGTTACAAAGTAAAAGTGCGCTATAGGCTTATCAAATTTTGAATAGGACCCAAAGATATAAAAAAATAGACATTCTAAAAATTATGTGAAAATATTCGATGAACTGCAACATCTATTCCTATTGGGTTCCTTTTAAAAAGAGCATAGTGTATCTTTGTATACTTATTTACACCTATGCTAAATATAACTGAAGTAAACCCTAAAGAGAACATAATTATTAAAGGTGCAAAACTGCATAACCTTAAGAATATAGACGTAGTTATACCTAGAAACAAACTAGTGGTGATTACAGGGCTTTCCGGTTCCGGGAAGTCCAGTTTAGCTTTTGATACACTATATGCAGAAGGACAACGAAGATATGTAGAAAGTCTTTCTTCCTATGCACGGCAGTTTTTGGGAAAATTGGACAAACCCAAGGTAGAATATATCAAAGGTATAGCTCCTGCTATTGCAATTGAACAAAAAGTAAATTCTACCAACCCTAGATCTACGGTTGGTACGACTACAGAAATATATGATTACATTAAACTGTTATATGCACGTATCGGGAAAACCTTCTCTCCTATCTCTGGAAAACAAGTAAAAAAAGATACGGTTACCGATGTTATCAATCATGTAAAAACCTTCGCCGAGAACACTAAATTATTGCTCTTAGCACCAGTTACCATTAGAGAGGATCGGGATACTAAGAAATCCTTGGATCTATTTTCAAAACAAGGGTATGCAAGGATTAAATTTGAAAATAAAGTCATTAGAATAGACCAAGCACCTGAGACTATTGGAAAAGAGTTCCATTTGGTAATCGATCGTATAATTGCAAAAGACGATGAAGATTTTTACAATAGATTGGCCAATGCGGTAGATACCGCTTTTTTTGAAGGAAAAGGTACATGTATCATAGAAACGCTAAACGATGCCCAACAAACCCAGTTCAGCAATACTTTTGAGCTGGACGGAATGCTATTTCTGGAACCCAATGTGCATTTATTCAGTTTTAATAACCCCTACGGCGCCTGTCCAAAATGCGAAGGTTATGGCGACGTAATCGGTATTGACGAGGATTTAGTGATTCCAAATACAGCTTTGTCTATTTATGAAAATGCCGTCTTTCCTTGGCGTGGTGATAGCATGGGTTGGTACCGGGACCAGCTGGTAAACTCGGCTTACACGTTCGATTTTCCCATTCATAAACCTTGGTTTGAACTTACAGAAGAACAAAAACAATTGGTTTGGAAAGGTAACGCACATTTTATTGGACTGCATAAATTCTTTGAGACCCTTGAAGAAAAGAGCTATAAAATTCAAAACAGAGTTATGCTATCTCGTTATAGAGGCAAGACCAAATGTGGTAGTTGTAATGGTAAACGTTTGCGTACTGAAACAGACTATGTTAAGGTGGGCGATAAATCCATTTCGGAACTCGTTGGCCTTTCGATAGAAAAATTGATAGTCTATTTTGGACAGTTAGAGTTCAGTGATAATGATGCACTTATTGCAAAGCGTTTATTGACTGAAATAAACACGCGGCTTGGATTCTTGGACAAGGTTGGTCTCAATTACCTCACACTGAACCGAAAATCTAATACCCTGTCCGGTGGTGAGAGTCAACGTATAAACCTGGCGACCTCCTTGGGCAGCAGTTTGGTAGGCTCCATGTACATTTTGGATGAACCTAGTATTGGGCTGCATCCCAAGGATACGGAAAACCTAATCGACGTATTAATTTCATTGCGAAATTTAGGTAATACCGTTATCGTGGTAGAGCACGACGAGGATATTATGAAAGCTGCCGATACCGTAATAGATATTGGTCCGGAAGCTGGTACACACGGCGGAGAGGTAGTGGCAAAAGGAACACTTGAACAAGTATTACAGTCCAGTTCATTAACCGCTAGTTATTTAAACGGCACCATGGAAATTAAAGTGCCAAAAGAAAGACGTACATCTAAAAATCATATTCAGATAGTTGGATGCAGGGAGAACAACTTGCGAAATATCAACGTAACGTTTCCTTTGGACATACTTACTGTGGTTACCGGAGTTTCTGGTAGTGGAAAAAGTACTCTAGTTAAAAAACTGTTATATCCCATCATGCTGAAAGAAGTAGGTGGATATGGTGAAAAGTCAGGACAATTCACTTCAGTAACGGGTAAATACAAACATATTAAACATGTGGAATTTGTAGATCAAAATCCGATTGGACGATCATCTCGTTCCAATCCGGTTACCTATATAAAGGCCTATGATGATATTCGGAACTTGTATGCCAACCAAAAGCTGAGTAAAATAAGAAACTATCAGGCAAAACATTTTTCCTTTAATGTAGATGGAGGCCGATGCGAAAAATGTAAGGGCGAAGGGGAAATTACCGTAGAGATGCAGTTTATGGCAGATGTACATTTAGAGTGCGACACCTGTGGGGGCAAACGCTTTAAAAAAGAGGTCTTGGAGGTTACCTTTAATAATGCCAACATAGATGAACTTCTAAATATGACCATTGATAATGCCATTACCTTTTTTGAAACAGGAGCGCAAACAAAAATTGTATCCAAACTAAAACCCTTGCAGGATGTTGGTTTGGGCTACGTAACCTTAGGTCAGTCCTCGGCTACCCTTTCGGGTGGTGAGGCACAGCGTATAAAATTGGCCTCGTTCTTGGTAAAAGGGACAACAAAAGACAAAGCACTATTTATTTTTGACGAACCTACCACCGGGCTACACTTTCACGATATCCAAAAACTCCTAAAGTCGTTCAATGCCCTCATAAAAAAAGGACATTCCGTTGTAGTCATTGAGCATAATGTTGAATTGATTAAGTGTGCAGACTACATCATTGACCTTGGCCCAGGTGGAGGTGAAAATGGTGGTGAACTATTGGCAGAAGGCACACCTGAGGAAGTCGCTAAAAGTGCAACATCGTTTACGGCGAAGTATCTAAAGGAAAAGTTATAATGGAAAAGCAATTGGTATCCGTTTCTTGGTTGAAGAAACACATCAACGACCCTAATGTAGTAGTTTTGGATGCCTCCATTCCAGTCGTAACGGAGAATTCACAAATTGCTACAAGCAATGTTATTGCCGGTACTCGATTTTTCGACCTAAAAAAAGTATTCACAGATACGGATACTAACTTGCCCAATACCGCTCCTACCCCAGCTCAATTTGAAGTGGGATGCAAAAACTTGGGTATTAACTCAAATTCCACTGTCATAATATATGACTCAAAGGGGATTTATTCCAGCCCAAGAGCCTGGTTTCTTTTTAAGATTATGGGACATCCTTCGGTTTCCGTTTTGGATGGGGGACTTCCGGAATGGATAAAAAGTGGCGGAAGTTGCACCACGGACTATATAAAAAACTATCCTCAAGGTAATTTTAAAGCCAATTTTAATCCTTCCTTTTTTATAAATGCAAAAGCTATATTGGAAAATATTGGGACAGGCAACTGTATCCTTATCGATGCCCGAAGCGAAGATCGTTTTCTAGGCAAAGTACCGGAACCAAGAGCGAGTCTAAAAAGAGGCCATATCCCAAAGTCCATCAACCTACCCTTTACAAAACTAATAAAGGACGGAAAATTCCTTCCAAATAAAGAATTGAAAAATACTTTCGGAAGTTTATCTATTGGGTCCGACCCTTTGGCCTTCTCATGCGGTTCGGGCATCACAGCTTGTATTCTTTTTTTCGCCGCCTCGCTTGTTTTGGAGAACGACATTTTTCTCTATGATGGTTCTTGGAGCGAATGGGGAGACGGTGATGATTATCCCATCGCATAACATCCAAAAATAGTTGTTCTTTTTTAAAGACCCATAGCACATACTGTTACTTAACAGTTCTATTTTTATTAATTAATATTCTGATTATCAGATACATAAATAATTATTACATTTTTTGGCACGCCCTTTGCAGTAAGCTAAGCGGAAAGTAAATAGTTACTTCCAGAATACACCTACCAATTGGTAGGTCATTAAAACCTTATATTATGAAAAAGTTCGTATTTATTATCGCAGCGGTACTTTTTGGAACAGCAATGGCCAAAGCCGCAACAGCTGAGAATAAGGTTGCTAACGTCAACCTTAATGCTACAAATTCATTCATTTTTGTTGAAAATGGAGTAACCTTTTCTGTATTTCCAGATGGCGAATTCGATTTTTACGTAGATAACAGATTGAATATTGGAGCAGGAGCACAAATAGGAAATGTTGGTGTAACCTTTAATTCAGGATTCGATTATACCCCATTTGTACAGTTCGATGATTTTGGAGCTGTAATCCAAGTAGAAAATGTACCTATCTTTTATGACTTTTATGGTCGTGTAAATCAAATAGGTAATGTTAATGTATACTTTAACAACGGATTTGTAAACAGAATCGGAGGAATGAATATTTTTTACAACCGAGGTGCTTTTAGCCACTTCAATGGTTTTATCAATATACATAACCGAAGATACATCTACCGTCCATTTCACAGATGGTTTGCCAGACCGGCAGTTGGGTTCTTTAATGTATGGCACACGCCTTACAGACAATTTTATAGCCCTATAAGATATACATGGCACAGACCTTACAGAAACAATGTAAGAAGAGCATATGCCCAAATTGGAAGGGAACATAGATATAATAATGTAAGACGTGAAAGGTCAACCATTTATAGAAATGATAAAAGAGTAGCCGTTAGGAATAATGACCAAAGAGCAAATAGAAGTGTTACCAATAGAAGTTACGCCAATAGAAGCAATACGGTATCTAAACGAAGTAATGGACTGCGTAACAATAGAACAGTAGCTTCTAATGATGCAAGTCGCAATACTAGAAGTAATAACGTAACAAACAGAGCAACTACGGTAAAGCGCAATGCCAATACTGTAAATCGTGGAAACAACAGATCTACTGCTGTGAAGCGAAACACGGCAACAACACGTAGTACCGTAAGAAACACCCAAGGGAGAACTGTTACAAAAAAAACAGTAACAAGTACCCCAAGAAGTACAAGTGTTTCTAGAACTACAAAGACGTATAACAAGCCAGCTACTAAAAGTAGCAACGTACGTAGCTCTAATAGAACTGCAACGACGAGATCAGTGAGCAAAGCTCCAGCTAGAAGTTCATCCAGATCTTCGGCTACACGAAGTAGTAATAGCATAAGACAGTAATTACATACATCCTGAAACGAATTCAGGAAACCAAAATAGTTTTTAGGTTGGTTAGTTGTTTAGCCCTGTAGCGGATTTATCCACTACAGGGCTTTTTTTATCATCTCTTGAGCATTATTTAACGTCACGAAAAAAGTAGGGACTAAACAAAAGGAAACAACTTCAAGAACTTTTTAGGTAATTTACTTTTTATTGTTATCGACGTCTGGGTCACCGGATGAACGAATTGCAAGGAATAAGCATGTAAATACAGGCCTTTACCTTTAAGTATCAAACCCTTTACTCCGTAATCAACATCTCCTAGAATTGGATTTCCAATGATTGACAAATGCTTCCTTAATTGATGCCGTCTACCAGTTTTTGGCTGTAATCTGAGCAAATTCAAATACTCAAAACGTTGGGAAACCAGAGTTTGCTCCACTTCATAATCGGACACCGACGCTTTACCATCGATGGGAGCCACTACCCTACCTCTTGGTTCCATAGCCCCTATAGTAACTGCATAATAAACTTTCCGAATCTGTTGGCTTTCAAATAGCTGGTTGAGTTGGCTAATTACGGAACTGGTTTTACCCACCAACAATGCTCCTGTAGTTGGGTAATCCAATCGATGTATTGGTTGTGGAAAAACCGCATCTGCAGCTCCACTTTTTTGCAGGTTATGTACTAACGCATTTGCAACTGTTAAGAACCGATTACCGCTAACAGCCACCCCTGCCGGTTTTTCTACGATGGCCAAACTATCGTCTTCAAATAATATGTTCAAATCTAAAGCTACCTTTCTGGTAACTTTTTTTTCTTCTGATCCTTTTAATTGGATGCGCTCTCCTCCAGTAATATATGTAGCGGTAGTAGCAATATCCCCATCCACCAAAATCAACTGCTTTTTCAGCGCCTTTTTTAAGCCTGATTTAGTGGTAAACAAATCAAAAATTCCAACGCCATATTCCTGTAAACGGATAGGTGTTTTCTGTTCCCGGGCGATATGTGAAGCGATAAGATCCAGATTATTTCTTTAAAAACTTAGAAAGTACGCCATAAACATCTTCGGAAATTTTAAATCGATACAATATACCTATATACATTGCTACAGTAAGAAAACTCTTTAGGATTATATTAATGATGGGATGAAATTCAAATTGAAACGAATAAAAAAGCACGCCCACCAATAACAGCAGGGCCAATACTTTCAAAGTTTCCGATGTAAAGGGAGAAATATGAAATCTAGATTTCACATAATACAGTTTTAAGGTATTATAAATAAAAAATGCGGAGAAGCTAGCGATGGCGGCTCCATTGATACCATAACTAGGAATCAGCCATAAATTAAAGATGACAGCCATTAAAGCTAACAACACTCCAAAAAAGAGTATAGAACGGTAGTAATCGGAATTGTATAGTATGGAATTATTGTTGCCTAAAAGTGCATCGTAAACCTTAACAAGTCCAATCCAAAATACAATCATAAATCCACCTGTATAGTCCTTGGGCAAGAGCCGGTATAAATCTTCTAGATTCAATATAATCAGCAAAAAAAAGAGACCTGCAATGATAAACAAGGTCAAGGAACTTTTTTGATATAATTGTTTAAGCGATACCGTATCGTTTTTGTTCAAATATTCAGCTGTCATAGGATATGTAATCTGATGCATGGCACGTGAAGGAACAGCGATAGTAGAGGCGATAAATCCTGCTACCCCATAATAGGCAACATTTTCCAATTCCAAAAAATGGTTCAGCATTACCTTGTCTACTTCCATAAGCACAATAGCTGTGGAACCCCCTAAAATAATGAGCCCGCTGTACTTTAAAATATTCCACCAATTACCAGGAAATGAAAACTGTATTCTTGGCATTCGAAGTTTATACGCATACCCTTTCATAATAAGCGTCCTAAAAAGATAAAAACCTACTAACGCGTTTATAAAACCTTCAATCCCTATATACTCAAAATATAAAAGCACCAGTAAACCAGATTGCCCCAATCTACAGAAAACCTCCTTTAAAAAATTACCAAAAACAGACTTCATGCGAATACGCGCCCAAGCATAAAACACTTCAAAATAAGCCATGGCCATACCCGCCAAAAATATATGCCAGACATAATCACGGACTATTGGATTTTTATTGGACAAAAGACTACCTATGGCTTCATTAGCAACATAACTCAGCACTGCAACTGGAAGTATAAAGAGCAAGGGAAGTAACAGCATCATGGTCAAAAAACCTTCCTGCTCCTTTCCTGAACTAAAACTACTATAAAATTTCACTAGCGCATTGGGAACTCCAAACGCAAGTACGGGCATTAAAACCGTTGCAACAGAAAGGATTACCTGCACAAGACCGTAGTGGTCTGCCTGCATAAAATTGGTATATAAAAACAGGGTATTTACTGCACCTATGGCAAAACCTATGTAGGTTATGATCGTGTTGTTTAAAGATTGTTTTAATACAATACCCATTAGATATACTCAGCTAATTGTCGTGTAAGTTCTCGTCTACTGTAATTTTCTACATGCACTGAGGACACGTTTAACTCTCGCTTTTCATATTTATGAAACCAGTTTAAAAGTACATTTTTAAGCTCAGCGCGCGAAGTATATTCAAAAATAGCACCGGTTTTAGTTTGTGCTACCAAACTTGAAACCTCCCAATCCTTGGGGCCAACTCCCAAAATAGGTCGACCCGAAGCCATATATTCAAACAATTTACCTGGAATAATACCCTTGGTTTCTTGAGTGTCTATTTCTGCTAATAGCAGTACTTGAGATTTTTGTTGAAATCTGATGGCTTCATCATGGCTCACATAACCTTTAACACTCAAATACGATTCTAGGTCATTTTCTTTTAAAGATTCTAATACATCTTTGCTTAAGACGCCTATAAACTGCAAACAAAGTGTTTTATTAAATTCCGGGTTTTCTCTTACCAATTCTGCCAGTACCTGCCATAGGTTTTCGGGATTTCTACCACTAAGCATTGTGCCTATATGTGAAATTGTAAATTTCTCGTCTAAATCTACGGCAACCGGTTTTTCCGTATCGTAACCGTTCGTAATTACCTTAATAGGTTTATTTGTCATACGACGAAATTCCTTCTTGGTTGTTTCACTGGTAACCAAAAGTTTATCTGCAGTTTTCAAAACTAGGCCTTCAAGTTCTTTATGCCTGTTTTTTGCCCAAGATGTTAGTTTTAATTTTTTATGATATCCGATGGATGTCCATGGATCCCTAAAGTCAGCAATCCACTGTATCTTGTTATGTTGTTTTAAAAAATGACCGATAAGATGTACGCTATGTGGCGGACCGGTAGTAATAATGGTATCAATAGCCTCTTTTTTTAAAATATCATGAAGAAATTCTACAGATGGCCTTACCCAGTATTTTCTGGCGTCCGGGATAAAGAAGTTCCCTCGTATCCACAACAATAATTTTTCAGTGAGCGATTGATTTTTGGATTGAATAACTCCAGAACTTATACGCTTCGTGCTTTTGCTTGAAAATAAACTGGCAAAACGATATGGTTCAAAAATAGGCTGCTTATAAATAGTAATATCGTTTGGAACTTCCTTTACAAAAGAGAAATCGGTCATTGGATATTGAGGATTATCAGGAATGTACAATACGGGCTCAATATCAAAATCCCTTAAATATTTTACAAATTTTAACCACCGTTGCACCCCGGGACCGCCTGCTGGTGGCCAGTAATACGAAATAATGAGTGCCTTTTTCATTGCTATTCGCCCTCCTTCCTAGCTTTCCAAAAAGAAAATCCTATCCCTCCTAGTAAAATAAGGCCCAGAACAATGGTGCTAGCCAATGTAATCTGACTACCTATTTGAACAACTCTTGGTTCAAACTTAAATTCAATAGTATGGTTTCCCTCGGGTATTTTCAATGCGCGTAAGACATAGTTTACTTTAAAATGGTCCAATTGTTTCCCATCAAGGTAAGCATTCCATCCGTTTGCATAGTACATTTCGGAAAATACAGCTATTCCGGCATTCGAATTGCTGGATTGATATGTAAGATGGTTGGGCCTATAATCCACCAAGGATATGGTAGCCGTTGAATCTACCTGATAGTCGAATCTATTTATGTTTTGGAACTTAGTGATATTCACTATTGCCGTATTACCTGTATCCAAACTATCTAATCCATTTATTTCTTCGTCGGCTGAACTTACTTGTTTTAATATCTTTACAAACCATGCATTTCCGTTTGCATTGGGATTTTCTACGGGAAAACTATTTCCTTCTTCATCTTGCCGTACCACATATTTTACATTAAGCATATTTAAGATAGCTAGGTTACCATTATAAATATGGTAATCGAATAAATCTTCCATTCCTGCAGGTTTGGCAGCGTGATAACCAGTAATCGTATTATGAAAATAGGCGGTTCTTGCAGAATTAAACCCATCTGTTTGGTCAAAGACTCGAAATACGCTATCGTCTTTTAAAATCTCCTTATCCGCTGCGGAAGCTTGAAATGGCTCAAGCATTTTTCGTTTGGAAACAAAACTATCACTGTTAACGTACCTTAGATTAACACCGACCAAATCGAAAACGATTAATGCACCGATTGCGATAATGGCTAAATTTGGTTTCAATTTTTGTTTTATTAAAAACCAGAGCACAACTGCCACAACTAGAACATAACCCATAGAACGCAATAAATCGCTAGTGTAAACTGCTTTCCGGTCTAGTCGCAACATTTCAGGTAGTTCTTCCAGACCAGTCATTCGTAAGCGGTCATCAGCCGGACCAATAAAATCGAACGTCCCCTTAAAAATAAAAAGTAAAACTCCCAATCCAAGAACAACTCCTGTGGCGAGCTTCAAGGAACTTAACTTATCCTTGATATCAACCTTATCCAATAAAATTTTCTTCAACGTAATGATAGCCAATATGGGAACGCACAGTTCTAGGATTACCTGTATGGAGGATACCGCTCTAAACTTATCATAAAGCGGAAAGTAATCGATCATAAAATCGGTCAAAACACTAAAATTCTTTCCCCAAGATAGCACTAGCGATAACAATGACCCTAAAAGCAACCACCATTTATGTTTACCCCTTACCAAAAACAACCCCAAAACAAATAAAAATAATACTACGGCCCCAATATACGCTGGTCCAGAGGTTATTGGTTGCATGCCCCAATATAAGGGAATACCCGAAACAAAATCCAAGGCACTGGACCTTGGCAAGCCTTTATCAATTAAATAATTAAAGGATTTGGAATCTTCCCCTAAATTCTCCCGACTTGCACCACCGAATAACCTCGGTACAAACAAGTTCAGAGATTCAGAGATACCATAACTCCACTGGGTTATATACTCTTTACTTAACCCTCCTGAATTTTCCTTTGAAGTCCCGTCCGGGTTAATGGTCAGTTCGCTTCTACCTCTCGTGCTCCAATCAGCATATTCTTTGGTAGCCATCAATCCTGTAGCATTGGCGGCAATACCTAAGCCAACAGAAAAGAACAAAAGACCTACAGAGATTAAATAGTGTTGCAATTCTTTCCTTTTTATTGCATCGATAAGGTAAACTACACCCAATACCAAGACCAATAAAGCAAAATAATACGTCATTTGATAGTGGTTGGCGACAATTTCCAAGGCCATTGCCAAGGCAGTAAGAATTACACCCCAAAGGTATTTCTTTCTAAACACCAAAATAATCCCACCTAGCACCATAGGTAAATAGCCCATTGCATGTGCTTTCGCGTTATGCCCTGCACCAAGAATAATAATCAAATAAGTGGAAAAACCAAAAGCAAGCGCCCCAATGATAGCTAGCTTATAGTCAATTTTTAAGCAGCAAAGCAGAATATAAAATCCTATAAAGTAAAGAAATAAATAATCCGCAGGCCTAGGCAAGGTCCGTATTAATCTATCTAATTGTTTTATGTAGTTATGAGGATAATTTGCACCCAATTGGTATGTCGGCATACCACCAAAAGCACTATTGGTCCAATAGGGTTCTGCGTCGTTTTCTTTTCTAAAATCATTTTGTTCTTTCGCCATACCCGTATATTGGGCAATGTCGTGCTGATAAATAACCTTTCCTTGTAGTACGGGATGGAAATACGCTAGCGCTACTAGAACAAAAAAAACGGTTACAAAAAAATGAGTGAAAAAAAACTTTAGACCTTTCTTCATGTGCCGGATAGTGGTTGGTTATGCAAAGATAACTAGTCTACTTCTTCAAAGTCTATATACTCTCCTACTTTTTCGCCATCCATCTTTCGTTTAGAAGGTTTTTTCTTGATGATTACATCACCAACTTGCTTTTCTAATGGATTCTGTGACTGACTAAAACCCTCAAAAGCTTGCTTAAAATGAGATTCTGTCTTCTTTGCTGCGTAATTAAGAATTTTGGGAGCAAACATCTTTGCCAAAATTTTTAGCAGATAATAACCCAATAGGATAAATAAAATTGTTTTTAAAAATGCCATTTAATTAATTCCTTATATATCAAAAATACAATTATCACGTTGTAATACTAGATTGTAAAGTATTAAAATAATTATAAAGTCCTATTCATGGGTATTGCCACATACATCAAAACAACTATCGGACAGCTTTTATTTTTGATTGTATTCATACCACTATCGGTCACTGGACAATATACAGATGTCATCAATTCCAATCGTCCGGGACTCTCGGTAAGCGCATATGCTGTGGGTAAAAATGTGGTCCAAATGGAAATGGGTGTTTTTTATGAGCAACAAGACCATGGGCTACTGAATACACAATCAGATATTTGGGGTAGTGATATTTCCTTGCGTTACGGACTCCTTTTTGAGAGGCTAGAACTAAATTATGAAGGCACCTTTCAACATCAAGATATCCTGTTCAATAATTTTGACATTAACCAAACCAGAACGGATTTTCAAAGAAATAGGCTTGGGCTCAAATTTTTGGTATACGACCCTTTTAAAAATCCGGAACGCAACAAACCTAATTTATACAGTTGGCGAGCAAATCATAAATTCCGACTTAAGAATCTGTTACCTGCAGTATCTATTTATGCAGGAGCTAACTTTGTTTTAGGCGACAATCCCTTTTACCCTGGTGAAGTAACCATTTCTCCACGCGCGATGATTGCCACCCAAAGTAGGTTAACCCCAAGGATGGTTTTGATTACAAACACTGCTTACGACAGAATTGGAACAGAGTTTCCAGAACTAAGCTATCTCATATCCATATCGCATGCCTTTAGAAATCCTAAATGGAGTGTTTTTGCGGAACACCAAGGAATACAAAGCGACCGATATTCAGATTTACTGCTACGTAGCGGTATCGCCTATCTTATGAACGAAGGTTTACAAGTAGATATGAATTTGGGTGCAAGTTTCAAAAACACTCCCTCACGAATTTTTATGAGCTTGGGTGGCTCTTATCGCTTTGATTTTCACAAAGACAAATTAGTACCCATTGAAGAACAAGCAGGTGATGAAAATGGCGGAGAAATTAAAAAGGACGCCATGAAAAAAGAAAAAAAGAAAAAGAAGGATAAAGGTCGAGGCGCTGAAGACATTGATCTTGGTCCATCAAAAAAACAATTGAAAAAACTCACAAAGGCACAAAAAAAGAAAAAAGAAGATAACGGAGAAATAGATTTCTAATAGATATACATACGGGAACTCGGTACTTTTATTCTTTTAAATTCTGATTTATATGCCTAATATTGGTCATTATAAAACCAGTAGATGATTATAATTAAAGAGGCTATCTCGCTAAAAGACCTTAAAAAATTCGTAACCTTTCCTTTTTCGCTGTATAAAGACAACAAATATTGGGTTCCTCCAATTATTAAGGATGAGTTAGAAAGTTTTGATAAAACTAAAAATCCAGTTTTTAAAGATGCCGAGGCACAGTTTTTCTTAGCCTACAAAGAGAATAGAATAGTTGGAAGAGTTGCAGCAATCGTTAACCATTTAGAAGTAAAACAACAAAACGTAAAAAAAATGCGGTTTGGCTGGTTCGATTTTGAGGACGATGTAACTATATCCGAGGCATTGCTCCATAAAGTGGCCGAGATTGGCGCAAAAAATAACTTAGATTATATGGAAGGCCCGGTAGGTTTTTCCAATCTAGACAAGGTAGGTGTCCTAGTTGAAGGTTTTGACCATATTGGCACCATGATAACCTGGTACAATCACCCATACTACAAGGATCATTTTGAACGCCTAGGTTTTCAAAAAGAGAAAGAGTATTTGGAGCACAAGTTTCCTGAAAAAAATGCAGACCCCAAACATTTTGTCAGAGTAAACGAACTTATAAAAAAAAGATATGAGCTACGTCCTCTTAACTTTAAAAAAACGAAGGATGTAATGCCTTGGGCGGATAGGATGTTCGACCTGTTTAATGAATCATACGCTTCATTATCCTCCTTTGTGCCTATTACCGATATCCAAAAAGCATATTTCAAGAAAAAATACATCAGCTTTATAAATCCAGAATACATAAAATTCGTAATTGACAAAGAAGATAACTTGGTTGCTTTTGCGATTGTTATGCCATCTTTTTCCGAAGCGCTACAAAAAGCCAATGGAAAGTTATTTCCTTTTGGACTTTATCATTTGTTAAAAGCCAGGAAGCACAGTAAGGATGTTATCTTTTATCTTATCGGAATACAACCGGCATACCAAAACAAAGGGGTTACAGCCGTAATTTTCAACGAATACAGTAAAACCTTTAGAGAAAAGAAAATAGAAATGTGCTACCGTACACCCGAACTTGCAGATAATACGGCAATTCAGCAGATTTGGAAACATTTTGACCCTGTTGTTTATAAAAGAAGACGTACTTATAGAAAAAGTCTTTAACGCATAAAAAAGTCTGAACGATTTAAATCGTTCAGACTTTTTTTAACTCTGTATTCTCTCGCTACTCTCCCATTGCGGCAGCAACGGCAGCAGAAAGTCTTTTGTATGTTCCGTTCTCCAATCGTTCTCGAATAGCAGAAAAGGCAGCGAGCGTTATATCAATATCTTCCAAAGTATGAGTTGCAGTAGGAATCATACGCAGTAAAATAAGACCCTTAGGGATTACTGGATATACAACTATTGAACAAAATATACCATAGTTCTCCCTTAAATCCTTCACCAAGGCCATGGCCTCGGGTATACTACCGTTCAAATATACCGGTGTAACACAACTACTGGTTGTTCCAATATCAAATCCCTTCTCCTTAAGTCCGTTCTGCAGTGCATTTACATTCTCCCAAAGTTTTGCTTTAAGCTCTGGCTGTGTACGCAACATATCCAAACGTTTTAAAGCTCCCTTTACGTAAACCATAGGTAAGGATTTTGCGAACATTTGCGAACGCAAATTATATTTCAAATAATCGATAATTTCCTTATCAGCTGCCAAAAATGCCCCTATACTCGCCATTGATTTTGCAAACGTTGCAAAATATACATCAATATCATCCTGTATGCCTTGTTCCTGACCTGCTCCGGCGCCTGTTTCTCCCAAGGTCCCAAAACCATGGGCATCATCAACTAAAAAGCGAAACTTATATTTCTTCTTAAGTGCTACGATTTCCTTTAACTTTCCTTGCTGACCGCGCATTCCAAAAACTCCTTCCGAAATCACAAGGATTCCACCACCGGTTTGGTCTGCCATTTTAACGGCACGCTCTAAATTAACTTCCAAGCTTTCTATATCGTTATGCTTAAAGGTAAAACGCTTACCCATATGCAACCGAACGCCGTCTATAATACAGGCATGACAGTCTACATCGTATACAATTATGTCATCCTTCGAAACTAAAGCATCTATGGCGGACATTATTCCTTGATATCCAAAATTTAGCAAATAAGCAGATTCTTTATTTACAAACTCCGCACACTCACGCTCTAGCTGTTCATGAAATTCTGTGTGCCCACTCATCATTCTAGCACCCATAGGGTAAGCAGAGCCGTACTCTGCAGCAGTATCTCCGTCTACCTTTTTAACTTCAGGTAAGTTGGCTAAGCCTAGATAATCATTAATACTCCATGTTATCACTTCTTTACCTTGGAATTTCATCCGGTTAGAAATGGGTCCTTCCAATTTTGGGAATACAAAATAACCTTCCGCTTGTGAAGCCCATTTTCCTAAGGGGCCTTTATTTTCTATAATTCTATCAAATAAGTCTCTCATTGCCTAAATTTGGTTCTACTTGCAAAAGTAAATATTTTTAAGAAGCATTCATAACTTAATTATGGGATACAAAAAAAGTGGGTATAGCACCCACTTTTTTTATATGTACTTTACCTCTTATTTTACAAATTGTATTTCCTGTGTTTCCTCGACAGAAAGGGTATGCATGAAACCTTGATCTTCCATCCACTGATCACTGTAAATCTTGCTCATATATCTGGAGCCATGATCAGGAAAAATAACCACCACAATGCTATCTTCATTAAATTCTCCACGCTCGTTCAATTGTTTTATGGCCTGCATGGCCGCACCGCTTGTATAGCCTACAAACATTCCTTCCGTTCTGGAAACCTCCCTTGCAGTATGCGCACTTTCAGCATCGGTGACCTTAATATATTCATCTATAATATCAAAATCTGTAGCTCCTGGAATCAAGTTTTTTCCTAAGCCCTCTATCCGATAAGGATAAATTTCCTTTTCGTCGAACTTACCTGTTTCATGATATTTTTTCAATACGGAGCCAAAAGCATCCACACCTATAACCTTAATGTTTTCATTTTGCTCCTTTAGATAGCGTGCTGTACCCGAAATAGTTCCTCCAGTTCCGCTACATGCTATTAAATGCGTAATCTGTCCGCTAGTTTGTTCCCAAATCTCAGGACCGGTAGACTTATAATGTGCCTCTATATTTAATTCATTAAAGTATTGGTTGATATAGATAGAACCCTTGGTTTCTTTATGAAGCCGTTTTGCAACCTCATAGTATGAGCGCGGATCATCTGCACTTACATGAGCAGGGCAAACATATACTTTTGCTCCCATAGATCGTAGCATATCAATTTTATCTTTGGAGGATTTTGAACTTACCGCCAAAATACAATCGTACCCCTTAACTATGCTTGCCATTGCTATACTAAACCCTGTATTTCCTGACGTTGTTTCTATAATGGTACTACCCTCCGTTAAGATGCCTTTATGTTCGGCCTCCTCTATAATATGCAAAGCAATACGATCCTTTGCAGAATGACCTGGGTTAAATGCCTCTACTTTTGCATAAAATTCACCTTTGAAACCTTTGGTAACCTTGTTAAGCTTTACAAGAGGTGTATTTCCTATCAATTCTAAGATATTATTGTACGCCTTTATCTCTTTTTTCATAAGGGGAATCCTTAGTTTTATATGTATAACAACTTTATTAACTTGTTAAAATATAGCGCAAAGCTACTATTTTTTTTCAACTAGTAGGATTTGTCCTTCCAAATCGAATAAAAAAGCGTATTCCTTGGCGACCTCTTTTAAAGCCTCAAACCTACCCGAGGCACCTCCATGTCCCGCGTCCATGTTTATATCCAAGAGCAATAATGAATCGTTAATCTTCATGTCACGTAATTTAGAAACCCATTTGGCAGGCTCAAAATACTGCACTTGAGAATCATGTAAACCTGTAGTAACCAACATATTTGGGTAAGGCTGCGCGGTAACATTATCGTAAGGGGAATACGATTTCATATAATCATAATACGTTACTTGGTTAGGGTTGCCCCATTCATCATATTCACCAGTGGTTAAAGGGATGGAATCATCCAACATGGTAGTCACTACGTCAACAAATGGAACTGCAGCTATTACTCCCTTATAAAGTGATGGCTCCATATTTACGATAGCTCCCATCAACAAGCCTCCTGCAGAACCACCACTGGCGTACAAATGTTCGCTACTTGTCATTTTTTCTTGAATTAAAAACTTGGAGCAATCAATAAAATCATTGAAGCTATTCTTCTTCTTTAATAATTTACCATCCTCATACCAGGGCCTACCTAAATATTCACCACCACGAACATGAGCAATGGCGTAGGCAAAACCTCTATCCAACAAACTCAAACGAACGCTAGAAAAATAAGGATCAATAGTTGCTCCATAAGAGCCATAAGCATATTGCAGCAAAGGGGTATTAGCACTCAACATTGTACTCTTGTGATAAACCAAAGAGATGGGTATCCTAACGCCATCCCTAGCTGTAGCCCATAAACGTTGCTCCCGATAATTTTCCTTTTTAAACATACCGCCAAGCACCTCTTGTTCTTTTAATACATTTTGGTCTTTTGTACGCATGTTAAAGTCAATAACCGAACTTGGTGTCGTCATAGAATTATAACCGTAACGAAGCACCTCAGTATCAAAATCAGGGTTCGTTCCTACATATGCCGTGTAGGTTTCACTTTCAAAAGGTAAAAAGTAAGATTCCGTACCGTCCCACTTTATTATTTTAATTTTGTTCAATCCATTTTCACGCTCTGAAAGCACATAGTATTCTTTAAAAATATCAATATCCTCTAATAATACTGCTTCCCGATGCTGAATAAATTCAATCCAATTCTCAGAACCTGTTTTCTCCTCCCCTACTTTCATCAGCTTAAAATTGACAGCACTGTCCTTGTTCGTCAAAACGTAAAACGCATCTTCATAATGGAAAATAGAGTACTCCAAACCTCGTTCTCTAGGAGAAAATATTTTAAATTTTCCGTCCGGATCATCCGTAGATAAAATTTGAAATTCTGAAGTTAATGTGCTAAAACTGCCGATTACCAAATATTTTTTAGATTTAGTTCGATACACAAACGTGCTAAATGTGTCGTCTTTTTCCTCAAAAACCAGCACATCCTCATCAATCGGTGTTCCTAATTTATGTTTATATATTTTATCTGAACGTAGCGTAACGGGATCCTTCTTGGTGTAGAACAAGGTTTTATTATCGTTGGCCCATACACCACCACCTGTGGTATTTTCAATTGCTTCATCGTATACTTCTCCAGATTTTAAGTTTTTGAGGTGTAAGGTGTATTGTCGTCTAGAAACCGTATCCACACCATAAGCTGCCAATTCATTGTTTGGACTAACCGCTATACCTCCTAACTTAAAGTATTCGTGGCCTTTAGCCATTTGATTACCGTCAAAAATAATTTCCTCGGCAGCTTCCAATGTTTCCTTGCATCTAGAGTATACTGGATATTCCTTACCTATTTCATACCTCGTTTTATACCAATATCCATTAGACTTGTAGGGCACCGAGGAGTCGTCTTCTTTAATCCTACTCTTCATTTCTTGAAAAAGTTTTTCTTGAAATGCCTTTGTATGCGCTGTTAGTCCTTCGTAATAAGCTTTTTCTTGATGTAAATAATCAATAACCTCTGGGTTCTCCCTATCGTTTAACCAGTAATAATCATCCAAGCGCACATCTCCATGCTTTTCTAGTCTTTTTGCTATTTTTTTTGCTGACGGCGGATTCATCTTAATCATTTATTCTCTTTTTTATTTGAGCAATAGGTGCAAAAATAACGTTAAATCTATTCTAGTTTTGGCACTAATCTTGTTTTAATAAAATTTGGTACTCCAATGGTTTTAGTACTTTTACTATAATTAATTTTTTAAATAGAAATATATGTTCGGAGATATGATGGGCATGATGGGTAAATTAAAAGAGACCCAACAAAAAGTAGAGGCCACCAAAAAAAGATTGGATACCGTCTTAGTTGATGAAAAATCACAAGACGGCTTATTGGAAATTACCCTAACCGCCAATCGCGAAATCAAAAAAGTTATCATAGATAATAGTTTAATGGCCGACAAAGAGCAACTGGAAGATTATTTAATCTTGACGTTGAACAAAGCCATAAAGAAAGCAACTATGGTAAACGAAACCGAACTTGCCGCGGTAGCAAAAGAAGGAATGCCCAATATTCCAGGAATGGATTCGTTATTCAAGTAAGTTAGATCGAAATATATAGCATGAAAAAATTATTTTTAGTTGTTATACTTCCGTGGTTGATTTCAGCACAGACAGGAGTTGAGACAAGTATTCACAACGATTGGCAATATGATCTTGAAGCCGCAAAAAAGTTGGCCAAAAAGCAGGATAAGAACATCCTTGTCTACTTTACCGGTAGCGATTGGTGCCCACCTTGCAAAATGTTACAAAAAGATCTTTTTGACACCTCGGCGTTCCAAGATGCATCCAAAAATTATATTCTGGTGTATATTGATATGCCAAGAAATCAGGACTTGTTGTCTTCTAAACAGATGAAGTATAACAAAGAAATATTGGCCCAACACAACAAAAAAGGAGTTTTTCCACTCCTCAAAGTTTTGAACGAAAACGGCAAATCACTTGATGAATACTCTGGTTACGCCATGAACGGTGATACACAGTATCATTTACGGTTACTTAAAAAATACGAGTAAAACAAAAGGCTTTCCCAACAGGAAAGCCTTTTTTATTTAGGGGAACTTAGGGGAATTAATTGTTAATCAATCTGAATTCCGTTCTTCTATTAACGCTATGCTCTCTTTCGGTACACGTAACGCCTTCCTTACATCGGTTTTTTACTTTAGTTTCTCCATATCCATTGGCGACCAATAAACTAGAATTTACTCCTTTAGTAATCAAATAATCGGCAACGGCCTTAGCTCTTCTTTCGGATAGATCTTGATTGTTATTACCATTACCACGAACATCCGTGTGCGAGGCAATCTCTAATTTAACACCAGGATTTTGCTGTAACACCGGCATTAATCTTGTATCGATAATTCTTTTGGCCTCGTTTGTTAAACTTGCGCTACCTAGGTTCCAGTTAATCGGTAATGCTTGATATTCAACCAAAGAACACTCAATTTCTTTCCAAGTGGTGAGTCCACCTTTAGTTTTAAGCACCTCTTTTGAAACCGATTTTGTAACGGCAGGTACCGTTTCCTCTATGGTATACGCATCTTTATCCAAAACTGTTTTGGTAATTGTCGCAAATTCAGTAGGTATAATTTCTTCAACTACCCTTGCTGGCTCTAGCAATACTCTTTTAGTGTATGAGTCACTTTTTGAACCGATGGCAGTTTTAGCGATAGAGGCATCGGCCCCTAAAACTTTCGTATCAACAGTTGTAAATTCGGCGGGATAACCCTTATAGCACCAATACCGGCAATCATCCGGATTTCCGGAGGCGCAATCCGGTGCAGCGGCACCCAGCTCCCATTGGGCATAAGCGGGTTTGATCTCAATGGTCTCGGAACTTGGCCTAAAACTTGCTGGCGTTATTCTTAAGGTGTTACCACCTTCTTTTGAGACATAAGTTACCGTCTCTGTACCCCACTTTTCCGGGATAACAGTGAGTTTTTTCCCCTCAGCTTTTACCTCGACACGTTCGGTCACCGTTTTAAACGTTGCAGGTACTGTTTTTAAAACTTTGTAAGCAGGATTAACTATAATAGTTATGTTTTCGTTTACATAGACATCAGGGGTGGTACAGCGCACATAGCACTTACCAGGCTCAGGATTTTCGGGTAAATCTTGTGCTACGGCAACAGCTGCGGTCATAAAGGCAAAAACAAATAATACTTTTTTCATAATGGTTGATGTTTTAAAAATTTATAGTGTACCTATTAAGAACCCATATTTTTCAATAAGTCACTTTTTTAAAAAAAAATCGAATAAATCAAAAACACCTAGTAGAAAAAGTTTTCATATATTTAAGAAAAAGCTTGCAAATGATTGAAATAAAGAAAACCAAATCAAAAGAATTCGAGTTTTTTGTAAAATCGGAATCAGGAAAAGTACTCATGCAGAGTATCCCATTTATGGATGAACTATCCGTAAACCAGACGGTAGATATGTTAACAAAAACGGTTTCACCTATCAGAAGCTTTGAAAGGAAAACGAATTTCAATGGTCAGTTTTTGTTTGAACTTAAAAATAAGGAAGGGAAAATAATAGGAAGCAGCGGACTATACCGTTCAGAAGCCGGAATGGAAAATGGTATAAAAAATCTGAATAACCAATTAAAGAATCAAATTATAACGAACAGTCTTAAATCATAATTTTGGCAATGTGCCTAAAAGACTATCATGCATCTCATCCGTATAATCCAAATGTGTGACCATACGCAATTTTCCTTGCCCCATTGATATAATATGGATATCCTTCTCTAATAATTTTTTTGTGAATTCTTTACTACTTTGGTACTTTTCGTCAATTTCAAAAATCAGGATGTTAGTCTCAATGGGTTCTACTTTTTTAATATAACTAAGACCAGAAAGTATAGCGCCAATCTCCTTTGCTTTTGCATGGTCGTCAGACAGTCTTTCTAGATGATGGTCCAATGCATAAATAGCTGCGGCGGCTAAGAATCCTGCTTGCCGCATACCCCCGCCAAGCACTTTTCTTACTCGTATTGCCTTAGTTATTATTTCCTTACTACCAACCAATACAGAACCAACAGGACATCCTAATCCTTTACTAAGACAAACGCTAATCGTATCAAAAAGTTGACCGTATTGCAGGGCATCTTCGTTTTTTGCAATAAGGGCATTCCATAATCTCGCCCCATCCAAATGATAGCCTAAATTATAATCTTGGCATACGGTTCTTATTTTCTCTAGCTCTTTGTAATCCCAGCAGGCTCCACCTCCTTTGTTGGTCGTATTTTCAATGCATACCAAGGTAGACAAAGGACTATGGTAAAAATCTGGAGGATTAATTGCTGCTAATACCTGGTCGGCCGTCATCATTCCCCTATTCCCATCAACCAATCTGCAGGATACACCACTATTAAAGCTAACTCCTCCTCCTTCGTAATTAAAAACGTGCGCATATTTATCGCAAATCAACTGCTCGCCTGGCTGCGTATGCAGCTTTATCGCTGTTTGGTTGGTCATAGTACCACTTGGAAAAAACAAGGCATCTTCCATCCCGAACATATGGGCCACTTTTTTTTCCAAAGCATTGACTGATGGGTCCTCCTTAAAAACATCATCGCCAACTTCCGCGTGCATCATGGCGTCCAACATTGCTGGTGTTGGTTTGGTAACGGTGTCGCTAATTAGGTTTATTTTCATTTCAAAAATTCAAATACAAAATCAAGCTCAAGTATCAAATCTACCTGCCTAAGAAGGAAGATTTAGGTTAAAATCTGGCGGCACAATAAGGGACCTTAATGAAAACAACCCATGCCTATAGGTGAGCCATCGGGTAATACTGGCGCTGGAACTACCTTAAATTTATCGGGATGCGTATAGAAATCTTTTATACGTCTTGCCATTTCAAGGTTCATTACATTACTGGAAGTTGCAAAACCTGAGGCCAATTTATTTAGTTGCTGATTAGCAATAGCATTTACTTGAGGATGCACATCTTCACTTGCAGCCAAGTTCATGATATGAAACAATACCCTAAAATTAATACTTTGCTGAACACCACTTAGGTAGTCATCATTATGGTTTTTGTTCAACGTATTGGAGACTACAGTATTCAAAAGTTCTTGCAATCCCAAGTTATTAGAGTCAAGATATTTTTGCTGTATGAGCCTAGAAGCACGTTCTGGATGTAATAAGAAACCCAAAGTCATATCTGCAGAAGTTTCCGATGCAGACAGCGCATCAAAAGACACTCCGGTTTTCCCATTAATCGATTCCCTAGTTCTACCATACCCGAATGCCCTTGGCGGAAATAAACTCAGTTTTTCTTTTGGAATCGCAATTTCCTCAGCATCCAAGGTTTGTAAAATTGCATCAAGAGCATCTATCTGTGTTTTTCTGTCTACTGTTTTCACTACATTCTGACCGTCTCCTTTTACCGCGTAATTATATTCCAGACCTCCAATAATCTTAGCTACCCCCTCTGTTTGGTATCTATGAAAGAAATAGAGCGGGACAAAAACGTCTTCTAAAACCGAATTTGGTTCGTTAGTTCTAATATTGTCTATGGAAAAATTTCTAATTGCGGTTTTACGAACCTTCATCATTTCTTCCAATTCTTTACTTACGTCGGTACCGTTATCCCATAAATGGGCAAGCACATGCGCGCTTCCTTGAGGCCTTGCATCCTGATCCGTAATATAACGAAGACCTTTATCTTGAGCAGACTTCAAAATTTTATTCAGTTCCTCCCTTTCGTTCGCACCGTTTTCAAAATCGGCGTAAGAATACGCAACCGTTACCTTATCCCAATCGCCTATTCCTGTTGCATACGCGTTGGAAAAGTCTATCGCTCCTTTTTTGACAGAAAATTGAGGATGCGGATAATCCATAACTGAAGCTCTGTTATTGGTGCTAGCAGCATAGTTATGAGCAAAACCAATGGTATGGCCAATTTCGTGAGCAGAAAGCTGTCGTATTCTTGCAATGGCCATATCAAGCATTGGTTGGTTATTATCGTCACTGTCGGCAAATGGTTTGTCCATGAGTGCTTGGGCAATCAAAAAATCCTGTCGAATACGTAGACTTCCTAAACTCACATGTCCCTTTATAATTTCCCCTGTTCTAGGGTCGGTAATACTACTGCCATAGCTCCATCCCCTTGTTGACCTGTGCACCCATTGTATTACGTTGTAACGAACATCTAAAGGATCTGCGTCATCTGGAAGCATCTTTAATTGAAAAGCATCCTTGTAACCAATAGCTTCAAATGCCTCGTTCCACCATCGACCACCTTCTAAAAGGGCAGTTCTTACCGGTTCTGGAGTACCGTTGTCCAAATAGTAAACAATGGGTTCCACAGCTTCACTTATGGCCGCAGATGGGTTCTTTTTCTCTAACCTATGTCTTGTTATAAATCGCTTTAAAATAGGGTCTTCAACGGGAGTAGCATAATCGTAGTAGGAAAACGCATAAGAACCGCTTCTAGGGTCGAACACCCTTTTCTTATACCCATTATCTGGGAGTTCTATAAAAGAGGCATGCTGCGCCACAGTAACCAAATCAGCATTTGGTGCAACGGATCGAATATAAGTACCGGAAGCATCTCCTTTAAAGGTCATCGTCATATCAAACTCCACATTTTTAGGAAAAGCCTTAGTTCTTTCTAGGGCAAAAGCACTTTTATCGCGATCTAAGCTGTAAGAACCTTGTTTTGAACGCTTCAACCTTTTTACTACTCCGTGGGCATCTTGCATTAAAAAATTGGTGATATCAATAACGTAGGCACCGTTTTTTTCTTCTTCAATTTTAAAACCTCCTAAAATTGATTTTGCAAATGCCTGCTCTATCGATTTTTTTTCTAAGGCATTATCCGTTAATGCCCTAAATTTTAGGTTTGGTTGCACCAAGAGCAGTTTATTTCCTGCCTTTTTAAAATGAACAACTTGCTCATTACCCAACTGTCCCCTATCCAAACCTATATCGTTACTACCAATACCGCTGCTAAGAGAATACACATACAGGAATTCGTGATCTAGCTTGTCCACTTCCAAGAAAATCTTATCGTTATCCTGATCATAGTAAAAATCAAATAGACCCTCATATTTCTTGTAATCGGATTTGTTCTCGGAGAATTGGGCAATGTTAGTGTGGCATACTAGCATTACTAGTGCTAAAAGGAAAGAATTGTTCATAAGGTTCTTATTCTATTTTAAGACCACAAATTACATAAAATCATTTTCCAAATTACTTTTGAACCATGAAAAAGAAAATTTCTTAAAAAAAGAACATTAAAATTTATAATTTATTAAAAACAACACTGTATTAATGTTAATAATAAATGAACAATTTATTTTAGATATACTATCTTCAAAAAAAGCAATTTTAATATGGGGGACATAAAAAATCAAATTTTTTCATCCTATCAAAGAAATATGGATTTGTTTGATGAAATTTACGATGACAATGGAAATGTTACAGAAATCTACCAAAAATTACTGCAGCTTTATGGGGAACATTCCATAAAAGAATATGTAAAGCTAAACTCGAAGGCAAAATCTTCCTTTTTTAATCAAGGGATTACCTTTCAGGTCTATGGTGATAAAAAAACACAGGAAAAAATTTTTCCTTTCGATTTATTTCCTCGTATTATTTCACCAAAAGAATGGGATATCATAGAACGAGGGGCCATACAAAGAAGCAAGGCACTTAATTTATTTTTATGGGACATCTATCATGATAAAAATATTCTAAAACAAGGTATCGTTCCACTAGATTTAATTAGTTCATCGGCCAACTATTTAGATCAAATGAACGGAATTGATCCCCCAGGGGGGATTTACAATCATATTTCAGGCACGGATATTATAAGACATAAAGATGGTAAGTTCTACGTGCTGGAGGATAATATTAGGTGTCCATCAGGAGTTAGCTATGTAATTTGTAACCGTACAGCGTTAAAAAAAGCCTTGTTCGGTGTTTTTAATCACTACAAAACACATACGGTTACCAATTATGCAGAAAACCTTTTGGAACTATTGGAATCCGTTAAACCCAAAGGGGTAGATACGCCAAACTGTGTGGTTATAACGCCAGGAATGTTCAATTCTGCTTTCTATGAGCATTCCTATTTGGCAAAAACGATGGGAGTGGAATTAGTAGAAGGTCGAGACCTTTTTGTGGAGAAGGATTTTGTTTACATGAAGACCATTAACGGTCCTTTAAAGGTTGATGTAATTTATAGGCGTATAGATGACCTTTTTATAGATCCCTTAGAATTTAATCCAGATTCATCACTTGGCGTTCCAGGACTTTTTGCTGCCTATAAAAAAGGCAATGTAACTCTGGCAAATGCACCCGGCACAGGTGTTGCGGATGATAAGGCAGTTTACACCTACATGCCTGAAATTATTAAATATTATTTAAATGAAGAACCTATATTGAACAATGTACAAACCTACCACTGCAGCAGACCGGACGAGTTAAAATATGTGTTGGAGCATGTACATGAACTAGTTATTAAGCCAGTTGATGAAGCCGGCGGGTACGGTATATCCATAGGAAACAGATTAACCAAAAAAGAAATAGAAACGGTTAAAAAACAGATAAAAGAGAACCCAAGAAAGTATGTAGCGCAACCTATTATGTCTTTGTCCGTTCATCCTACGTATATAGACGAGACAGAATCGTTTGAGCAACGCCATGTAGACCTTAGAACCTTTACAGTTCTGGGAAAGGACAAGGAGTTTGTTCTTAAAGGCGGACTTACAAGGGTTGCTTTAAAAAGAGGCAACCTTGTTGTTAACTCTTCACAGGGAGGGGGATCAAAGGATACTTGGGTTCTTAAAGAATAGTAGGGTTTGATTATAAGAGATTAAAATAAATAATAACAAATTGAAATTTAAAAATAAATGTTAGCAAGAGTAGCAAATAATCTTTTTTGGATGGGACGTTATATAGAACGCTCGGAACACATTGCAAGGTATATGAATGTTAATTATTTTTCTTCCTTGGATGCGCCCAATGTACAATCACAGGAAAGGCAATTTGTTTTAAGTTCTATGCTATTTATGGTCGGAGATCCTGTTAAAGATGACCGCATAATACTAGACGAGGAAAATACCCTCTTTAAGATAGGTCTTGATACTAATTTCCCCTCTTCCATACTAAATAATGTAAAAGCCGCTAGGGAAAATGCCAATAGCGCTAGAGATCTTATTTCAACAGAATTATATGAGTCCATCAATAAATTTTATCATTTTGTTCTTAACTATCCCATAAACGTATTCGTTAAAAACGGTTTACATGACTTTACGGTAAACGTTACTGAAATGACAGCCATCCTCCGTGGTAAAATTAGGGGAACCTTGTTACATGATTCCGTATATGCCATCATATTAATGGGAATAAATATTGAAAGGGCAACACAGATCACCAGAATTATAAACTCCAAATATAACGATGCGTTAAAAGCACAAGGAAGCTATGGTGATCGTTTTAGCAATAGTTTTGAATGGACCACCTTGTTAAAATGTGCCGAATCTTATGACATGATGCGAAGGTTTTACAAAAAGACACCCACTAGCATCTCCACATTAGAATTTCTAATTCTAAATCCAAACTGTCCAAGATCGGTAATGAATGCGCTTAATCAAGTTTATAAAAATGTAAAAATTTTAGACCCTGGCAAAAAGTATAGAAAAGAGTCCACAGCATTTTTAATTGGTAGGGTTAGATCAGAATATGAGTATAAATTCGTAGAAGAGATTGAGGTGGATATTAAATCCTTTATTGAAAATATTCTTAGTAGTCTAAACGAAATTAGCAATAAGGTAGAACAAGAGTTTTTTACTTATTGAAACCGCTTATTTTACTTATCTTAGCCACAATGCCAAAAGAATATTCGATTATCTATACCGCACAAAATAAGTATGAAAATTGGGTAGAAAATGCCCAATGGCAATTTTTAATAATTCCTCAGGAAAATGCCACACAAGAATATGTATTAACCGAATTCTCAAACTCCATAGGTGCACCGGACGAATTCTCCATAAATGGATATGGGTTCAAGACTATTAGGGTTCATCCTAAAAAGAAATTCAAGGAAATTAGTTTTACAGCTAATTTTAAGCTCATAAAAAAAGAATTTAATCCATTTGATTTTGAGCGGGTAGAGGATATTAGAATAGCCTATGACAAACTAAAAAAACTAGACTTTAAAGTAACTAATGAACCTTTTCTCAAGAAAACACGCTTCACCAGCTTGCCCGAGAAAAAACAGCCGCTCTATTCCTTTGACCTTAACAAATCCTTGTTCCAGAATGTCCTAGAACTAAATAGTTGGACATATGAGTATATCCATTTCAAAACTGGGGTAACCAATGTGAACACCACGTTAAAAACCATTCTCAAAAAAAAGGAAGGCGTATGTCAGGATTTTACACACCTATTTTGTGCAATAGCCAAACAAAACGGATTACCGGCACGTTACGTTTCGGGATATTTGCATCAAGGAAACGGTTTATTTGGAGACTCACAAATGCACGCTTGGGCAGAGATTTATTTTCCCGGAATGGGGTGGCTAGGTTTCGATCCTACGAATAATCTTTTGGCCAATGAAAACCATATTAAAGTTGCCCACGGTAAAGATTACCAGGATTGCTCCCCGCTAAAAGGCGTTGTCTATACAGATGGCAAAAACGAAACTACGCATGCGGTGAAAGTAAGCAGTGCGCAACAGCAGCAATAAAAGAATTCCGTAAGGATTATAATTGCATAAAAGAATATTATTTTTACCTAAAATTTATTACAATGATAATTACAACAGACCTCTACAAAGGTCTTTTAGATCGCCTTGGCGCGTTAAGGAGGTATCTTTGACATTGATGCCAAACTTATTGAAATAGAGAACGAACAGGAGAAAACATTAGCTCCTGACTTTTGGGATAACCCGCAAGAGGCACAGGCTCACATGAAATTTATTCAATCCAAGAAACAATGGGTAGATGATTATAATGAAGCTAGTTTGCTTGTGAACGACTTAGAAGTCTTAATAGAGTTCTTTCAGGAAGGAGATGTAACCGAAGTCGAAGTGCAAAAACAGTACGAAAAAGCTTTGAGTGTACTGGAAAAAATGGAGTTTAAAAACATGCTTTCTGAAGAAGGCGATGTACTGCCTGCCGTACTTCAAATAACAGCGGGTGCCGGTGGCACAGAAAGTTGTGATTGGGCCGCTATGCTTATGCGCATGTATATGATGTGGGCAGAGAAGAACGGCTACAAGGTAAAAGAACTAAATTACCAAGAAGGAGATGTTGCAGGGATTAAAACGGTAACCCTAGAAATTGATGGTGAGTTTGCATTTGGCTGGCTCAAAGGAGAAAACGGTGTTCATAGATTGGTGCGTATCTCGCCTTTTGATAGTAATGCAAAACGGCATACTTCTTTTGTATCCGTTTATGTTTATCCTTTGGTTGACGATAGTATAGAGATAGATGTTAATCCAGCAGATATTACAATAACTACTGCAAGATCTAGCGGAGCCGGTGGACAGAATGTAAATAAGGTAGAAACAAAAGTACAGCTGGTACATCACCCAAGTGGTATACAGATTTCCTGTTCAGACTCCCGCAGCCAACATGACAATAGAGCAACGGCGTTGAAGATGTTGAAATCGCAATTATATGAAATTGAATTGCGCAAGAAAATGGAAGCTCGTCAGGAAATAGAATCTTCCAAAATGAAAATAGAATGGGGTTCTCAAATCCGTAATTATGTAATGCATCCATATAAATTGGTTAAAGACGTAAGGACCGCTGAAGAAACCGGTAATGTAGATGCCGTTATGGATGGAGATATAGACCGGTTCTTAAAAGCATTTTTAATGATGATGGGGCAAAGAGACGAAGAATAGGACTTGGCCTTCCTAACAAGGATTTATTTAATCAGTGATTACAGAAGTACCCTTTTGTTTAAGAAGAAAAGCTTCCAATAAAAACCAAAACAGAAATGATTAAAATTTATCATAACCCAAGATGTGGAAAGTCAAGAGAGGGTTTGGCACTTATTGAAAAATCTGGCAAGGAATTTGAGATTATAAAATATTTAGAAAATATTCCAACCAAAGAAGAACTAAGAGAAGTAGTTTCTTGTTTAGGTATAACCCCCGAACATCTAGTACGAAAAAATGAAGCGGTTTGGAAAGAAAAATTCAGAGGCAAAGTACTATCGGACGAGCAATTTCTGGACGCCATGCTTGCATATCCCAAACTAATACAAAGACCTATAGTAATGAGTAAAGCAAAAGCTGTGATTGGAAGACCAGTCGAGAATATTATTAAGTTGTTAAAATAACATGAACGGGTATTCAAGCAAAACAAAACTATATGTTAACAAATTATTAACACTTACTGCTTAAACAAAAATATAATTTTACAGTATGAAATTTCAAAATAGTTTTGGCTTCTTTAAATGTATAATGTTGTTCCTTCTATTATCGTTAGGGCCTGAATGTTATTCCCAGTTTAACCAAGGTATGGGTGGCATGGGAAGAAATGGTATGGGAAGACAACGTAGCGCCATTCCAAGAACAGAACATCCACCGGACAAACCTGAACCACAAACAGCCGAACAAATTGTTGAAACTCAAATGCCTGCTATATCGGAAGCACTTGCACTAAACGATTTTGAAATAGCAGTAGTTAGCTCTCTACTTAAAAACTATGTACAAGAGAGAATTGAAGCACAAATATTAAAGCTTCCACCAGAAAAAATGAGTGAGGTGTTCAGGGATATTGCAGAACGACAAGATGAAGAACTAAAATTAAGCTTGCCACCAGAGAAATATGAAGCTTTTTTGGAGATGCAGAAAGAAGGTCTTACTAAAACGATTAAAAAGAATAAGAAGAAAAAGAAAAAGGAAAAAAAGACTAAGGTCTAGGTTTACTGTATTTCTAGGAGAATCAACTTTAGTTGGCACGTTATTCTAAGATAAATCAAAGTTCCGCTTTCATTTATTCTTTTTACTCCAATGAAACTAGTCACATTTTAAAGAGTTTAACTCTTATCTATATTGTATTAAAAGCAAATGTTGTTCAACAAATTTGATTGATAAACGTAGGAACAAAAAAGAAGCCAAAATGGCTTCTTTTTTTATGCTTCTCGTTTCGCTTTTTTAGCTTCACGTTTTTCTTTTAAAAGCTCTATAATATTACCGCCCAACCAATAAGGTACAATAAATACCAACAAAAATATCATTAACCAAAAACCTATTGTTAGAATGGTTAAAAATGCTAAAAATCCTAAATATTGATCAAATTCAAACATAGTTTCCTTCTTATCTCTTACAAAGATACCATAATCGTATTATTTTTTACAAACTATAATTAAAATTAATTGAAGATTTTATCCTAAAAATATCGAAATATATGTTGAACCTTAATTTTTAGTAGCATCCTATGCCTTAAATTTGTTTGCCTAGAATAATACATCTGCGAATTCACATAAGAATTTATAAATAATATAAACTAAGAAAGTATCACATGGAATACAGAATAGAAAAGGACACTATGGGAAAAGTAAAGGTTCCCAGTGATAAATATTGGGGTGCACAGACCGAGCGCTCTAGGAACAACTTTAAAATAGGTCCATCGGGTTCGATGCCATTGGATATTGTTTATGGCTTCGCCTACTTAAAAAAAGCCGCTGCATATACCAATTGCGAACTGGGTGTCCTCGCTTCCGAGAAAAGAGATTTGATTGCCAAAGTTTGCGATGAAATTTTAGCAGGAAAGCATGACAGTCAATTTCCATTGGTCATTTGGCAAACGGGATCAGGGACTCAAAGTAACATGAACGTCAACGAGGTAATTGCAAACCGAGCTCATGAAATTGCAGGTAATAAAATAGGAGAAGGAGAAAAAACGATACAGCCAAACGATGACGTAAACAAGTCACAATCCTCCAATGACACTTTTCCAACAGGAATGCACATTGCTGCATATAAAAAACTTATCGATGTTACCATTCCTGGCATTAAGCAGTTAAGGAATACTTTACATAGCAAAGCTCAAGAGTTCAACACTGTAGTAAAGATAGGTCGCACCCATTTAATGGACGCCACTCCCTTAACCTTAGGCCAAGAATTTTCTGGTTATGTTTCCCAGTTAGACCATGGACTAAAGGCATTGAACAACACGCTACCACACTTACAGGAACTTGCACTTGGCGGTACAGCCGTTGGTACAGGCTTGAACACTCCTAATGGTTATGATGTGCTTGTTGCTAAGTATATTGCAGAGTTTTCCGGTTTACCGTTTATAACAGCGGAAAATAAGTTTGAAGCATTGGCAGCGCACGATGCCATAGTAGAAAGTCATGGAGCACTTAAGCAGTTGGCCGTATCCTTAAATAAAATTGCAAATGATATTCGGATGATGGCTTCGGGACCACGTTCTGGTATTGGAGAAATTATTATCCCAGCGAACGAACCCGGAAGTTCCATTATGCCTGGGAAGGTTAATCCAACCCAGTGCGAAGCGTTAACAATGGTATGTGCTCAAGTTATGGGTAATGATGTTGCAGTAACCATAGGCGGAACACAGGGCCATTATGAGCTTAATGTATTTAAGCCCATGATGGCAGCTAACATCTTGCAGTCTGCCCAATTACTAGGAGACGCTTGCAAAAGCTTCGATATCAACTGTGCAGTTGGTATAGCTCCAAACCATCAGGTAATTAAGCAATTATTAAATAATTCCTTAATGCTGGTTACTGCGTTGAATACTAAAATTGGGTATTATAAAGCAGCGGAAATTGCAAATACAGCCCACGAAAACGGTACTACTTTAAAAGAAGAAGCAATTAATTTAGGATATGTAACCGCGGAAGAGTACGATGAATGGGTTAAACCGGAACAAATGGTAGGAAGCCTTAAGTAATAGCAGTAGTTGTTATAAAATCCATATCAATAAAAAAGGGAGAGTCCAGTTGGAATCTCCCTTTTTTATTGATATGGATAGTGTGACCTATTTTAAAGTAAACTGTGAGGTACCTAATAGTTTTAGGTTGTCATCATAAACGTTAACCATGTACTGCCCTTTTTGAAAATCTCCGGTTGGTTTGTTTAGGTAATCACAAATATCCAAAGACTTATTTTCAAAATAAAAGCTAGTGCTTTTGCTATAGGTTATAGAAGCACCATTATCATTTGTCTTGGACATACTTTGTCCAACTACATTACCTTGTGGATCCAAAGCTTCCAAGTAAAATTCACGGTCACCGGCCTCTGCAATAACGTTATCAGCTACGGTAAAACAAATTTTAAACTTATCCGTAGATCTAGCTCTTGTGGTTGATGCCATCTTACCGCTATTACGCTCCTTAACGGCATCAACATTTATTTTAGAAAGATTTAAAGCAGATCCTCTTTCGACCGCCTGTGCCAAGCTTGTATTCTGAACTACTAAAGAATCATTAAAAACAGTTTGCTTTTCTAATTCTACATAGGTGCTATCCCTTTGCATAGCAATCATTGTATTAGATCTTGTTAAAGAATCTACTTGCTTTAAAAGTTTTTCTCTTTCTGCCTTTAAAACTCCTACTTGCCTTCTATATCTACCTAGGGAAGAAATATCCGCCTTCATTGTCTTAACAGAATCTATATATCTTGCAATGTTATCTCTTGCAGAAACTAATTCTTCGTTAGTCGCATTGCTTTCCAAGATAGCCTTGTCGTATTCCGATTTTAAGCTATTTAAATCCTCAACCACCAAGTCTTTTTCAGTGGTAAGGTCTTTTTCGGTCTTCTTCTTATCCTGATAAAGACTTACGGTGTAAATTATGGTAGCTAAAAGCACCACACCAAGTAATGCCGCTAATACCTTTAATCCATTGTTGTTTTTTGTTTCAGTCATAATGCACTATTAAGTTGTTTTTTTGGTTTTGATAAATTTACAATTTCTATCGTTCTATATACGCAGGGAATGTATTTTTAGATTTTTTACCTCAAAATAATTAGAATCACTTCACCCATTTTTCGTTTAAAGGTTTAATTTTATAGACAAACTACCGTAATTTAAGTAAATGCAATTAAAAATAATTCCCTTTGAATCTAAACATGCAGCAGACTTTAAAGCCTTGAATATTGCTTGGCTGGAGCAATACTTTTATATCGAAGAAAAGGACAAAGCGCTTTTGAGTGATTGTAAAACTTCTATTTTAGATGCTGGCGGGTACATATTCATGGCAGAATACAACAATACTATCATAGGTTGCTTTTCGTTATTACCGTATAAAGACAAGAATTTCGAATTAGGTAAAATGGCCGTAGATGTCAATTACCATGGATTACAATTCGGCCAACGATTATTGTCCTTTGCCATTGAATTTGCAAAAGAACAGCACTGGGAGACAATTACCTTATACTCAAGCACTAAGCTTCCTGTAGCCTTACATATCTATCGAAAGTATGGATTCAGGGATGTGGCATTGGAAAATAACTTACCGTATAAACGCAGCGATGTAAAAATGGAGTTATCTTTAAATTGACAAAATTGAGAAGAACAAATATTTGGATGGGCTGAAAATTGCTCAGACTACACATTAATATCTTATCTAAAACACACTACAATGAAAACAATAGTCTACGCCCTTATAGGATGCATACTGATTACAGGCTGCAAAGATCAGCAGAATAAAAAACCTTTATTGGATTCGAAGAGAGATGCAGCATCTGAACTGCAAAGTCCCCCACCACCTATATCAGTGCATTCTAAAGACTCAGAAATAATTATAATTCCTATTGAACATGCCACAACAGTATTGGAATGGAATGACATTACCATTTATATAGACCCGGTTGGGGGAGCTTCGGCCTTCGAAGGACAGAAACAACCCGACTTAATACTGATAACCGATATACACGGGGACCACTTTAGCCTGGAAACGCTAGAAGCCTTGGATACCTCCAAAGCAAAAATCGTTGTTCCGCAAGCCGTAGCCGATAAGATTCCAGTACGTTTTACCCCACAACTGGATGTATTGGACAATGGAGATTCTAAAGAACGTTTTGGAATAACCATAGAAGCGATACCTATGTATAACCTACGGGAAGAAGCTCTAAAATTTCATGAGAAAGGTCGGGGGAACGGTTACGTACTTAATATAGGAGGTAAAAGACTCTATTTTTCTGGAGATACCGAAGATATTCCCGAAATGAGAGCCTTACAAAATATAGACAAGGCTTTTGTTTGTATGAACCTACCCTATACGATGACACCGATTAGTGCGGCAAGTGCCGTTTTAGAATTTAGTCCAAAACAAGTTTACCCTTATCATTACAGAGGTAATCCTGATGTGAGTGATGTATCAAAATTTAAAGAATTGATAGAAAAAGGCAGTTTAGAAATAGAGGTTGTTCAACTGGACTGGTATCCTGGAGATTCGTTTTAAATCTGGCAGCAAAAAAATAATTCTAGCACCATTATCTCATAGTTAGGAAAGGTTAACCTGAGGAAACACCTTACCTAAATGTCAACTTAGAGATTCTATTTCGCCCAGCGGCATAAGCAACAGAATCGTTCTGAAAGCGAAGTGTAAAAAAAGATTCGTCCGATAGTTGTGTCCAGGTTTTACCTAGATTACTGGTGTAAGCAATGCCAGTAAAACCTAGGGCTACAATTCCCTTACCTTTCGATCCTGGTACGAATTGGATACAGCTTCTATAGTTTGGCTCCGCACTATCCGCCATAAGTTTCCAAGATATACCCCCATTCGTAGTAATCGCTTTATTGGAAGTATTTCGTTCGGGACTTGTATAATCACCTCCAATGGCCACCCCTAAATTTTCATCGTAAAAAGCAATAGAATAGATACCTTCCGTAGGTTCTTTTGAACGTATCGGAGTTTGCTGTACTTCCCAAGTACGCCCCTTATCAGAAGAGAACAAAATTCGTTTTGTAGTTGCTACCCAAGTTTTATCTCCAATAATGGCAATGTTGGTGTTACTAGCCGCAAAAGCTCCTTCCTCTTCAATCCCCTCCGGCAAGTCATCGCACTGTAATTTATTCCAAGTTAACCCTCCGTCACGAGTAGTAATGATACTCATACAGCCGTTCATAGTATCTCCAATCGCTAGGCCTTCTTTATCGTCCCAAAAAGTCATTGCATCATAAAAAACGGCTTCATCTTCTTCTTTGTATACAAGCTCCATTTTTCCTGAGTTACCTGTTTTGTAGAGTAAGGCCGGATTAGCAACTGAAAGCATAAAGAAATCGTTAGAGGTATGTACAACCGCACGGAACTCAGGAAAAATACTATCAAAGCGCTGAACATTGGTACGTACTTTTCCTGATTCTAAATCAACAGAGCCAAAAGTTCCTTTATTAGCAGCAAAAGCAAGACTATTGCCCATAATTTCTATGGCGCGTATGCTTAAGGAGTCTGAATAAAGAAGTTCTACCTCAACAGAGGTAAATGGATTACGGTTTTCAGTATTTGAACAAGAAACAATCAATAAAAAGAGAGTTAAAAAGGCAACGTAGCGCATATGTATAAAGTTTCTCAAAATTAAAGGGAATCACTTCTAAAACAATACCTTTGCAGCCATAATTTTTTAGAATGAAATTGCACAGGAACCTTGTATTTGCCGTAATAGACGCCTTGAATCTCATATTCAATGAAAAAGAATATGCAGACAAGGTAGTTCAAAAAGTATTGCGTTTTGACAAGCGATGGGGAGCCAGGGATAGAGGTTTTATAGCAGAGACTACCTATGAAATGGTAAGATACAAGCGTCTCTACACAGAAATTGCAGATGTAAAAGAGCCATTTAGCAGACCCGATCTATTTAGAATGTGGGCCGTCTGGGCTGTACTAAAAGGAATAACATTACCTGATTGGAAACAAATTGAACCCACACCTGAGCGCCGCATAAAAGGCAAGTTCGATGAGCTTTCCAAGATTAGAAAATACCGTGAAGCAATACCCGATTGGATAGATGAACTTTGTGAAAAGTCTTTGGGCGAAAAGTTGTGGACTGCTGAAATAGCCAAACTCAACGAACCGGCAGAAGTTATTCTGAGAACAAATACCTTAAAAACAACAAAGGAAACCTTAAGAAAAGCGCTGTTGGACGAAGGTATCTTAAGCGAACCAATCAAAGGATATCCATTGGCCCTACGCTTACCGGAAAGAGCGAACGTGTTTGTAACGGAGTGCTTCAAAAAAGGATTCTTTGAGGTGCAGGATGCCTCTTCTCAATTAGTAGCTGAAATGTTGGATGTAAAACCTGGACAACGGGTGGTAGATACTTGCGCAGGAGCCGGAGGTAAATCCTTGCACATTGCTGCCTTAATGGAAAACAAAGGGCAGTTGATTGCTATGGATATCTATGGAAGCAAACTAAAAGAACTAAAAAGGCGTGCAAGAAGAAATGGTGCACATAATATAGAGCCCAGGGAGATCGATTCTACCAAGGTATTCAAAAAACTGTACGGAAGCGCAGATAGAGTGCTAATAGACGCACCATGTACAGGTTTAGGGGTTATTAGAAGAAACCCGGATACCAAATGGAAAATGCAGCCAGAATTTTTGGAGAAGATTACCAAAATCCAACGCGAAATTTTAGGAAGCTATAGCAAAATCTTAAAGCCTGGTGGTAAAATGGTATATGCTACCTGTTCTATTCTTCCTCAGGAGAACAACGACCAAGTTAAATCGTTCTTATCCAGTGAAGACGGTGCAGATTTCTCGCTTATAAGTGAAAAGAAAATCTATGCTTCTAAAAGCGGATATGACGGATTCTACATGGCCTTGTTAGAAAAGAAATTGGTTTAGCGCAAAGCTGCTACTATCCAGATTCTACTAAGCTTACTAAAACAGGGCTGTTTGCTGTGTTTCCGTTTTGATGACTGCCTTTACGTTCACCTTTGTAGCGCCCGTCTGCTTATCTCCCCAACGTTGCATAGACTGTACAACGGGCAGTAACGATTTCCCTAAAGGTGTTATGGAATATTCTACCCTTGGCGGAATTTCAGGAAAGGTTTTGCGTTCCAGTATCCCCGATTTCTCCAAAGACCGTAGTTGCTTGCTCAACATTTGACGATTAATACCTTCCACAACGGTGAGCAGCTTTGTAAATCGGTTAGCGCCTTTAGATATTTTAAATAGGATGATAGGTTTCCATTTGCTATCCAGCATCTGCATACAAATAATGACGCCGCAATTAGACGCTGGTGCAGTTTCTTTTACAGCCATATGCTATTTTAGTTTAGAGTCGATGTTGGGAATGTAATTATAAGTTGGCTAAAATAATAGAATCCCGTATACTTTCATAACAATATCCGCCTTAGTACCGTATAGTGTCAAATCTATACAAAAGATAGGCTAAATCAAAAATTGATTACGAAATGTTTAAGTATGATTGTTAAACTAAAACAGATTTTAGGGAGGTGTAAAAATAACCTCCCTAAAATTTACATTAAGAACTAAAAGTAATTCCCTATTTTTTTAAGGTAGGATATTCCACACCTAACTGTTCTAAATATGTATCGAATTTAGTTTCGTCAAAATAGAATTTCTCCAATTCGGACCTAAATTGCCCTTGTTTGTCGGCGTTTAAATAAATTGGAGGCATATCACTTTCCGAAATCATAGGAACGAACTTGGTTTCCTTGGTTTGCTCATTATTAAAATAATCCCATGCACCAGTCAATAATTCCGGTTTTAAAAGAAAATCCAGAATCGTCATGGCTTCCGCCTTCGCTCCTGCCACCACCCCTTTGTGCGCAATAGGGGTAGCCATTGAAATCGCATTGCTCCAATGGTGTCCTTGCAGCCCGGGAATGTTGGACGGGAAACGCATCGTAACCGTAGGTACTTTCCAAGAAATATCACCTATGTCATCTGAACCACCACTAATCGGTTCAATAACCGGTAAGCCCAAAGGAGATAGCTCAGTGTTCAAACCTTCTATTTTTTCCGAATTTACCACGGTCTGAACGGCCTTGGCCAAAGATTGGTCCGCTTCGGACCATGCAGGCATGCCTACTTGTTTAATATTCTCGTACATGGTTTCTGCGATTACCTTGTTGTAATGTCTAGGCCATGCTGCTCCAAGCACCTTATGTTTTACGGTCGTACCCGTCATCATTGCTGCACCTTCGGCAATTTGATTTGCCTCATTGTACATCTCCATGATTCCGTCATATTTAATATCCCTAAAATAAAACCATATGGCCGCTTTAGAGGGCACAACATTCGGTTGGTCACCTGCATCGGTAAAAATAGAGTGAGATCGTCTTAATGGATGTAAATGTTCTCTTTTATAATTCCACGCAATATTCATTAATTCGGCCGCATCCAAAGCGCTTTTACCTCTCCATGGGGAACCAGCAGAGTGTGCGGACTCTCCTTCAAAGGAGTATTCTACTGAAATTAATCCTGTACCTCTTGTAGGACCATAGGAAACACTTAGATTGTTACTTACGTGCGTAAATATGCACATATCTATATCATCGAATAACCCATCCCTCACATACCAAGCTTTGGCTGCTACTAACTCTTCGGCGATACCCGGCCAAACCAGCAGCGTACCGCCGATATTTTCACGCTCCATCACCTCTTTAACGGCCAAAGCGGCAGATATGTTCATAGGAATTCCGGCATTGTGTCCTTCACCATGTCCTGGTGCTCCATCAACTATGGGTTTATGGTAGGCCACACCCGGATACTGGGATGCTTTTGGTATACAATCCACATCACTTCCTAAGGCTATCGTTGGACCTTCACCATTACTCCACGTTGCGAACCACGCAGTAGGAATGCCCGATATAGAGTTTTCAATTTCAAATCCATTATCTGCTAAGATTCCGGTAAGGTATTTAGAAGATTCTACCTCTTGGAATCCAAGTTCAGCGAAACTAAAAATCTTATCGACCATTACCTGAGACTGCTTTTTATTGGTTTCAACGATAGCGGCAGCTTCTAATTTTAATTTTTCGATTTGTTTTTTGGATAGCTTCTTTTGCGAATGAGCACTTGTAATGGCACATAAGACAAGTACGAATAAAATAATTTTTTGTTGCATGGTTGGTAATTTAAATTAGTCAGGAAAAAGATACATAAAAAGTGAATCAATTTATGAAAATACCAATGTTTTTGAGAAATTACAATTTTGAGTACCGAATTCTAGAAATTACAGGTCTTAAAAGAACGCTTTTATGCGTTTCTGGCAAAAGGTGGGTATGCATTATGGAGAGTTTTTCAAGCGGAGGAAAAGCCCTTAGAACTTGACTTTCAAATTAGTATTTGAAAAAACACAAAAATTTCCCTTGTCATCGGAAGGTAGTAAGGGCGATGCAAAAAACATAAACTTTAAACTTTTCTTATGTAGAAGCCATTCCACTAATTTGTAATTTTAAACAGCTATAAATAAAGAAAAATCCGTAAAATGAGAAAAAGAATAAAGAAAGGCCTTGGTTTATGCATTGTATTGGCAAGCAGTTTACTATCCGCTCAAGAAAGCAGATACGAATTTAAGAAAGGAGCTTACGACGGCATCGGAAAATGGTATATGAACAGGGAAATTTCACATGTAATGGGCTACCAAGGAATGTCTTGGTTAGAACGCAACGAGCGAGAAAAAGAAGAGAATACATCTACCCTACTACAAAACATGAACATCGGAAAAAAGGAGGATATAGCAGATATTGGGGCCGGTTCTGGCTATCACGTTTTTAAAATGGCAGCCAAGGCTACCGATGGAACTATTTATGCGGTAGATATTCAAGATGAAATGTTAAACGCAATGCAGCGTAAAAAGGAATCTGGTAATTTTACAAACGTTACCCTAGTAAAAGGAAGCGAAAAAAGTATACATCTTACACCAAACTCCGTGGATAAGGTTTTAATAGTGGATGTCTACCACGAAATGAATTTTCCATTCGAAATGATGACTTCGATAAAAGAGGCACTGCGCACCAATGGTAAACTATACCTCATCGAATACCGTGGGGAGGACCCTAACGTACCCATTAAAGAATTACACAAAATGACCGAGGCCCAAGCCGTTAAAGAACTAAAGGCGATAGGTCTAGAGCTGGAAGAAAATGTAGATAATCTGCCATGGCAGCACTGTATGGTGTTTGTGAAGGGTAAATAGTTGGTAGCCTTTAGAGGGTAGTCGGTAGATTTGGTAATGAGTAAAAGAACACTTTTTGAGAGATAGCACTATTCCATTTCGAATAAAACATATTATATTTCTCGTCCTAACACCCCTATTTATGACAGCACAAACACTAGTGAATTTTAAAGAAAACCCAACAACTAGACGCTGGAATGTAGTAGACGATGTGGTTATGGGTGGCCGTTCTTCTGGTAGTTTTACACTTTCTGATAATGGTTATGGAAAATTCTCTGGAGAGGTATCTTTAGAAAATAATGGTGGTTTTTCTTCCCTAAAGTATGATATAGAGACTGTATCTGTAAAACCTGACTACACCATACGCGTACGCCTCAAAGGCGATGGCAATACTTACCAGTTTCGCGTAAAGGATAAACGTTACCATAGCTACAGCTACATCACTATATTTGAAACTACGGGCGACTGGCAAACCCTAGAGTTTACGATGGCTGACCTCTTCCCTACCTTTCGTGGGAGAAACCTAGACCTTCCAAATTTTGACCAAGACACCATTGAGGAACTGCGCTTTTTGATTGGGAACAAAAAGCCACAGAAGTTTGAGTTGTTGTTGGAGTCTATAGAAGTATTAAAAAAATAATCAATTCTATCTAGAAAGGAGAACAATAGATGAAAACCTAAATTCCATCTATTTCTTTCCTACGACGAATTGGCTTTTGCCCAACGAAATAACACAATGTGCTACGACATCAAAACAAGTTTAGAAACCCAGCTTAAAAGAGCGGAGAAAGACCAGGACTTACAGGCTATTGCAGATATCCGTGAACGTTTGGCACCCTTAACCGATTTACCGCTGCACCATGCATCTGGCTTTACCCATCCAGAGCTGCTCATTTATACAAACCGTTCACCGAACTTTCCAGAAGTCGCCACTTGGGGACTTGTACCACATTGGACAAAGGACGAGACACAACAGAAAAAATTATGGAATGCAACCCTAAATGCCAGAGGGGAAACCATTTTTGAAAAACCTTCTTTTAAAGATGTAGCACAACATAAACGATGCATTATCTATGTAGATGGGTTCTATGAACATCACCACCAAGCAGGGAAAACCTACCCCTTTTTTATATACCGCAAAGAACAGCAGCCTTTGGCACTCGCAGGATTATGGAGCGAATGGCGAAATCCAGAGACCAAGGGTTTGTTACGCAGCTTCACTATTGTTACTACAGAAGCCAATACTCTTATGCAGCACCTTCATAATAATCCCAAACTAAAAGCACCACGGATGCCATTTATCATTTCACAAGACTTGGAAGATGCGTGGCTTGCACCCACGTTAACTGATATGGACAAAGAAGGTATTCAAAAACTCATTTCACCCTTGCCAGATGGAGAACTTACTGCCCATCCTGTAGCAGCACTCCGTGGAAAGCAATATCAAGGGAATGTGGCAAGTGTTTCCGATGAAGTAGTGTACCCAGCGCTCATAGCTTCCTAACACATTCAAGTTCTCTTCAAAAACCCGATTCCTACAATTCGTCGCAACCATTCGACAATTGGGTAGTTCCGTTTTTAAATACCTCTTGTTTTATTGGAGATTTGACCCAACGATAAACCCATAAACATTAAATCATATGAAAACAATTGCACTTATTTTAGGATTAGTATTGACCACGGTAACAGGTAGCGCACAGGAAAGCGAAGGAGTAACAGTAACGGTTACCATCGAAAATGTATTATCAGATGAAGGAAAAGTAATAGGGTCCTTACATACGGAACAAACCTTTATGAAGGGTCCTGGTATTGTCAATAAAGAAATGGATGCTACCAAAGGAGAGCTTACCCTTACTTTTAACAACGTTTCTAACGGCACCTTTGCTTTGATGCTGCTACACGACAAAAACGAAAACAATAGAATGGATTTTGAATCCAATGGAATGCCAAAAGAAAACTATGCTACCTCAGGAGAAACCACTTATGGACCCCCAAGTTTCAATGATTCCAAGTTCGTAGTAGCCGACAAAAATCTAGAGTTTAGAATTCGGTTTTAAAAAGGTTATTCATCAATCAAAAAAAAGCTCCTCATTCAAGGAGTTTTTTTGTTAAGTTCCGGTCGCAATGTATACGCATGATTTGTAACCTAAAACTACCTTTTACCATAACAAAACCAAATAAACATTATGGATAGCATAAGTTTAATTGATAGTTTTTATAACTTTGATAGGTAAAATATCCTCTATGACAATTACCCAATTACAATATGTACTCGCCGTCGCGGAATACCAAAATTTCACCTTAGCGGCAGAAAAAAGCTTTGTAACTCAGCCTACTCTAAGCATGCAAGTACAAAAACTCGAAGATGAATTGGAAGTGCTGATATTCGACAGAAGTAAAAAACCTATATCCGTTACCAATGTGGGCAAAAAAATTGTGGCTCAAGCCAAAGTAATTGTAAATGAATCCGGGCGAATAAAGGATATCGTAGATCAGGACAAAGGATTTATTGGTGGCGATTTTACCTTGGGTATAATACCAACGGTGATGCCTACACTTTTACCCATGTTTTTGAAAACTTTTATTAACAGGTATCCTAAGGTAAACCTTATTATAAAAGAACAAAGCACGGAAAGTTTAATAAAAAATATTCAGGACGGTCATTTGGATGCGGCAATTGCTGCAACGCCTCTCGAAATAGAATTCATAAAAGAAAGACCGTTATATTACGAACCTTTTGTTGGATATATTAACGCTGACCATCGACTTAGCAGTATCAAGGAACTGACGGTAGAAGATTTGGATGTTTCCGATATTTTACTTTTACAAGATGGGCATTGCTTTAGAGACGGCGTTCTAAATTTGTGTAAAACCCCAAAAAAACTAGGAGAAGAACATTTTAAACTTCAAAGTGGAAGTTTTGAAACCTTAGTAAACCTTGCTAATGAAGGATTAGGCATGACCCTCCTACCCTACTTAAATAGTATGGAACTGCGACCAGAAAATAAAAAAAACATTAAATATTTTAAAGAACCTCCACCTGCTCGTGAAGTTAGTATAATATATCATAAAAATGAACTGAAGATTCAAATTACAGATGCGCTGAGAGATGTAATTTCCAGCATTGTTAAAGGGGCAATAACGTTTCAAGATGTGAAAATAATAAGCCCTCTAAGCAAATAAAAAAAGCCACGTTGATGTGGTTTTTCTTATGGTTTTAAATACGTTAAACTGCTTTGTAATTCTGGCTTGTCCGTTATGAACTGTTGTAACCAGAGTTTCAATTCTTCTATCTCTTCAGGTAATAAAAATTGAAGGGCTTTCTTTAGTTCCTTGCAAAATAATTTTACATCAAAACTAACTTTTTTAAGTACTGTCTTGCTGTACTCAAGCATAGAATTAGCGGTCATAGTACATTGTTTATTAATTAGTTGTTCTGTAAATTTAAACATATAAGCTTCTAAAATATTGCAAGGGAAAAGTTAAATAAAATACTGGAAGTGTTAAATTGCCGTTCCTGCTAACTCCTTTAGTGTTCAAAGTAAACAATAGAATGAAAAAGATATTCTTAAGTTGTTGTGCTATAGTCTATTTAATTGGCTGTTCTTCTAGTAAAAGGTTAGTTTTAACAGTGGACAAAGCCTTAAATGATAAGCTTTACGATAATCATTTTACAGGGTTTTTAGTTATCGATGCCAATTCAAAAGATACCCTGTACAACCAGAACAGTAAGAAATATTTTACTCCCGCAAGCAATACTAAAATTTTTACCTTATATGCAGCATTGAATACCTTACCATATCGGATTCCTGCACTAAGATATATTAAGAAAAACGACACCCTGCATGTTGAGGGTACCGGAGACCCTTCTTTTCTACACCCTTATTTAAAAGATAGCACGGCTCTTCATTTCTTAAAACAACAGAATAATATTGCCTTGTACACCGGTAATTTTCAGGATTCAAAATTTGGCCCTGGATGGTCCTGGGAAGATTATCAGTATTATTATTCCCCAGAACGTAGCGGTTTTCCTATGTATGGTAACGTAGCCATGATCACCAATCTACCCGAAACATATATAGTACCTGAATATTTTAAGGATAGCGTTGTTCCAATTTCAGCTAATATAGACCGCGAAGAGTACCGCAACCTGTTCTATTTTGATGCCGCTAGAACAGACACCTTAGAAGTTCCATTTAAAACTGGAGATACTACCCTGAAAGCCCTACTGGAAAAGGAACTAAAAACGGCAATAACGGTTACGAAAGAAATGCCTTTAGGCGTAAAACAAACCTTGTACGGCATCGCAGCAGATTCTCTCTACGTAAGATTGATGCATGAAAGTGATAATTTCATCGCCGAACAATTATTGATGCTATCGGCCTCCGAAATTTCGGATACTTTAAGTATGAACATAGCGATCACACATACGTTGGCTAATTTACTGCCCAGCCTACCGCAACAGCCCAGGTGGGTAGATGGGTCCGGACTATCGCGTTACAATCTGTTTACACCGCAATCCATGGTCTATGTCTTAGAACGGTTGTTTGTAGAAGTGCCAACAGAACGCCTATTCAAAATTTTTCCGTCAGGAGGTGTTTCAGGAACTTTAGATAATTGGTTTGATGGAACTGCCACACCATACATCTTTGCTAAATCAGGGAGTCTAGGAAACAACTATTGCCTAAGTGGGTATGTACTGACCAAATCTGGCAAAACGGTTATTTTCAGTTTTATGAACAATCATTTTAGACATCCGACAACAGAGATCAAAAAAGGAATGGAATTAATTTTTGAAAAAATTAGAGACACTTATTAGTTTGAAGTTTGAAATAATAATCTTATGATCTCATATTCTTCAAATCAAGCTATACTTTTTACTATTAATCTGGGTACTTAAGCAATATTGCTTAGGAAACTTAGCTTTTAACACTTGTAGTTTAGGGTGAATATGCCTTTTACAAAATGGCCGCTCGGGGTCTGTAAAATAATAGTCATGAAATTGACTATCGGAGGACTTAAAAGTTCTGAGCAGATGTACTTGGGTAATCAATTTTTCATCAAAATCGCGCTGTAAGGATTCCAAAACAAGTGATACAGTACTAACTTCTGCATCTGAAAATACATAAACAGCAGACCTATACTTGTTTCGCATCGAATGTTGGTAGGTGCTACTGTGGGTATGCAAATGGATAGTTATAATATCCCTAAGAGGTATCCTATCTTCCAAAAAGTGGACGATTACAGCCTCGGAAAAAGATGCATATGCTCCTTTAGAAGCAATAAACCCTTGCTCTACTTTAAAAACCCCGTTTAAGGACTGGAATACGGCCTCTGTACACCAATGGCATCCACCTCCTAGACCAATTTTCTGTAATTCCTTCATAACCTGTTGGTCGTAACAAAGCAACGCCAATTACAAGAAAATTAAGATTCAAAAATACCGGTCAGTGCTGCGTGCTGCAGGAGCATAACACTTTTAGCATCTTTTATTTCCCCATTTGAAATCATTTCCAATGCTGCGTTAAAACTGTATTCTAAGACTTCTATGTTCTCTGTCTCGTCAAGTGCGCCACCACCTTGATGTTCCTTCATTGTGCTATCGTAAGCTGCCATAAAAAGATATAGTTTTTATGTCACCGAACCTGGGCACATATAGGTAACCATAACCTGCTGCACTTCATTAATTTTATAGCCTGTCTCTTCCAATGCTTCTTTTTTGATGCAGTCCTCTGGAGACAATCCATCCAAGAGTCCGGCGCATACCTCTATCATCATTCCGTCTTCATTACCGTTCACATAGGTTGGTATCCGAAATTGCCGTGTAAGTACAACGGTTTTCATCTCACTATTATATAGCAAAATAGCTGCGCCATCGCCACAGTCATAGGATTCCCTGCGCTGGGTTTCCCAAGAACCGTCTTCCTTCTTATATTCAAAACTGTAGTTATTTAAAGTATACCAGTTATCTGATAACGCTTCCTTTTCAATATTCTTTATACGTCCGTTCTTCACAGGCTAAAATTATAAACTCCTTAAATATGTTTTCCTATTAATTAGTATCTTTCCCCTTCACCACCAAACCCGTGCATGATATGAAATCCTTTATCGGTATCTATCTCCTCTTAATAGTAACTCCCTTGGCCCTTTTTTCACAAGATTTAGGAGAAAATTATATCTTGGAGTGGAAGAAGTTTTACCCTTCCAAAGCACTGGAATCCGGAATTAGGCCGTCCGTTTTCAGCTACGAAGAGCGTTCAATAAAAAACATCCAAGCTTGGTTAAGCTTTAACGAAGAAAAAGTAGAAAAATTATCTCAAAAAAATTCGGCCATCGATGCCATTGACGGTCGCCTTTTACGGGTACAGGCACAAAAAGAAGTAGATAAATGGAAAACCCTTAAAGAACATACGACATCACTTAGGCTCTATTCCAAATTAATTTCAAAAGCAATAATGCCCGTTTTTAAGGCCGATTACCTGCTTAGCTCCGAGAAATCAATGGTGCTCTGTGAACGACTCAAAGCTATAACAAACCTAACCAAGGCGGCGCAGGTAAATCTAAAGCTGGTATCACAGAATGACTTAGAAAAAGGCTTAGAAGATTTGAACGACTCATATCACTATCTTCAAAAGGATTTAGCGGACGAAATGCAATCAAACAGAAATTTAAAACCCTGTGACGGCTTCAATCTGCATATTTCAGAAGCTTTGCAAAGTATTTCGAATCTTATAAGATTTACCGAAACCCTGCTTCAAAAAAACACAACTAAAACAATGCCTATTCTGGGCACAGAAGAATATGACCGTAGGTTGAGATTGTATACCGATAGTAATCTTTCTTCTAACGAGTTGGCAGCTATGGCATTGGCGGAAATACAGAAAGTAAAATCGTTGATGACCGATGTCTCCAGAAAATACCTTACCAAAACCTATCCTGATAGAACGTTACCGAAAAGTAATTTGTCAATTATCAATTTGGCCTTGGCGGACATGGAAAAAGATGCTCCCATAAACGCTACCGATTATCTTGAATTTTGGCAACAACTAGCAAACTCTGCTGTAGAATTCATCCAAGAAAATAACATCGCTACCCTACCCGAAAACAACACCTTACAAATTCAAACCGCACCCGAAAGCGCCGGCGCAGCAGCGCGTATTGGCTGGGTTGCAAGTGCTCCACCATTTGACCCCAACCCAAGGACTACCCTAAATTTGCCTTCCATTCCGGAAACGCTACCAATACAGGAACAAATCGATTTCTGGGCCTCTTTTAATAAGCCCTTTAATCGCATGATCGTAATTCATGAATTATACCCAGGGCATTATATGCAATTGAAAATAAGCCGCGAAACGCCACACCCTATCCGGATGCTTTTTCCTTATGGGATTTATATCGAAGGCTGGGCAACCTTCTCGGAAAAAGTCTTACTGGATGCTGGTTGGGAATCTGGTAATCATTTAACCTTATTAGCTCATCTACGTAAACGCTTGGAAAATGCGAATAGGGCATATACATCGGTTCAAGTGCATTGCAACGGATGGAATGAGGAGAAGGTGTTAAAATTTTCTACAGAAACATCATTATTGGCACCACAATTTGCCAAAAGCCTTTGGGGACGTATCATGAATTCGCCTATGCAGCTTACCTCTTACTTTTTAGGCGGAGCACAGTTTACTGAACTACTAGCAACCGAAAAAAATCGCCTAGGAAATCAGTTTAACTTAAAATTATTTATGGATACAGTAATGCAAACGGGACCTATTCCCATAGATGAATTTTACCCTTTATTTAAAAACATGAATCCCAATTAGTCTATGGAAAGAATTGAATTGCAACCAGGCTACTCTGTTTCTAGAGTAATCAAAGGAGGCTGGCATTTGGCTGGTGGTCACGGAAATATAGCTGAAGAAAAGGCTTTAGAGGATATGCGGTTTTTTGTAGAAGCTGGAATTACCACTTTTGACTGTGCCGATATTTATACCGGCGTGGAAGAGCTGATCGGGAAGTTCAGAAAAAAATATGAAGCTGAATTCCGCTCTGGTGATTTAGCTCCTATTCAAGTCCACACGAAATACGTTCCGGATTATAGTGCTTTGGCAAGTTTGACAAAGCAACAGACCACGGCGATAATCGATCGGTCACTAAGGCGTTTGGGAGTAGAACAACTGGATTTGGTACAGTTTGCGTGGTGGGATTATCAATTCCCAAAATATCTAGAAACAGCGGTGCACCTATCCGAACTACAGACAAGTGGGAAGATCAGATTTTTAGGGGTGACCAATTTTGATGCCCAACGGATACAAGAAATGCTTGATGCCGGTGTTGCCATCGCCTCAAACCAAGTACAGTATTCGGTCCTTGACCAGCGCGTAGAGGCCAAAATGACCGCCTTGGCAAAACAGAACAATATACCGTATCTCTGCTATGGAACTGTCGCCGGCGGCTTTCTAAGTGATCGCTACTTGAACGCTCCCGACCCTATACCACCGTATGAAAATCGTTCCCTTACCAAATACAGATTGATTATTGATGAATTTGGAGGGTATTCCTTATTTCAAAAAGCGCTAGAGACCTTACGCGAAATTGCCAATTCATATGCAGTTGGAATTACGGAGGTCGCTTGTAGATATATTTTACAAAAACCTATGGTCGGTGCAGTAATTGTCGGTGCCCGTAACATTAATCATCTGAAAAGCCTTCAAACCCTAGACACGTTTCATCTAAGCAACGAAGATATATCTAAAATTGACGCAATAGTTTCCCAAAGTGAAGGTCCAAAAGGGCCATTTTATGAATTGGAACGCGACAAAACGGGCAAACACGGTTCTATTATGAAATATAACCTCAACGAAGATTAGAATTGAAACTTAACGAAACATCTAAACAAAGCCCTAAACTAGAATTCTACGGTGGTGTCTTTGGAGCCTTGCTGCCATTTTTTGTTTTTGTAATAGGCGTAATTACCATTGCACTTTCAGGAGCTCCGGATGAACGTGGGTTTTGGCCTATTTTAATTCTTGCTCTTGGTTTAGGACTCCTATTGTGCAAAGATCGAACGGCGTTTTCTGAAGCTGTTATTTCAGGAATGTCGCAAAAGATTGTAATGATTATGATTACCGCTTGGATTCTAGCTTCCATCATTGGTATACTTATGACCCTAACTGGCTTTGTAGAGGCTCTTATATGGCTTTCCGACCAAGTAAACCTATCTGGCACCGGTTTTGTAATAGCCTCCTTTGTTATATGCTGTATCGTATCACTTTCTACAGGTTCTAGTTTTGCTACCATCCTAATTTGTACTCCGCTGTTATACCCCTCTGGAGGACTGTTAGGAGCGCACTTACCTGCCTTGGCAGGAGCTATAATCGGTGGGGCTACCTTTGGAGATTTTATAGCGCCTATATCAGACACTACTATTGCTAGTTCCTTGAGTCAAGATGCTGAAATAGGCGCTACGATAAAAAGTAGAATTAAATATTTAGTACCTGCGGCGCTTTTTGCCCTAACGGGCTACCTTATTGCTGCCTACTCAAATGTTAGTTTGACTACGAGTAGCGTTTCGGAAAATTTGGGAAATCCGGAGGGACTACCAATGCTTTTAGTACCCGCTTTAATTATTTATCTTTTCCTAAAGGGAAAACACCTCTTACACGGCTTACTTTTTGGATTAATGTTTGGAACCGTTTTAGGTCTATTTTTGCAACTATTACCTGTGTCAAAAATTCTTTCGTTAGATTTAGAGAATTTCGCCGCACGCAGTTTTATCATAGATGGCATTAATAGAGCAGTAGGATTAAGTATTTTTACAATACTCTTAATGGGATTGGTTGCGACCTTAAAAGCAAGCGGACTCATGGACCGATTGGTAGACTTTGCCGCAGTGCGGGCCAAAACCGAAAAACATGCCGAGGGCTGGATTGCTGTGGTCATGAGTTTTGCCGTGCTATTAACAACGCATAGTATCGTGGCGATTTTAATGGTGACCGACTTTACCAAAAAAACAGGAAAACAATTTGGTGTATCGAAAATTAGACGTGCAAATTTATTAAGTTTGATCGCCTGTATCTTTCCGTTCGTACTCCCCTATTTTATTCCCGTGATATTAATGGCGAATATGACAAATACGGGTACTGAATTTGGTATCGCACAAGTAAGCCCCTTAGAGGTAGGCCTAAACAATTTTATGTCCTGGGGATTAATGCTAATGGCATTGATTACCTTGATTTTTGGCTGGGGAAGAACAAAATTAAAAACAAATGACAAAGACTAAAGGGTTAAGAGACGACCAATTTGAACTGTACGACTTAACCATTGTGGTTGAAAAAATTGCCGGTAATTGCACGTGTAACATGACCCTTGGTGATAAATTTCATTTAAAAGGAGGCAAACTGTCTATGCCGGACAAGTCGGATTTTTGTTTGTATGCCCTGCAATCCACTATTCCCCTGTTACCCACAAAACAAAGAAAAAACCACCCCGCAGACTGGATGGAAACCGACGCCCGTGTAGTTTGTCCGGATCCAGAGTGCAAATTGGTCATGCGAATTGACCGGGATGGACTCCGTGTCTTGGACCATGACGATGTAAGCCCTGTCAAGTGGGATAAAACCAATAATAAAAATTAATTCTATTAACCGATGAAAACAATTTTAAGAACTCTTGTATTAGTTGCCTTTATTTTGATTGGATGCAAATCCAAAACCGAAAATTCAGAAGAAACAAAACTACCAAGAGTAGCTATTGCTGGTATCGGAATTGAATCCAGCACCTTCTCCCCTGCTCAAACCAATGAAGAAGCTTTTCATGCCAGAATCGGGGATTCCATTTTTGGTCGCTATGGCTTTTTCGATGAAGGTTCGGACCTCAGAAAACGTGCGGAATGGGTGCCTACCTTATTAGGCAAGTCCCTACCTGGGGGAATCGTAACTCGTGAAGCCTATGAATCTATGGTAGAAAAAACGTTAAACATGCTAAAGGCAGATGGCCCATATGACGGACTTTGGTTTGATATCCATGGTGCCATGAGCGTAGTAGGTTTAGATGATGCCGAAGGAGATTTGATCAAACGCATTCGTGACGTTGTTGGTACGGATGTATTGATTTCCACTTCAATGGATTTACATGGTAATGTTTCAGAGCGATTAGCAGAACATTCCGATCTGATTACCTGTTACCGAATGGCACCCCATGAAGATGCCCTGGAATCCAAAAAGCGTTCCATAGACCTGATGCTGGAGCGATTGGAAAACGGAAAAGGCAAGCCCGCCTACAAGGCTTGGATTCCAGTTCCGATTCTCTTACCAGGCGAAAAGACCAGCACGCGCATAGAACCAGGTAAAAGCCTTTATGCTAAAATACCTTCGGTCACTGAACAAGACGGTGTTATTGATGCCGCCATTTGGATTGGTTACGCTTGGGCCGATGAGCCCCGTAATCACGCCGTGGTCATGGTTACCGGTGATGATAAGGAACAGGTTACCGCCGGGGCGGAAAAATTAGCCAATGCTTTTTGGGATGTCCGAAATGAATTTGAGTTTGTTGCACCGGTGGCAACATTGGATGAAAGTCTAAAAATGGCTTTAGAGAGCAACAAAAAACCATATATGATCAGTGATATGGGTGATAATCCAACAGCTGGTGGTGCAGGTGATGTTACTTGGACACTTAGGGAACTATTGAACCGACCCGAATTCAAATCTGAAAACGGACCTTCACTGATCTATGCCTCCATACCGGGACCGCAACTCGTTAAGGAAGCGCTCAAAGTAGGTGTTGGCGGAAAGGTATTGGCCATGGCAGGTGCTCAGGTAGATGATCGCTTTGCTCCTCCACTTAAGTTAGAAGGAACCGTTACGGCCATTCGCGAAGGAGACCGAGATGCCAAAGTAGAAGTTGTTGTCAAAATCGGAAGTATCAGCGTTATTGTGACTGAGCAACGCAAACCCTACCACCAAGAATCGGATTTTACAAATTTGGACTTAAATCCTAAGGATTCTGACATTGTGATCGTGAAAATAGGGTATCTGGTTCCTGAATTGTATGAGATGCGAGGCGATTGGGTTATGGCACTAACTCCGGGGGGCGTAGACCAAAATTTAGAACGTTTAGGCTATGAAAACATAAAACGTCCTATGTTTCCTTTGGATACCAATATGAAAGACCCGGATTTAAGCGCACGACTAATCAAGGCATCTGACGAATAGAAATTAAGCTTTAGCTTTAAATATAGAACAGATGAGAAAACTAATGTTTCTTGTGATTCATAGTACCACTCTTTTTATGGGCTCCGCACAAACAGCAGAGACTACTTTAAAACAATTGACCGAAGAATTAGAACACATCTCTAAGCTAGGGCACATTAACGGATTTTCAGTCGCTATTGTTAACTCAGATTTTACAGTGTACACTCATGGATTTGGTTTCTCAGATATCGTAAGAAAGAAAGATTATACCGCGAACACGGTTCAAACGATAGCTTCTATCTCCAAAACGGTTATAGGGATAGCCTTGTTAAAAGCACAGGAATTGGGAAAACTAAACCTAGATGACCCTATTAACGAGTACTTACCTTTTAAGGTTATAAATCCTTATTTCCCAGAGGAACACATTACCATCAGACACTTGGCGTCCCATACCTCAACTATAAAAGATGCGGCGCAATATGAAGGCAAAGGGTATGTTTTAAAGGAGAACGAGAACGGCGGTGCCAAGGTGAACAAAAATTTCAGACCACCTAATGAAATGATGGATTATTCCGTTTTCTTGGAGCATATCCTAAATAAAAACGGAACATGGTACAAGAAGAAAAATTTCATCAAAAAGAAACCTGGGGAGATTTTCGAGTACTCAAATATCGGTGCAGGCCTGGCAGCTTTGGTACTACAAAATGCAGTCAACGAACCTTTTCATCAGTTTACTGATACCCATATATTTAAGCCCTTGAATTTATCGAATACGGGTTGGTCCCTAGAAGCTATCGATAGGCCTGAACAAACCAAATTATATGCCGATACAACAACGGAACTTGCTCCCTACCAGCTGGTCAATTATCCAGATGGAGGGTTGATTACCTCGGCTACCGATTTGGGAACATACCTTAGTGAATTGATTTCGGGATATCAGGGAAATGGCAAGTTATTGAAAAAGGAAAGTTACACGGAATTGTTCTCCCCCAACCTAAACGATGACAACCATACAAACAGAAGTGAAAGTACTTATAATGACGAATACAACATGGGTATTTTCATCGGTATGTCTGCAACGGGTCAAATAGGTCATTCTGGCGGAGACCCTGGAGTTACAAGTCTAATGTTTTTTAATTCAGATACTAAAATAGGTAAACTGCTTATCGCGAATACAAAACTAAGTAAGGACGGCATTAAAAACTTTATTCAGATTTTTGAAACACTCGCATCCTATGAGACTAGACTGTAAGTGCATGGTTCAAATATCTTCTAAAAGGTAGCATTTCCTTATAGACTTCAATCACCTCTTGTTCAAAATCCTCTATAAAAATCTTTTTAGTAGAAAACTCACGCGCTACGGCAAAGGTCTTATTTCGCAGTAACTCGATATGAGGGTGATCATTTGAGAAACCTTTCGGGGAATTGGTAAGCTTAACGTCTTCCCATAATCCTCCAAAGGTTTGCCTGAATGACTTCTTATCCAAAATCTCCTGTAGCTCCTCTCCATTATAATCTATGGCATCTCGTATACTTCGCAAACGCTTGGGATCTGGCCTCCAAAGACCACCAGCGAACATACAACGTTCAATCCCTATCTCAATATAAAAATCACCTGTGTTTGGCCTTTTATCCAAACCTGCTCCAAAATGGTCTTTATAAATGGGTTTATTTGGATGGAACATCAAATTATTATTGATTCTGTTGATGCCCTTTTTGCCAGGTGTATCGTAGTACTCGTCATCTAAGGTAGTGAGCTGTACGTTCATTCCATCCAGCCATCCAATAAAATCTGAACGGACTTCGTTATACCATTTTCGGTTCGCGTCCATCCATTCTTTGTTATTATTTTTTTGAAGCTCTTTTAGGAAATTAATTAGATTTATGAAGTCCATATAGCAAAAGTACGAAGTATGAAATACAAAATAAAAGGTCCTAAATGTAAAATGAGAACATATGAGTATCCCTCACAATGCGTTGACGCTAGACCAGTGGTTTGCAGGCTGGAATATGGCTAGGAGGTATGGCAAAGGTTAAATAATAAGTATAGCAATTAGTTTAAAACTTCTTGACTATTAATCCTAACTATCTATCGGATTAAAAACCCCTATCTCCACCAACTATATCGCCAAGGGTACCGAGAATACTCCCCTCACCTTTATCCTTACCGCCTCTTGGTATCGAAGCAAGGACTCGACCTGCCAATCGACTAAAAGGTAAGGATTGAATGTATACGATACCAGGACCACGAAGTGAAGCAAAAAACAAACCTTCCCCACCAAAAACGGTATTTTTTATTCCCCCAACAAATTCAATATCATAATCAACCGTTTGTGTAAAACCTACAATACATCCGGTATCCACTTTTAATATTTCTCCAGCGGCCAATTCTTTCTTGGCCAAGGTTCCACCAGCATGAATAAAGGCCATTCCATCCCCTTCCAATTTCTGCATTATAAAACCTTCACCCCCAAAGAGTCCACGACCCAATTTTTTTGAAAACTCAATTCCTACGGAAACCCCTTTTGCAGCGCATAGAAAAGCATCTTTCTGACAAATGAACTTGCCGTTTTTTTCGGATAAATCTATGGGGAGTATTTTACCCGGATAAGGTGATGCAAAACTGACCTGCTTCTTTCCTTGACCCATATTCAAAAATGCAGTCATGAATAAGCTTTCACCTGTTAACAAGCGCTTCCCTGCAGAAAAAATCTTACCTAAAACGCCACTATCCTGGTTGGAACCGTCACCAAAAATGGTGTTCATTTTAATATCCGAGTCCATCATCATAAAGCTGCCAGCTTCCGCCACTACGGCTTCCTGCGGATCTAACTCGATCTCTACATATTGCATTTCTTCTCCAAAAATTTGATAATCTATTTCGTGTGCGTTCATAATTGATGATTTTAGTTTAAATAATGATTGACATTTGTTAGTTGCAAGAATATGGCTTTTGTTACATCATCTTAAAATTTTATAACTGTAGCAAACTATCTTCGTTAGCGGGCATTCCAAGCAAGCACCTAACTTTTTAAACGCACAGTCCACTCAAAGTTAAATGTGGATACCACTACCCCATCTTCATTTACCCCTACAGATTTCATCCAAATAGTTTGGCCTTCACCCGTTGCGATTGTTTTATGCAATGCTTCTTTTATTAAGTGGCCATCAGCGCAGGTAAACGTGATTTTACCCGTTGCTTTTTTTGAGAAGTTAGCCGTATTGTTTTGCACTAGCATGGATATTTTATGCCCAGATGCCTCAATCTGGTCTATCATCATAGCACCGGTTGCCAATTCCGCTGCCATACCCTGCACAGCCCAAAACATGGATTTAAACGGGTTCTGATTTCTCCAACCGTGCTTTACGGTGACCACTGCTTTACTTTTATCGATAGATTTTAATCGAACCCCGCACCACCATGCTGCCGGTAATTTAAAGAAGCTAAATAGGTTTAATTTACTGGGAGTTACTGCCATTGCAAGCTATTTTTTTGATAAAAGTATTCATAATATTCCAATACTCAATTGTTAAATTAATGTTAATATTTAGTACTTTGTTTTGCATAGTACCTTCTTTTAGCAATATATTTGCATAAGAAGTTATTAGGTTATCAATATAAATAGTCTAAACCTAGTGATACTCATCAATCACCAATACAGAACGAGTCATGACAGAAACACTTTCTAAACACGAACGAAACCTCTCTGCAATTATACATGCGAGTACGTTCTCTAAATTCATTTTCCCTTTTGGAAATTTCATCATTCCCTTAGTATTATGGACTGCAAATAAAAAAGAATATGAATTTGTAGACTACAATGGTAAGCAGGCCCTTAACTTTCAAATTAGCCTATTGCTTTACTCCATTATCACAGGTATTGTAAGCATTCCGTTCTTTATAGGTTTTTTTCCAAATATTTTTGATTTTGATTTTTTTGGGCTTAACAGCCTAAGCAATTACAATAATCTGAATATTCATTTTGATAGCGATAACTTTAATTTTGGTTCTTGGTTGCTGCCGCTGGGCATATCAGGTTTGTTACAAGGGGCCTTATTTGTAGTAAATGTTGTCTACACCATCCTAGCTACCATTAAGACCAATGAAGGGGAAACATTCCAATATCCTTTAACCATAAAATTCATCAAATAATGATATCCGTCCTAAAACTCATCATATATTTTATCGTTGCTTTTTGCACCAGCGTATCTTTTGGACAATTGGAAGCAACAAACGAGTTGCATCTCTTGTTGGCAAAAAAGGATAGCGTATTGTTCAATGCCGCTTTTAATACCTGCGATACAGAAGTCTTAGAAGAACTATTTACGGAAGATTTTGAATTTTATCATGATAAAGGAGGGTTAACAGTTGGTAGGGACGCATTTTTAAATCCCATGAAGGAAAACTGTTTGAAACGTCCAGCAACTGATCTACAGCCTTCTAAAAGGATATTACTAGAAAATAGTTTAGCAGTATATCCACTTTACAAGAACGGTGAACTGTACGGTGCTGTTCAACACGGTATACATAGGTTTGAATCCTTGGACAGTAAAAACGAGTATCAAATGGGAGATATTGCAAAATTCACTCATGTCTGGATAAAAGAGGACGCATTATGGAAAGTAAAGCGGGAATTAAGTTACGATCACCAATACAAACAGCAATAACTACCTCGTGGCAAAACACGGGGTATTAAAAAGAATTTTACGTTTGCTTTCGACGCCAACCTCGGAACATTACATCTCGATTATCGAGTAAAACAGGGTACTCATCACACCCTTAGGAGTTTATTTATCAATCAACTTGTGCCGAGTTTATTTCGGTAACTGTTCCAGCAAAAAAAGATGCTGAAACAAATTCAGCACAGGCAAAACGAACAATTAACCATGCAGACCGTTACCGAAAATAAAAACGAATTCCCGAACAAATTGGGACTGCATACAAAGCAAAAAGAAATTATGAATGTAGAAAATACAAAAGCGCAAATGCGAAAAGGAGTATTGGAGTATTGCATTTTGTCTATCCTAAACGGACATGACAAATATGCTTCCGAAATTCTTGAAACGCTAAAGGACGCAAAAATGCTAGTGGTAGAAGGAACCATTTATCCCCTACTCACTCGATTAAAAAACGCGGGCCTATTAAACTATCGATGGGAGGAGTCCACCTCAGGACCACCACGTAAGTACTATACACTTACGGAAACAGGAAAACTATTTTTAAAAGAGTTGGATACTACCTGGGACGAATTACGAAAGGCCACTAACCTGGTTACGAAGAACAAATAGAAAAGAAACAGCCATAAAAACTAGACCCTAACAGGGTAAAAACATCAAAAAATGAACAAGACAGTCAATATAAATCTAGCAAATACGCTCTTTCATATAGATGAGAATGCGTATAACAAAATGCGAAGGTATTTGGAATCGGTAAAACGGTCCTTTGCGAATACGCCAGGAAGCGATGAAATACTTGCCGATATTGAGGCGCGAATTGCAGAACTATTCAATGAAAAATTGGATAACGAAAGACAGGTAGTTACAGAAAAAGAAGTAGATGCCGTAATCGCCATTATGGGACAACCCGAAGATTACATGGTAGACGAGGATATTTTTGAAGACGAGCCAAAAGTGGGCAGAACCGCTACTAATACTAAAAAGTCCAAAAAATTATTTCGCGATACGGAGCGTAAATATGTTGCAGGCGTTTCCTCCGGTTTGGCACATTATATTGGTATAGACCCAATATGGGTTCGAGCGCTTTGGATATTTCTAACAGTAGGGTCTACCGGTGGTTTTATACTTATCTACGGACTTCTGTGGATTCTTATCCCAGAAGCAAGCACTACCGCCCAAAAGTTAGATATGCGGGGAGAAGATGTCAATATCAGTAATATAGAACGTAAAGTAAAAGAGGGTTTTGACGACGTAGCGGATCGTGTAAAAAGTGTCGACTATGAAAAAATGGGAGATACCGTCAAAAAAGGAGGTAAAACATTTTTTGATACCCTTGGGGATATCATTCTGTTCTTTTTCAAAATCTTTGCGAAATTTATAGGTATCCTGTTAATAATCATTGGCGGATCTACCTTGATAGGATTGTTCATAGGATTATTGTCGGTTGGAATATTGGATATCTTTCAAGTACCCGGTGTCGATTTTTATCATCTGGTAAATTCAAGCAATCTTCCCATATGGGTAGTATCCTTATTAGCATTTTTTGCCATAGGTATACCGTTTTTCTTTCTATTATACTTAGGTTTAAAAATATTGGTAGGTAATTTAAAATCTATTGGTAACATTGCCAAGTTCAGCCTGCTGGGGTTGTGGTTATTGTCTATCATTCTCCTTATTGTTTTTGGCATTCGTGAAGCGGCCTCACATGCCTATTCCGGTAGTACTACAGATGAAAGCGTATTATTTATAGAACGCCCACAGGATACTGTATTTCTAAATTTGGTCACTTCTGATTATGATAGAAATGAAGTGATGCATATGGGTCATATGGTTATCACCCATGATAAGAATGGGGAAAAATTGTTAGTTTCCGAAGACGTACGTTTTCAACTGAAGAAATCCAAGGACTCCGTTTTTAGATTGGAGGTTCGCAAGGAGGCAAACGGTGGTTCCTTTAAAAAAGCTAAGGAAATTGCAGAAGGAATCGCCTATGATTACACAGCAGAAGGAAATACTGTGTATTTGAACAATTACTTAACTAATCCGGGGTATAGCAAGTTCAATGATCAAGAGATACGGGCAAAAATTTTTATTCCGGTAGGGACTATTTTAAAATATGACCGCGGGAATAGCAGGAGCTGGATCATGCGGGCAGAAACAGATCGTTCGGATGATGATTTACGGGATTATACTTGGAAAATGGGCTCAAATGGCATATTAACGTGTTTAGATTGCCCGGAGAAAGTAGAAACAGAAGATGAGGATCAAGATGAAAACAGAATAAATATTAATGAGAACGGTATCGATATTAATATCAACGATAATGGAGAAAAAGGAAAAATAATTATTAATGAGGATGGAATAGATATCGATGTTAAGGACAATGGTGAGTCCTTTCAAATGAAGTTAGATGAAAACGGAATAAAGATAAAGGCCGACGATAACTAGAATAAAAACAACTCAATACCATAATACGACAGTTCGGTCATTTTAAGTGGTGGTATCGTTTAAAAAAAGAGAGTTTTACAGTATGGGAAGAGTAGTAAAGTAAAACCTAAACAATCATTAATCGAATCCTGAAACGTGTTCAGGGTAAAAAACAACAATCATGACAACACTAGTAAGAATTAGCATCGCATTGGCCTTAGCATTATTTTTATCCTCCTGCGGATTTGATCTCAACATCGGAAACTTTGGAACAGGTAAAATAGGAAATGGAACGGTAGTAGAAGAAAACAGGGAAATTACATCGGATTTTACCGAGGTGCACGCATCGGAAGGTATTGATGTTTACGTGACCCAAGCAAACGACTTTAGCATATCTGTAGAAGCTGATGAAAATATTGTTGACCTCATAGGAACCGAAATAAAAAACGGTAAGTTAAAAATACATGCTATTGAGAACATTGGCCGTGCCACCAAAAAAGTTTTTGTTTCCTTACCTGAAGTCACCGGTTTATTAAGCTCAAGTGGAGCTCATTTAACAGCACAGAATGCTATTACAGCAGGTAATCTCTTGCTCGATGCTAGCAGTGGAGCCCATCTTAAGGCGGAAGCAACGGTAGATAGACTGGAAATAGATGCCAGTAGTGGCGCCAATATAGACATTTCTGGAAATGCTATTGAAGTTTACGTTGATGGTAGTAGTGGATCGAACGTTAGAGGTAAAAATCTTATGGCAACAGAATGTAACGCAGAAGCAAGCAGTGGGTCAAATATTAATATAAACGTATCCAAGTCCTTAACGGCAAATGCTAGTAGCGGTGGTAATATTTCTTACTCAGGAGATGCCGAAGTAACCAAAAATAAATCAGTTTCTGGGAGTGTACACAAGTACTAGACCTGTTTATTCATCAATCAATATGCATAAAAAAGAACCCAACGAATTTTTCGTTGGGTTTTACAGTTAAAGTACCATGCTAATATTTATATTTAGCTTATAAAAGCCCATAATTGGCATTAAATTAAATATTGTAAGTGCTAACGACTATAAATACAACCATATCCTATGGTTCACGAATTATAATTTAAATGAAAATCAGTCTCTCCAAACACACCCTTCCCTTAAAACATACCTTTAGTATTAGTAGGGAATCACATGATTTCCAAAACACCTTGATTGTTGGTCTTACGTTAGACGGACAAACTGGTTACGGGGAAGCGACTTCAAATCCGTATTATAAGATAACTGTAGAAAGTATGTTTATGGAGATTGAAGCTATAAAAACAGATATTGAGAATTACGAGTTTACATTACCGGAGGTTTTTCACTCCTTTTTAATATCCAAAGGTCTAAGTAATTTTGCCGTATGCGCCTTAGATTTGGCCGCCCATGATTTATATGGAAAACTACAAAACCAACCTTTATACAAAATCTGGGGAACTACTATAGACCACTACCCTATTACAAATTACACCATAGGAATTGCTCCTATTGAAAAGATGGTAGAAAAAATGAAAGAAACCCCTTGGCCCATTTACAAGATAAAACTAGGGACCGATGATGATGTTGCCATAGTGAAGGAACTAAGAAAACATACGAACGCAGTTTTTCGTATCGATGCGAATTGTGCATGGACAGCCTCAGAAACCATTAAAAATGCGCCGATACTTAAAGATTTGGGAGTAGAATTCTTGGAACAACCTTTAAAGGCAAATGATTGGGAAGGAATGGAAATGGTAATGCATCAAAGCGTCCTACCGGTAATGGCCGATGAAAGCTGTATCATAGCATCCGATGTGGAAAAATGCGCATTACACTATAGCGGAATCAATATAAAGCTAACCAAATGTGGCGGTCTTACGCCTGCACTGCGGATGATTAAAAAAGGTAAAGAAATGGGTCTCAAAGTAATGGTAGGCTGCATGACGGAATCTACCGTGGGTATTTCGGCTATTGCACAATTACTACCGCAGCTAGATTACGTAGATATGGATGGTGCCTTACTCCTAAAGGAAGATATTGCCAATGGTGTACGTATTCTAGCGGACGGAACGATAGTGTTTCCCGAACTTTCCGGTAGTGGTGTAACACTGTTTTAATGGTACATTTTACAGATTCCTTTCCCAGTCGTAGTTTAGATAGTAATGGAATAACCTATACTTATTTTGGAGGCACTTCCTATTTAGGCCTTCAAAACCACAAAAAGTTTAAAGATATATTTGTTGAAAACGTTAAACGCTACGGAACTAATTATGGTGCTTCTAGAAAATCCAATGTTCGCTTTGCTGTATTTGAGAAAGCCGAACAACTTTTAGCGCAGCTAGTTGGCAGTGAAGGGTGTCTCACCATGTCCTCTGGTTTTCTGGCAGGCCAATTTTTAGTGAAATTCTTAAAAAATAAAAAGCATAAATTGTTTTATGCTCCCAATACCCATTCAGCTTTATTCACAAAAAAGAATAAAAACTACGGTAGTTACTTAGACCTCCTGAAAGCTATAACCGAGCATTTAGCTTCGAAAAATGCTGCCTTGCCAGTTTTGTTACTAGATAGTATTGACTTTTCGGGCTTAAATTACCCCAATTTTGAATCCTTAAAACGTTTACCCTTAGCTGAGATTATTCTGGTCGTAGATGATTCCCATGGTATCGGGGTTTTGGGTGCCAATGGAAATGGAGTCTTTAAAGACCTTCAAGAGTTGGGGTCAAAAAAAATCTTTATGTGTTCTTCTTTAAGTAAAGGATTTGGCATACAAGCAGGTGCTGTTTTTGGAACTGAAACAGATATGGCAAGCATGAAAAACACCGCTTTCTTTGGAGGCGCTAGTCCAGCCAGCCCTGCGTCTATGGCTACTTTTCTAGATGCACAAACTATGTATCGAGAACAAAGAACCATACTAAGGAAAAACCTAAAAGCATTCCTAGAAGAAACGAAACAATTATCTGGTTTTATCTGTATGGACGGACATCCTACCTTTTCATATCAAAACCAACGACTAACCGATTTTCTGTTTCAGCATAAAATTATTGTCACGAATTTCAATTATCCCGATGAAAATGCAAGCATGATGAGCAGAATTGTGCTGTCTGCCGGACATACGGAAATGGACATTTATAACCTTGCTCAACTATTAAATACCTTTTACCTAACTTAGTATAAATTAATTTTTTATTAAATATTAACATAAAAATTATGAATATGTTTATATATTTTGTAATTTTTATCATATTAATAATCACTAAAACACTGAGCCATGAAAAAATTACTTGGATTGGCTTTTTTGATGTTACTATTGGTTGGTGCAACCAGTTTGACCTCGGCAAAGCTACAGACGACTGCGAATTCCTCGTTAGAAGGAACTTGGGAACTTGTAAACCGATACAACTATGATGAAAATGGTATATCGGATACCTTACAGAACACAAACGGATATCGCCAAATTAAAATTTTCAGTAAAGGAAAAGTTATGTGGACGCGCTACTCACCTGATGATCCAGCAGAATGGTTTGGCTACGGGTCTTATACCAATACCGAAACGCGGCTAAAGGAACAGCTAGAATTCGCTTCAGCTACAATGATGGTCATTAGGGATACCGTTAAGATCTTTGAATTTGATTTAATTTTGGATGAAGATACCTACAGCCAAATAACAACGGACGAAGAAGGAAACCGTTCTTATTCAGAGAATTATCGTAGAATAGATTAATTAACCAACAACCAAAAAAAATGCGGCCGATCGGCCGCATTTTTTTTATCTCTTTCGTCTTTATATTACTACAAGTTGTAACTATCTGCAACAGCTTCTTCAACAGAACCGATATCCGCTAGATACCGTTCCGCATCCAAGGCTGCCATACAGCCCGTACCTGCAGCAGTAACAGCTTGTCTATATTCTTTATCCTGAGCATCTCCAGAAGCAAAAATACCTGGTAAGTTTGTTTTGGTAGATTTTCCTTTGGTTACTAAATAACCTGTTTCATCCATATCCAGTTGACCTTTGAAAATATCGGTATTTGGTTTGTGACCTATAGCTATAAAAAGTCCGGTAATTTCAATTTCATCCTTTTTACCCGTTTGGTTGTTCACCATCCGTAAACCTTCCACAACCTGTTCTCCCAACACCTCATCTATCTCGGTATTATAACGCACCTCTATATTCTTTAAGCTGTTCACACGGTGCTGCATCGCTTTTGATGCCCTCATATGATCTTTACGAACCAACATGGTTACCTTATTACAGATTTTAGCCAAGTAGGAAGCTTCTTCCGCTGCCGTATCCCCTGCCCCGACTATTGCTACATCTTGACCTTTATAAAAGAATCCATCGCACACGGCGCAAGCGGAAACTCCGCCACCTCGCAAACGTTGCTCGCTGGGAATGCCTAAATATTTCGCACTGGCTCCGGTAGAAATGATTATGGTTTCGGCTTCGATTACCTTACCACCGTCAACGGTGACTTTGTGTATACCACCAACCTCTTTACTTAGTTCACAAGCGGTAACCATTCCTATTCGCACCTCTGTTCCAAATCGTTCCGCTTGCTGTTGCAATTGGACCATCATCGTTGGACCGTCGATTCCTTCTGGATATCCTGGGAAATTATCTACTTCGGTAGTGGTCGTTAGCTGTCCACCAGGCTCCATTCCTGTATACATCACAGGTTTTAAATCTGCACGCGCAGCGTAAATGGCAGCGGTATATCCCGCTGGTCCTGAACCTATAATCAATGTTTTTAATCGTTCTATCGTATCAGACATATGCTTTGATTTTCAATCGATTTATTTATACAAAAGTAGGTTTTTGGTCGAAAAACTTACAGTGAAGTTATGAAAAGTTTTTAGCGCGATTTTTAAAAACCCGACATTTAGGGTTGTTTCAACATATCTATGGTTGCTACTGTCCTAAAACCTGTATGTTCTAATGAAGAATCTGTACTTGAGCCCATTTTGGCAGAGACCCTATAACTAGCACAATAAGAGGCACTACATAAAAAGGAACCTCCTTTAATGACCTTTTCTTGTGCATAAGGATTGTTAGCCGTGTAGGGTGTTGCCGCTCCTTGGGGATTTCTTGCTATTACATTTGATCTTGCGCTCTCTTTGTAATAGTTCGTATTGTACCAGTCGCTCGTCCATTCCCAAACGTTTCCTGCCATATCATAAAGTCCGTATGCATTGGCCGGATAAGATTTTACGGGTGCCCTAAGTTCAAAACCGTCCGTTTTTGTGTTTACAACAGGAAATTCACCCTCCCACGTATTGGCCTGTTCACTTAGTACGCTAACATCATCTCCCCAAAAATAAATGGTTCCGAAGTTTCCTCCTCGAGCGGCAAGTTCCCATTCGGCCTCCGTAGGTAAACGTCTTCCGGCCCATTCACAATAGGCCATCGCATCTTCAAAGGATACATGTACGACCGGGAAATTTTCCTTGCCTTTAATATCACTTTCAGGTCCGTTCGGATGTTGCCAGCTCGTACCTATGGTCCATTTCCACCATTGCGAAAAGTCATAAAGATTTGGTACAGATGTCTTCGCCTTTTTAAAAGTTAATGAACCCGGCTGTAAAATAGAATCATGTGGTTTTGGAGTGCCTTCCGGTACTTGCTTTTTCATTTCTTCCCAATCAATTTTCCGTTCAGCGGTTGTAATGTAGCCTGTTTCCTTAACAAACTTGGCAAACTGTGCATTTGTCACCTCGGTTACGTCCATATAAAAACCGTCTAGCGCTACTTTAATGGCAGGTTTCTCATGCTCCATTGCCGTATTATCCTGCGGTACCGCACCTTGTAAATAGGTGCCTCCAGGTATCCATACCATACCTTCTGGGGCAATGCTATTTTCTGGTGGACTTACGACTAGCGGTTTACTCACTTTTTCTACCTGTACTGGCTTTTCTATTCTCCTTTCCGTGGTCTTAACATCATTCTTACAGGCTGACAACAGAAATAAAACACCAATACTATATAGTACTTTTGGTCTGAAATTCAACATCATTTTTTGAATACTTAAAGGTTCAAATTTAATCCCTTTCACTCAATAATCCCTGTTCAAGTAACGGAATCTGAAAGCGTTCCAACTCTGATCTGGTGTGCTCTTGTTTAAAGATGACCGCCGCTTTTTCAAGTATACTAGGATGTTCATTAGCAACATTCGTAGTTTCGGTGGGGTCCTCTGCTAGATTATAAAGTTCCAAAGTAGGTTTTTCTTTATCCTTTAAATGCTGGCGAACCACTTTCCAATCGCCCATTCGAATGGCCACTTGTCCGCCATACTCAGGGAACTCCCAATATAGGAATTCATGCTTTTTTTGATTCTCGTTGCCAAGTAGGGTAGGTAGTACACTAATACCATCGGTCTCTTCGGGTATTTCGTAACCCGTGATTTCACCAAAGGTGGCCAACATATCGTAATGTGCAGAGGGGTGATCACTTTCCGACCCAGGTTCTATTTTTGCAGGCCACGTAAAAAAACTAGGAACACGTATGCCACCTTCATAAACAAAACCCTTTCCCTTGCCGTAATCTTGTTGAAACTGACCTGCACTATTGAACCAGTCGGGGTCTACACCTCCGGCAAATGTAGGTCCGTTATCCGAGGTGAAAACTATCAAGGTATTCTCATAAACTCCCTGGTTCTTGAGTTGTTGCACCAGTTTACCAATATTTTCATCCAAATAAGAAATCATAGCGGCATAACCTGCCCTAGGATTTCTGTGTGGAAAATACCCGTTTCCCTTGTTTGCCAAATAAGGTGATTCATCCCCAAATTTTTCAATGTAATGATCCACCCATTTTTTAGGAGCCTGAATGGCCACATGCGGAATTGGAGTGGCCCAATACAGGAAAAAAGGCTGTTGGCCTTGGGCAGCTACAAAACCAGAAAGTTCATCAAACATCAAATCAGGGGCATATTCGGGCTGGGTAAATTTCGAATAACTCATAGCGTCCATAGAATCCATTTCCATAGCAAAACCGGTGTGTGGGGCAATGGTATCGTTCATTAAGTGTACCCGATTCCTATTTTTATACAAATGCAGGGGATAGTAGGTGTGTGCCTGTCGCTGACAATTGTATCCATAGAAAAAATCAAAGCCCATCTCATTAGGAATAGAATGGGTATGCGGTGCGCCCAAGCCCCATTTACCTACCAACCCTGTTTTATAACCTACTTGTTTTAAATGGTGGGCCAAGGTCATCGTCTCTTTAGGCATGGGATGCTGGCCCTCCAAAGTAGAATCTTTTGCCATCTCCCCGTAATCCCATACATTACCACGCTCACGCCACTCGTGATTCCCTCTTATATAAGCGTTACCAGAGTGTTTTCCCGTTAAAAACATATAACGTGCAGGAGCGCAGACCGGAGCACTCGTGTAATGCTGGGTAAAGATCATACCCTGTTTAGCCAGGGCGTCAATATGTGGTGTTTCTATCTTTTCTTGACCAAAGACACCTAATTCACCATAGCCAAGGTCATCAGCAAGTATGTAAATTATATTGGGTCTGGCAAGTTCGCTAGTGGCTGCATTGATTTTCTTTTCTTCGCAGGAAGCAAAGAAAAGTAGGACTACAAACAGTGAATATGTGGACAGGCGCATGATGTAAAAGTTAAGATGTAAAAGATACCAATAATCAGGAAAAACCAGTCCCCTATTTTCTAAAATGTGTACTTTAGTTTCCTGATTGTTGTCTGCCTCTTTGAAGTTAATCGATAAAGTGGATTTACAAAAATGATCGATACAAAAACAGAATGTCTTTGCTATGAACTTTTGGTCAACTAAAAAATTACTTCGGTCGTTCATCCTTTTGATGGGTGCCTTATTAACAATTTCCTCGTGTAAGGAATCTTCTAGAAATACTTCGGAAGAACATCAATACACTAACGCATTGATCAATGAAACCAGTCCGTATCTTTTACAACATGCCCATAACCCGGTAGATTGGCGACCTTGGAGTCAAGCTGCTTTGAACGAGGCAAAAGAAACGAATAAACTGGTATTGGTGAGCATAGGCTATTCTTCTTGTCATTGGTGCCATGTGATGGAGGAAGAAACCTTTGAAAACGATTCTATTGCTACACTAATGAATGAAAATTTCATCAATATAAAGGTAGATCGTGAAGAACGCCCGGATGTGGACCAAGTGTATATGACTGCCGTACAATTGATGCAAGGAAACGGAGGGTGGCCCTTGAACGTGATTACCCTACCCAACGGAAAACCTTTGTACGGCGGCACCTACCATACTACTGAACAATGGGGCAAGGTACTTAGCGAAATCAGCAAGCTATATTACGAAGATCCTGAAAAGGCAGAAAAATATTCCGATATGGTAGCGGAAGGCATACAAGAAGTGAACCTGATCTCTCCTTCTACAGATTTTGATGTTCTAAATAAAGAAATGCTGACCGAAAGTTTAAACAACTGGAAACCAAATTGGGACACTGTTTGGGGCGGAGAAAAGAGCGAAGAGAAATTTATGCTACCCTCTAATCTAGATTTCCTTTTGGATTACGCTTTTCTTACAAATGATTCCGAGGCAATACAACACGTGGAACGCTCGTTGGACAAGATGGCTATGGGTGGTATTTATGATCATGTGGCCGGAGGTTTTTACCGGTACAGTACAGATTCCGAATGGAAAATCCCACATTTTGAGAAAATGCTCTACGATAACGCTCAGGCGCTAAGTCTGTACGCTAAAGCCTATAAAGTATTTCGTAAGGAAACCTATAAAAACGTCGTACTGGGAACGATTTCGTTTTTAGAACGGGAAATGAAAAATCCTGAAGGAACTTTTTATGCTGCCCTAGATGCACAAAGTGATGGAAAAGAAGGAAAATTCTATGTTTGGACGGAACAGGAACTAAGACAAATTTTAACCGCCGATTTTGAGCTATTCTCCTCCTACTACAACATTCAAACAGAAGATATTTGGGAGGAAGACACCTATGTATTGCATACAACAGTCGAGGATTCCCAGTTTTCTACCGAGCAGGGTCTTACTGCTGCTGAATTAGATGGACTTAAGTCAAAATGGCAAAACCTGCTCTTAAAAGCAAGGGACAGAAGAATACGCCCACGTACCGATGACAAAATATTGGTATCATGGAACGCCTTATTAATTAATGGATATGTAGACGCCTACAAAGCGCTTGGAACAGAAGCCTATTTGGAAACGGCATTAGGTATACTTCATAGCCTACAGACAGATGGGTATTCTAATGGCGAATTGGGTCATTCCTATAAAAAGAATAGCAAACATATTCCAGCTTTCTTGGAAGATTACAGTCTTTTGGCCAATGCGGCCCTAAACCTGTACAGCGTGTCCCTAAATCCGGACTATCTAAAATTGGCCGAGGAGCTGACAAAAACGGCTCAGGAAAAATTCGATGACACGGCTTCTGGCATGTACAGCTACAATCAAGGCAATGAATTAATAGCCCAAATCATAAAAACAGATGATGGCGTACTCCCCTCGCCTAATGCTATGATGGCTCAAAACTTATTATTATTAGGGCACATTTATTATGATAAAGAAGCCATGAAAAAAGCAAAGACCATGTTGTCCTCCATGGTGCCATTTGCTACAGAAAACCCGTATTCGTATGCAAAATGGAATAGTATTTTACTGCAAAGCACCTATCCGTTTTATGAGGTGGCCATTGTGGGAACAGATGCAAAATCCCTTATAGCGTCCATGAGTACAGAACATATACCGAACACCTTATTGGTGGGCAGTGCCGTCGAAAGCGAGCTCGCACTGTTTGAAGGTAGATTTACAGATGAAGGCACCTTTATTTATGTCTGCCGGGACCATACCTGTAAGCTTCCTGTAAAAACAGTACATGAGGCGTTGAACCTTTTAGGTGATAAAAAAAATACATCCCAGTACCTCCCTTAAATTTTTAAGGGTAGACCGGGTATTCGTAGCCTCTTAAATATTTTTGGGGAACTAAAAAACCAAAGGTCATTTAGCTATATTTGGCTAATAAATTCTTTATTTAAGACTTTTTTGCTTGCGACAAGCCTAGTGCAAAACACAGCAATACTAACGTTTTACGGTTGGTGGCAGTTTGCGGTTTGCCTGTTTGCCTTTCTCTCCCTATTCGCCATCTGGTGGCAAATTGGAAAAAAACAGAACGATTTTGGTCAGGTATGGCTTGCGCTATCGGTGCTCTGTTGGAGTATTTCCAGTGAATTCCTTAGCTTTAGCTAAAGTTTCAAAACCAGTCCTATGCTATTATTTTTATTGATTATCAGTGTCTTAATAATTGTAGTGCTAACAGCCAAACTAAATGTTCATCCCTTTTTGGCACTTCTTGTTGCTTCCCTATTTTACGGTATAAGCACGGGAATGCCATTGGACGTGCTCATCACTTCCATAGAATCGGGTTTTGGGGATACCCTTGGTAAAATAGGTCTCGTGATTTTACTTGGCGTTCTAATAGGCGCTTTTTTGGAACAGACGGGTGCGGCATATAAAATGGCAGAATTCGTACTTGGCATCATAGGAAAAAAGAACGTACACGCTGCTATGGGAATTTTGGGTTATATCGTTTCTATACCTGTTTTTGCCGATAGTGGTTTTATTATCCTGAATCCGCTTAACAAATCGCTATCCAAAAAAGCAAAATTATCTATTTCGGGGACGAGTATTGCTTTGATACTTGGTTTAATGCTCACGCATGTAATGGTACCCCCAACACCCGGCCCTATTGCTGCAGCGGGTATTTTAGATGCCGATTTAGGACTGGTTATGGTTTTGGGTATCGCAGTAAGCCTCCTTTCTCTTTTTGTTGCTATAGTATATGCCAAAAGAGTTGCCAGCAAAACCTACATAGACCCTAATCCTGACCTTACTGAGGAAGACATCATTGAGAAAACAAAATCAGCACCCAGTACTTTCAAGTCATTTTTACCTATTGTTGTACCCATTTTGCTAATTATAAGCAAGTCCGTCATCTTATTCAATATCGCGGATGATGTTAAAGATGATTTTCTATTCCAACTGATTTCTTTTTTAGGTTCCCCGCTCATAGCCTTGCTCATAGGGTTATTGCTGGCCTTTACCCTACCTAAAAAGTTTGATATAGCCATGCTTTCCGAGGCTGGCTGGACAGGAAAGGCATTGCAAAGCGCATCTACCATCCTTTTGATTACGGGAGCTGGCGGAATTTTTGGAAAAATTCTTCAAAACTCAGGAATCGGTGACGATATGGCACAATTGTTTGAAGGGATCATGATAGGTATCTGGCTTCCATTTCTTTTAAGTGCAGCGATTAAAACCGCTCAAGGTTCTTCCACGGTAGCTTTGATAACCACGGCCTCCATAATGGCACCGTTAATGACTAGTATGGGTTTTGATTCCGAAATGCTAAAGGCCTTGGTAGTTATTGCTATTGGTGCAGGTGGCTTAGTCGTTCCACATGCGAACGATAGCTCCTTTTGGGTAGTGACACAACTTACCGGAATGAATGTGAAAACTGGATATAAATTGTACACTAGAGGTGCCTTAGTTATTGGAGTTTTTGCCGCTTTTGTGGTTTTTTGTATTTCTTTGTTTGTTTAATTTACCTTATGACCGCCAACAATAATACCTATGGATATTCAATTCCCCGAGGTTACTTTTTAAGTTGTAACCAGATACTATAGTCACTACAATCCAGTAGCACCAAGCGCTCTACATTGGACCTTTCACTAGTTACATCTTTACTTTACTATAAAAGTGCAGCTATCTTGATATTCAGATAGCTGCACTTTTATAAAAACGTTGAAAAATTATTTTACTAGTTTCCCTTTTCGTAATCCGCCAAAAACTTAGCTAAGCCACTGTCGGTTAATGGATGCTTCAACAAACCTTTGATAGCGGACAACGGTCCGGTCATTACATCGGCACCAATTTTTGCGCAATCGATAATATGCATTACGTGGCGTACGGATGCTGCTAGGATTTCGGTTTCATAACCATAGTTGTCATAGATCAATCGGATGTCGGCAATAAGGCCTAAACCATCGGTAGATATATCGTCCAATCTTCCAATAAATGGTGAAACGTAAGTAGCTCCTGCTTTTGCGGCCAATAATGCCTGACCAGCGGAGAATACCAACGTTACATTCGTCTTTATTCCTTTATCTGAAAAGTACTTACAGGCTTTAACACCATCGGCTATCATAGGAAGTTTTACTACAATCTGAGGGTTCAATGCCGCTAGCTTCTCTCCCTCGGCAACCATGCCTTCAAAATCGGTTGAAATAACCTCTGCACTTACATGGCCTGAAACCACACTACAGATTTTCTTGTAATGTTCCAAAATGTTTTCTGTTCCGGTAATTCCTTCTTTAGCCATTAGGGATGGATTGGTAGTTACACCGTCCAAAACACCCATATCCTGAGCTTCCTGTATATCGGCTAAATTTGCTGTATCTATAAAAAATTTCATCTCTTGTATTTTTAATTGATTCGTTATTTTAAAAAATCTACTACTTGTGCGAATACCTGAGCTCCGGTAAACCCGAATTTCTCGTCCAACACTTTTGCAGGGGCTGAATATCCAAAGTGCTCCAAACCGAATACTTTTCCGTTTGGTCCTGCCAAGCCTTCTAAATTTACAGGCAAGCCTGCCGTTAGGCCAAAAATAGGTTTATCGGCCGGAATTACAGATTCTTGGTAATCCTTAGACTGTTGTCTAAAAATTCCTTCTGATGGGATGGAAGCGATATTCACTTTTAGTCCCTCTTTGCTTTCCAGTAATTCCGCCGCTTCCACCAAGGTTGAAACTTCCGAACCATTGGCAATAAGTACCACATCTGCATCGGCCACTTCTTTTACCAAATAGCCTCCTTTTTCGGCATTTCTTGCCACTTGATATCTATCCCCTGTTTGTGCCGGTACGTCTTTAATTCCTTGTCGGGATAAAATAAGGCCTGTAGGTGATTTTGAATTCTCTATTGCCATTTTCCAAGCAATATTGGTTTCCGCTGAATCCGCTGGCCGTATGGCAACGAAACTTTGCTCGTGACTATGGTTTTTTAATTTTTCCAATAATCGAATTTGCGCTTCTTGTTCTACGGGTTGATGTGTTGGGCCGTCCTCTCCTACCCTAAACGCATCGTGGGTCCACACAAACTTAACGGGAAGCTCTTGGATACAGCTCAAACGTATGGCTGGTTTCATATAATCCGAAAAGACAAAGAACGTAGCCACCACTGGAATGATACCACCATGTAATGCAATTCCGTTTGCTATGGTTGCCATGGTCAATTCTGCCACCCCAGCCTGCAAAAAGGACCCTGAAAAGTCGCCCTTTTTAAGAATAGTGGTCTTCTTTAAAAAGCCATCGGTTTTATCGCTATTGGATAAATCTGCAGAAGAAACGATCATGTTTTCCACATTTTCTGCCAAGTAGCCCAAGACTTCAGAAGAAGCTGCTCTAGTGGCCAGGCCCTGTTTATGTGAAATAGAGACAAAATCCAGTTCGGGTAATTCGCCAGAGAGAAACTTATCCAGTTTGCTGGCCAGTGCCGTATTCGCTTTCCTCCAAGCGTTTATTTCTTCTTTCTTTTTTGCCGCTGCCTTTGTTTTGTGTTCTATAATATCAGCATAAAACGTTGCTACCTTTTCATAGATATCAAACGGATTGGAAACGTCGGCACCAAGGTTCTCCATCGTCTTGGCGTAATCCGCACCCGTATCACCAATTGGTTTTCCATGAAGTTCCGTATAGCCTTCATACATGGAACCGTCTGCGGTAACGCAACCCTTACCCATAATAGTCTCTCCGATGATAAGCGTAGGCTTTTCCGTTTCGGCGTTCGCATCGGCAAGTGCCTTTCTTATCTGGGTATGGTCATGACCATCTATCGTAACAACCTTCCATCCCCAAGCTTCATATTTCTTTGCCGTGTCCTCAGAGGTTACCTCATCTGTTTTTGAGGATAACTGTACATCATTGGAATCATAGAACATTATAAAATTATTCAGTCCCAAGTGACCAGCGATTCTTCCCGCACCTTGCGAAATTTCTTCTTGGACGCCTCCATCAGAAATAAAACCATATATTTTATGATTCATCCAATCACCAAAACGTGACTGTAGAAATTTAGCCGCAATCGCAGCACCTACGCCCATGGTATGTCCCTGTCCTAGTGGGCCAGAGGTATTTTCAATTCCTCTTTCCACATCTACTTCAGGATGACCGGGTGTTATTGAGCCCCATTGTCTAAAACTAGCAATATCATCTTTCTTATAATTTCCCAATAAATAATATTGTGCATACATTAGGGAAGACAAATGCCCTGCATCCATAAAAAAGCGATCACGTGATGGCCAGTGCATGTCGGTAGGGTCGTAATTAAAGAATTCAGAATATAAAATATGCATATAATCGGCTCCTCCCATTGGTCCTCCAGGGTGACCGGAACTTGCCTTTTCTACCATTGAAATGGCCAATGCCCTTATGTTATCCGCTGCAAATTGATCTATTTCCTTATTCATTTTATACTTCTGGTTAGGTTTTACTGAATTTGTATTGTGAAATTTGCAACCAAAGATACCTGATTTATAATGCTATTAAAAATTTAAATCAATATTGAAAACAATGGTATTTGAAATAATGAAAGAAAAGAATATCGCAACTGTACATCATTACATTGAAAAAGCTGTTTGACAAATAATTATCCATGCTATTTCATGACATTAAATTACTTTTTAAGGATTTCACTAAGCATCTATTTCGCCCTAAAACAATAGAATTTAAATTGTATAAAATATCTTGCATGCAACTATGTATCACAAAATCGATTAAATGAAAAAGCAAGATGAACCCCTGGGTTGTAACTACGATATCTGCCGAATAGGTTATACTGGGAGAATTTTTTAAAAGTAATCAGCTAGTGCGACAACCCCATTATAAGAAATTACACAAGCGAATAAAAGAGAAATCAACAAACCAATATTCATCAACATATTCGTAGTGTGACCTTTCATGATATTCTTATTATTTATAAGTAAGAGTATTCCAATGATAACTATGGGCAAGACGAACACATTAAATACCTGAGAAACAATTTGCATCTCAATTGGATTAGCTCCAAAAATGGGAACGATCAAAGCGAATAAACAGGCAAAAAAAGTAATAACTCGGAATTGTTTGGAGCTTGTATCCAATTCCCCGGATTGATAATCCGCCACTAAAATTGGAGCTATCAACAAGCATGGAAAAATGGAAGATAGTCCAGCACTCAGGGTTCCAAAAAAGAAAAGTGTCAACGCGAATTTACCGGCAACAGGCTCCAGTGTGTTAACCATATCCAGCACTTTTGTAACAGGTTGTCCTTGATGAAACAAGGCTCCGCTAGCAACAGCCATTACAGACGCACTAATAATAAATACCAAACAGGCTGCTATGATGGCATCCTTTTTCTGTTGTTTTAGATTTTTGATTGTCCATCCTTTTCCTTTAACAAAAAGTGGCCTAGACAAGAACGTGGCCGCAGCCATAGTGGTGCCTACAAAGGCTGCGACCATCATTTGACCACCCTCCACCTTAGGTACAGACGGAACTAAACCTTGGAGCACTTCCGTAGGTAAGGGATACACCATAAACAAAGAGACAATAAACGATAATCCCATTATGGTAACGAATACGACCAGTATTTTTTCAAAAAACGTATACTTTCCTACTAGCAACAAAGCGTACATAATAGCAATGACCACAATAGCAACGATAAGCACTGTTTCATACCTAAATCCTTCTAATTGGGGAAAATAAATAAGGAAAATCTCATAGATGATATTGGCAGAAATCCCCAGGATACCCATAAGCGAGTTCCATTGACCAAAGGAAATACCAACGATAATTAGAATAGCCAGAATTTTGCCACCTTTGATATGCTTTTTGAAGCTAAATAATGCGGTTTCTCCAGAAATTAAAGCGTAGTTGCCGTAGGCATACATAAGTAGCCCCGAAAAAATACAACTTAACAGCAGTACCCATAATAGCTGCATTCCGTATGTACTCCCTGCTACGATCATAGAGGTTACACTACCTGTACCAATAGTATAACCAATCGCAAAAATACCCGGTCCAAATGCAAGTACCCCAGCAAGCAGCTTTTTTAAAACCGAGATACTTGCTTTGGGTGTTTCCATCTAATTAATTTTTCAACGTTGTTATTTTCTCCAAGGTCTGCCTGACCAGTTTTTCCAAACCGACGAAGTCCTTGTTCGCTAAAATTTCCTTACTAATAAGTTTAGAGCCCATTCCTACACAGGTAACTCCAGCATCAAACCATGCTTTTAGGTTTTCCAGATCCGTACTTACCCCACCTGTTGGCATTACGCTTGTCCATGGTTGTGGTCCCTTGATTCCCTTAACGAAACCAGGTCCATAAATATCGCCAGGAAATAGCTTAACGATTTCGCAGCCTAATTCCTCCGCTCTATTGATTTCTGTAAGCGACCCACAACCTGGAGACCATAAGACCTTTCTCCGGTTGCATACCATTGCTATGTCTTCTCGTAACGAAGGGGTCACTATAAAGTTGGCTCCCATTTGCATAAAGAGTGATGCGGCTGCAGCGTCGGTAATTGACCCTACGCCCATGACCATTCCGGGCAGCTCCTTGATTGCAAATTTGTTCAGCTCGGAAAAGACTTCAAAGGCAAAATCGCCCCGTGCGGTAAATTCCATCAATCTTGCTCCACCATCGTAGCAAGCCTTGAGTACTTTTTTTCCCAAGGCAACATCCGGATGGTAAAATAAAGGAACCATTCCTGATTCCTTCATTATCGTTGCTACTTCTATTCTTGAATATTGTGCCAAATTTTAAGTTTTAAAGTTTAATGTTGAACGTCATAAAGGCTCTATTATCCAGCCGTCTTAACATTTTAGAATCAAAACGTATTGAGATTAGCGCGCTACCCTACCAGAGGCGTCCCCACCCTTTAATTTATTCACTTCATCGACCGTCACCAAATTGG
>CAYGUY010000006.1:0-72214 GCA_964353165.1 uncultured Maribacter sp.
TGTTCCTAAACTGTTCTCGATACAACGTCGCTTTCAGGACGCCACTCGAACTGACAATGCTAGAAATAGAAAACCCTGAATGTCACTTCGAGTGAATTCCGAGGTACGAGGAATTTGTATCGAGAAGCTTTCATGTTTCCAAGAGTTCTTGTATTTACCCTGTTAACTAAAGGTAAGCCATTAAAAACTTTCGTAAACTTGTGTGGAGATATTGATAGATACCTTTAGTTAAATACTAACACATTTATTTGGATACGGAACATAGTCATAAAATCACACCAATACAATGCCTTAACTGCGGCACTGCGGTCCAAGGTGAGTATTGCCACCAGTGTGGGCAGCACGTTCGGGATAATACAGACCGCTCCATTGGCACCTTGTTGGGCGACTTTTTAGATAATATCTTCTTTTTTGACAATCGTTTTGTGATTAGTTTGCGCTACCTCTTCCAGTATCCTAGCCGAATGACGGTGGAGTTTTTGGCCGGTAAGCGCAAAAAATTTGTCTCGCCCGTTAGCTTGTTTTTGTTCGTAAACGTTATTTATTTCTTCGTGAATCCGTTGTCGGATTACTCCATCTCGCTTGAAGACCAATACTCACAGCCCTACGGTCCTTTGATTAACGATTGGATAAACGGGAAGCTGCAAAATGAAGGCCTAGATTTTCGTAGCTATAGCGTTACCTACCAAAATATGAGTGACACCATTTCCAAGTCGGTCATGATTATAAATGTACCCATAATCGCCTTTTTTGTGTATCTGATGGCGCTTAAAAAAAGACGCTTTTATTTCGATAGTCTCATTTTTGTTTTTCACTTTTTCTCTTTGTTTTTGGTCAGTTGGATACTACTGGATTGGGCAGATGCGCTCATTAATTTTGTAGCCGGTCATACCGAATCTACCATTGCCGCCATCTCCTTTGTCCTGTTTGCCTTTGCCCTACCCTTATTATATGCTATTTTGGGCGTGAAAAAGTTTTTGGATATCAAATGGTATTGGGCCATACTTACCGGTGTGGGTGTCATGGTAGCTGTTACTTTAGCAAACTTGTGCTATAGGCTGATTATATTCATTTTGAGTATATCCTTTACCTAAACAGCCTTTTCACACCCATACTATTTTTACTACAATAGTTAAAAACTTTCAATAACTCTTGTAGGATGGATTTGAAAACTATTTTGGGATTAACGAACTTCGTTATCAACCGATAAATGGAATTGAAACTCCACTTATCTACACGATAACGAAACTTTCTAGCAAACACCCTAAGGGCTTTCCAAAATAAATTCTACCATTTCCCGCAATTCTTCCTCCAAAGTTATTTCAGGGTAACTTCTCCCTGCTTGCCGGTACCAATAGCCCGCATTAAATGTATCCCCTTCTTTACGGTGTAAATAGGCATGCATCCAACTACCCATGGTCGTATGCATATCTTGAGCAATGTTATGGGAAGACTCCCAATCGCCTGTAGCATCAAACCAAAGGGCTTTTAGGGCATCTGGCCAAGTTGCATCTGGTGCTGCGTGGTCTAGTGTTCTTTCAAATTCAGTATAGTCTTTAGGCAACATTTCCGGTTACTTTTTTAACCAACTTCCCTACCGTTAAACCTTGTCCTACAATGGAGAATACCACCACTACATAGGTAATGACCAAAAAGAGATCGCGGTGCATTTCTTGGGTCAGTCCTAACGCTAAGGCAATCGAAATACCGCCACGGAGTCCGCCCCAGGTCATAACCAAATTGGTACGGGGCACGAAATCGAGCTTTTTCTCAAAAAACTTTATGGGTAGTAGCAAAGAAATATAACGGCAAGCCAAAACAATGGGTATGGTAACAATTCCTGCAACCACATAGTTAAACTCAAAAGAGATAACCAACATTTCCATCCCTATCAATACAAACAACAAGGTATTTAAAAGAATATCTAGCAATTCCCAGAACTTATCTACATAGGTTTCGGTGATTTCAGACATAGAAGCATCACGTACGGTATCGTTCCCTACGACCAAACCAGCAGTAACCATAGCCAAAGGTGCAGACAGGTGAAACTTCTGGGCCACTACGGTACCCATCATCACGGCGGCAAGGGTAATAATTACTTCAATATCATAATCATCTATAGAGCGCATTAAACGGTAGGTAACCCAACCAATTAACAATCCCAATACGATACCTCCAATTACCTCTACGCCAAAAAGCTCTAGAATAGCCAATGGGTCTATCTCCCCAGTGGTAGACGAAGCCAATTGAAAGATGGTTAGGAATACCACTACCCCAACACCATCATTAAAAAGCGATTCACCCACTATCTTGGTTTCCAGTTTTTTAGGTGCTCCCGCTTGTTTTAAAATACCAAGTACAGCAATAGGGTCTGTTGGTGAAATTAAAGAGCCGAAAAGTAAGCAGTAAATAAAATCTACCTGCAACCCAAAGGCCTGCAACACATAGAACATTATGGTACCCACAAGAAAGGTAGAAACCAAAACACCTAAGGTAGAAAATGCTAAAATAGGCCAGCGCTGTACTTTTAGCTGCTCAAAATTGGTATGTAAAGCACCTGCAAAGAGTAGGAAACTCAACATCACATCTAGCAATACATACTTAAAATCTATCTGACTAATAATATACCGTTCAGCATTCAATAAGGTATCATCAAAATAGCTAATGCCAAATACGGCAAGGGTAAATACAATGGTAATAAGCATAAGCCCAATGGTATTGGGCAGCTTTAGAAACCGCACATTAATGTAGCCAAAAATAGCCGAGATAAATACGAGTATTGATGCGATAATAAAGTAATCCATATATTGATTTTTTGTTCTATTTGTAAAGTTAATACCGTTGGTAATTACATAATGAATTACGTTTTTCTTCTGTGTCAGTTCGAGCGCAGTCGAGAACCATTTAGTGCCAAGATAGGGCTTCGACTGCGCTCAGCCTGACATTTACTTTTAATGTCCTTTCTTACTAATATACCTTTCAACTACCTGCTAATCCGTCAGGCTGGCGCTCAGGATGTCATGAGCATTTAAGGCTTACACCATGTCCAAAAACTCCTGTTCTGTGATGATCGGAACATTTAGGTTTTCTGCTTTGGTCCGTTTACTAGGCCCCATTTTGTCTCCCGCTACCAAGTAACTGGTCTTGGAGGAGATGGAAGAGCCGACTTTGCCCCCATTATCTTCTATCAATTTCTTAAGCTCGTCTCTACTCACAGTTTCGAACACCCCAGAAACAACCAAGGTTTTTCCTTTGAGGATTTCGGTCTGATTTTCCAGTTTTTCAGCGGAGAGGGAGAATTGCACTCCTTTTTCTTTGAGTCGGCCTATCGCTTCTTGGTTCTTTTCATTGCTGAAAAACTCGACCACACTTTCTGCAATGCGCTCCCCTATTTCATCCACTGCAACGAGCTCTTCTTTGGAAGCAACTGCCATGGCATCTATATTTTTATAGGCTTTGGCTAATTTTTTAGCCACAGTTTCTCCAACAAAACGTATTCCTAACGCAAACATGACGCGCTCAAAAGGAATAGCAACAGATTCCGCTACGCCTTTGATTAAATTATCTGCAGATTTCTCTGCCATGCGCTCCAAGGGTAGTATCTGTTCTTTGGTAAGGTCATATAAATCGGCATAGTCTTTTATCAATCCCTCTTTAAATAAGAGCTCTACGGTTTCCCCTCCAAGGCCTTCGATATCCATTGCCTTTCGGGAAATAAAGTGCTGAATGCGCCCTGTAATCTGCGGCGGACAGCCATATTCATTAGGGCAGTAATGCTTGGCATCACCTTCTGTCCGCTCCAAAGGCGTATGACATTCTGGACATGCTGCACTGTATATGGTTTCTTTAGAACCTGTAGGACGTTTGGTAAAATCGACCCCAATAATCTTAGGAATAATTTCACCTCCTTTTTCTACAAACACGGTATCTCCTTCGCGGATATCCAATTTAGCAATCTGATCTGCATTGTGAAGCGATGCTCTTTTAACCGTAGTTCCTGCCAACAATACAGGTTCTAGGTTCGCCACAGGCGTAATAGCACCCGTACGCCCTACCTGATAGGTGATTTCGTGTAATACCGTAAATACCTGCTCTGCCTTAAATTTATAGGCCATGGCCCAACGTGGGGCTTTTGAGGTAAAACCTAATTCATCTTGGTGTTGCAAACTATTTACTTTCACCACAACACCATCTGTTTCGTAAGGTAATTGGTGCCGAGCGATGTCCCACTCTTCCACAAATTCCATTACTTGTTCAGTGCTTTGGCATAATTTAGCCACTGTAGGTACTTTAAAACCCCAATTACGTGCCTTTTCTAGCATTTCAAACTGAGAAGCAATACCTGTATTTGTTCCAACAATACTGTACAAGAGACATTCCAAGGGCCGTTGTGCCACCGCTGCACTGTCCTGCAGCTTTAAACTCCCTGAAGCGGTATTTCTTGGATTCATATAGGGTTCCTCTCCGTTTGCAAGTCGCTCTTCGTTCATTTTCTGAAAACCATCAAAAGGCAAAACGATTTCACCGCGAATATCAAACTTCGCAGGATAATCGCCTTTTAATTGCAAGGGAACCGATTTAATGGTTTTGATGTTCGTCGTCACATCGTCACCTTGGATACCATCTCCACGGGTCACCGCACGTACCAGTTTCCCATTTTCATAGCTTATACTGATGGAGGCGCCATCATACTTTAGCTCACAGGTATAGGCTACTGGAGCATCTCCTAGATTGCGTTGTATACGTTTTTCCCAATCTTCTAAATCCTCTTTGGAATAGGAATTATCTAGGGAATACATGCGGTGTTCGTGCGCAATGGTCTCAAAGTGCTTGGTGACCATACCACCAACGCGGATAGTAGGCGAACTATCATCATAAAACTCTGGATGCGCAGCCTCCAAGGCCTGCAACTCCTTGAGTTTCATATCAAATTCATAATCCGATATGGTGGGATTATCTAGCACATAGTAGTTATAATTATGACCTCTTAGCTCTTCTCGCAGTGCGTTTATTTTCTTTTCCATAGACATTATAATTCTTCTTTAGTCATCCATTGCGGCATGGGAAGGGGTTTAAAATCGGTCATTTTCTTCAATAGCGTGTCTATATCCTCATCCACTACAATTGCGTCCAAGTTTTCCGATTTCACAAAGCCTTTATCCACCATCTTTTCCATCATCGATAGCAGCTCGTCATAAAACCCATTGGTATTCAGTACCGCAATAGGATACGGATGCAGTCCTAACTGCGCCCAGGTTAGCATTTCAAAAAACTCCTCTAAGGTTCCGAATCCGCCAGGAAGCATGAGAATACCGTCGCTAAGCTCGTGCATTTTCAATTTACGGTCGTGCATGTGCTGTGTTATGATGAGTTCCGAGAGTCCATTATGATAGACTTCCTTGCGTTTAAGAAACTCGGGGATCACACCAATAACCTTTCCCTTATGATCCAAGGCGCCCTGTGCAACCCTACCCATAATACCAATTTTGGCACCGCCATACACAAGGTCTATTTGCTGTTGTGCCAATGTTTTACCTAAGTAATAAGCGTCTTTTGCAAATTGAGCATCTGTTCCTTCACTGCTTCCACAAAAAACTACAATTCCTTTCATTCCAATTCTTTTAAAATTCAAGCGTCAAGTTCAAACACAAATACAAAAATCAAATTCAAATCCAAATAGTATGTCAGTGATCACTTGTTACTGTAACTGCTACTGCCAACTTTTCACTACCCTCTACGAATTACCCACTAACCAAAACCGCTTTTAGCATGCGATCGTTTCCAAATATATCTTTTCGTAATTCAACTTTCTTAAAGCCAACTGAAGTTATCAAATCCACCATTTCCTTTCCAAGGTACTGATTGATTTCCAAATATAAACTACCGTTATGAACTAGGTTTTCTTTCGCGAATATAGCGATAGCCTTATAAAATACCAATGGGTCTTTATCGGGAACAAAGAGGGCTATATCCGGTTCGTGTTCCAACACGTTTGCGTTCATCTTATTTTTTTCTAACTCTCTAACATAAGGTGGATTAGAAACAATTATGTCAAATTTTGATTCAATATTTATCAATGTTGTATCGCTTAAAATATCACCCAGCAGAAACTTGATTTGAACCTCATTTTTATCAGCATTTAAACGGGCCATCTCCAAAGCATCCGTTGAAATATCCAATCCAAATACTTTAGCAACTTTTAAGTGCTTGGCAAGACTAACGGCGATACATCCACTACCTGTTCCAATATCTAAAATTTGCAAAGATTCATTATAGTTTTTTGAATATTCTTCTAGTATCCAACGCACCAAATCTTCAGTTTCTGGCCTAGGAATCAGCACCTTGGGAGATACGTTGAATTTTAGGTCCATAAACTCCGTTTCCCCAATGATATGCTGCACAGGAACTTGTTGTTTTAATTCGCTTAAGGCATAAAACAGTATGGATTCCTCATCCTTACTGATAACCAAATCTGGAGTTAAGGCCAAAGTAAATTTTTCGAGCTTCAAGAAATGACCAATCAACAAGTAAAAAAAACTAGTAACTTCTTGAACACCATATATTTTATCTGTCTCTTTATGATATATTAATTTAACGTCTTTTAATAACATTCTATAGTGTTTTCAACATCCAAACCGGACAAGAAAAATGACCGGTATTACCCATAGGAGCATCAATATATTCAAAGCCCGACTTTTTATAGAGCTTTTGGGCGTCTTTCATGTACGGCATGGTTTCCAAATAGCACTGCTCAAAACCGAAATCGGTTGCAGCATTGATACAGGCATCCATCATTTGACTACCTAGACCCTTGCCCCTTGCGGCATCTAAAAAATACATTTTCTGCAATTCACAGCAGTTGCCGTCGTAATTTTCCAACTGCGAGATTCCAGCACAGCCAATAATTTCCCCTTCCTGCTCTAACACAAAATAGGCTGCTTTGGGTACATCGTAATTTTCGAACATATGGTCCAGCGCAGTATCCGCATACGTAGTACCCACTTTGGGCACGCCTAAATCCTCAAGTACTTTTCGTATCACTTGAGCTACGCGTAGATCATCTTTGCGGGTTATTTCCCTAATGACGACAGTTGAAACGACATCCATTTTTATAGCTATTAAAGTATTATTTTTGAGCTGTGAAGATACATGAAAAGTGTAAAATCCTAAACCTGAACCGGTACGAAAAATAAAAAGATGCAAACAGCGGACAGCACCAAAAAAAGTAAGGATGCAGTAGATGAAAAATTTATGTACCGCTGCATAGAGATAGCCAAAAACGGATTAGGGACAACCGCCCCCAATCCTATGGTAGGGGCTGTTATTGTTTATAACCAAAAGATTATAGGGGAAGGATATACGAGTCCGTTTGGCGGGCCCCATGCCGAGGTGAACGCAGTAGCATCTGTAAAGGATCATGGCTTACTTTCAAAATCCACGCTCTACGTTACCCTGGAACCCTGTTCCCACTTTGGGAAAACACCGCCGTGTGCCGATTTGATTATCAAACACAAAATTACAAGAGTGGTCATTGGGCTGAAAGACCCGCATGAAAAAGTAGCCGGAAAGGGAATCCAAAAACTATTGGATACAGGATGTTCCGTTAGAGTTGGAATTTTAGAACAGGAATGTAGGGAGCATCACAAGCGATTTTTAACTTTTTACGAGAAAAAGCGCCCGTATGTTATTTTAAAATGGGCAGAAACAGCCGATGGGTTTATCGCCCCGAAAAAAGAACTGAGAGATAAAGACCCACAACCCTATTGGATAACAGGAGCGTTATCGCGGCAATTGGTACACAAATGGCGAGGTGAGGAACAGGCCATTCTCGTTGGAACCGCTACCGCTTTGGAAGACAATCCTAGATTGGATGTAAGAATATGGAGCGGAACATCGCCCGTTAGAGTGGTTTTGGATTGGGACCTTAAAATTCCGTCTGATTACCACCTACTGGACAAAACACAACGCACCATTGTTTTCACTAGGCAGGCGGATACCACGAAACACTTGGCCGGTATCGAATATGTGGTACGAAGTGACACCGAGTCGTCTACAAATCTGATTTGCAGCGAATTATACCGATTGAACATCCAAAGCATTATCGTAGAAGGTGGTGCCCAAACCCTGCAATCCTTTATCGACGCCAACCTTTGGGATGAAGCGCGTATTTTTAAGGGCGCATCACAATTTAAGGAGGGAATACAAAAACCAGAGATAAAAGGACGCATAGTTGCATTCAAAACTATAGAAAAAGACCAATTAACTATTTTGAATAATGATTAAAAACATCGTATTTGATTTTGGGGATATTTTCATCAACTTGGATAAACAGGCAGTGTACGAACATTTAGCTGCCTTTGGATATCCGGAATTGACTCCTGAGATGGACACCTTGGCCAAAACCTACGAGGTAGGAAACATAAGCTCGGACACCTTCCTTACGCAACTACAGGAACTCATACCTTCCGCAAGTAGCACCCAGCTCACAGATGCTTGGAATTCTATACTATTGGACTTTCCGGAATCTCGATTACGTTTTCTTGAAAATCTAAAAGCAGAAGGGAACTATCGTCTTTTCTTACTGAGCAACACCAACGAACTTCATATCGACTATGTGAAAAAGACCATGGGCATGGCACGTTGGGACCGATTTGAAGCTTGTTTTGAGCAATTTTATCTATCCCACGAAATACATATGCGCAAGCCTAATACGGAAATATTCGATTATGTTTTGGCCGAAAACCGACTAGCTGCCAATGAGACCTATTTCATTGACGACACACAGGAAAACACAGCTGCAGCAGCTTCTGTTGGGATCCATACATGGCATTTGATTATAGGATCAGAAGACATTACCGAGTTAAAATCGAAACTGTAAAATGCAGTATCTGATTCTGAGCATATTTTTTTCGAGCTTTATTTTTGTAATTTTCAAACTATTTGCGCGCTTTCAAGTACAAACCTTAGTCGCCATTATCGTTAATTATGTGGTAGCCTGTGTGGTAGGTTTGTTATTTTACAATGGAAAAGTAAATACGCTCGCGATACCTTCAAAGACTTGGTTCTGGGGAGCTATGCTTTTGGGGATTTTATTTATTCTTGTTTTTAACCTTATGGCGGCTACTTCTCAAAAACTAGGCGTCTCCGTAGCATCTGTAGCGACTAAAATGTCTTTTGTACTACCCGCGATACTGGGTGTTTTTCTGTATCAAGAAAAACTGGACGCAATAAAGATTATTGGTATCGTACTTGCCATTTTTGCTGTGTATTTAGCCTCCATGAAGCAATCCAAAGAGTCCTTTAAACCCTCCATGTTACTATTACCGTTTATGGTGTTTTTAGGCTCAGGTATAATTGATGCATCCATAAAGTATTTTCAAGAAGGTCATGTTCCAGAAACGGAATTTGCGCTATTTTCAGCATTGGTTTTCTTTTTTGCCGGGACTACCGGTCTACTTTTCATACTTTTTAAAGCTTTGAAGCAACCGATAAAAATTAACGTTAAAGATATACTAGGCGGAATAGCCTTGGGAGTGCCAAACTTCTTTTCCATATACTTTTTATTGCTTGCCCTAGGGTACAACGGGCTAAGCAGTGCTTCCCTATTTACCGCAAACAATGTGGGCATCGTCCTGTTATCCACCTTACTTGGGATTACCTTGTTTAAGGAAACACTTAATGTAAAGAATTGGGTAGGGATTGGTTTGGCCGTCCTAAGTATAATTTTAGTGCTTTAATACGGAATTGTAAAATTGACAGATACGTATAAAACCATATCGAAACCCGTTACTGAAATTCTGTACAAGGAAAGAAAAAGTAAGTTTTATGGTTATGCTTTTCCTATTCAGAACGAGGAAGATGTAAAACCTTTATTGGAAGAACTACGGAATACATACCCTAGCGCCAACCATGTATGTTATGCATGGCAGCTAGGTGTTGAGAATTTTTTCTTCAGGGCAAATGACGATGGGGAACCAAACAATTCTGCCGGCATGCCTATTTATGGTCAAATACAGTCCTATGGGCTTACAAACGTCCTCATTGCAGTCGTCCGCATCTTTGGTGGAACTAAATTAGGCGTAGGAGGATTAATCGCTGCGTATAAAAATACGGCGCAGTTGACGCTTGAAAGCTCCAAAATTGTGGAGAGAATAATAAAAGTAGAGATGACACTTAATTTCGAATATCCAGAAATGGATACCGTGATGCGCTTCATAAAGAAAAATAAGTTGGAGATGGTTTCACAGGACCTTCACATGAAGTGCAAAGTAACAATTGCCGTGCGGATGAAAGCAGTAGAAAATATCTTGGATGAACTAAAATCTCTTCACAAAATCGCCGTTTCAAAAGAATAGCTTAGTTAATCCTTAAAATCACTTACGTTATTTTAATTTTTTAAGGATATAATCAGGACATTTTATAGGTCTTTTCTTACTAGAATCCATGAAGGCCAAAACTGTATTCGCCTCTACTAAAATTTCACCTTTTTGATTTGTGAGTTCATAATCAAATTCTATCCGTACCATGGGCATTTTTTTTAGTTTCGTTTTCACCGTAACCAAATCGTCAAACAGGGCTGGTTTTATAAATTTCATTTCTAGGCTCACCACAGGCAACATCACACCATTCGCTTCCATCTCCTTATATGACAAGTCCAAGGCACGCAGCCAAGATATCCTACCCATTTCTAAAAATTGAGGATAGTTGCCATGGTACACTACTCCCATTTGGTCCGTTTCCCCATATCGTATCCTAAAAGTAATTTCGTTTGTTTCCATTTTTTAAAGTAAAAAAGTATATATTTAAATGCTCCCCCAGAGTGCAAGCGAACATGAGGAAAAAAAAGGTCAAATTCAATAGCGATTGATTTTTTTTTTAGATTATTTGTTCACATATTTGTCCAGAGCATAATAAGTAAACATCCTGTACTTATTTTGTTTGACCATTAAGACTAACCATTAAACAAGGGCTTTTTTATTATGAATGTTACTGCTAATTCCGTTTGGAAACATTGTTTGATATTCATTAAGGATAATATCCAACCGCAGGCATTTAAAACTTGGTTTGAACCCATAAAACCTGTTAAGCTTACCGAAAACTCCCTCAGTATTCAAGTTCCAAGCAAGTTTTTTTATGAATGGTTGGAAGAGCATTACGTAAAGTTATTAAAAGTTGCCCTCACGAAAGAATTAGGCGAATCGGCAAAACTTGTCTATATTATTCGCATGGAAAACACCTATGGCAACAAGGAGCCTTTTACGGAAAAAATTCCTAGTTCCAATAGAGGCAATATGATGCCACAAGAAATGGATGTTCCTATTAAATCTAAAAATCCGGAGTTACGTAACCCTTTTATAATTCCAGGAATACGGAACATTAAGATTGAGTCGCAACTTAATCCGAACTATAATTTTGACAACTTTTTGGAAGGTGATTCCAATAGGTTGGCAAGGTCTGCGGGTATGGCGGTTGCAAACAAACCAGGAGGCACCTCATTTAATCCGTTGCTTGTATTTGGAGGTGTGGGCCTTGGAAAAACACATTTAGCACACGCTATTGGTGTTGAAATAAAGGATAAATACCCAGAACGGACTGTACTATATATCTCTGCGGAAAAATTTACACAACAATACATAGAATCCGTCAAAAAGAATACCCGAAACGATTTTATTCATTTCTATCAACTCATCGATGTACTAATTATCGATGACGTGCAGTTCCTTTCAGGGAAATCGGGTACGCAGGATGTATTTTTCCATATATTCAACCATTTGCATCAAAACGGAAAGCAGGTCATCCTTACCTCCGATAAAGCTCCAGTAGATATGCAGGATATAGAGCAACGATTACTATCCAGATTCAAATGGGGGCTTTCTGCAGAATTACAGACGCCGGACTATGAAACCCGTATATCAATTTTAAACAACAAACTTTATAGAGACGGGGTAGAAATGCCGGCCGAAATTATAGAGTATGTCGCCAAACACATCAAGACCAATATCAGGGAACTAGAAGGTGCCATTATTTCTTTAATCGCACAATCTACCTTAAATAAAAGGGAAGTAACCATAGATCTTGCACAGCAGGTAGTAGAGAAATTTGTAAAAAACACCAAACGCGAAGTATCTATAGATTATATACAAAAAGTAGTTTCGGATTATTTTGAGATGGATGTAGCCACTTTACAATCTAAAACAAGAAAAAGACACATTGTACAAGCTAGACAGCTCGCCATGTTCTTTGCTAAAAAGTTCACCAAAGCATCTTTGGCCAGTATTGGTTCGCAAATAGGCAAAAGAGACCATGCAACTGTTCTCCATGCCTGTAAAACAGTTGACAACTTAGCTGAGACAGATAAGCAGTTTAGAAAATATATTGACGATCTTACCAAGAAATTCTCATAATACACGTAATGAAGACAAGCGTGTTAATGGTATGCCTGGGAAATATTTGTAGGTCCCCACTAGCCGAAGGTATTCTTAAGAGTAAAGTTAACCCCCAAAATGTATTTGTTGATTCGGCAGGAACTGCAGGCTACCACTTAGACAATGAACCTGATCCCAGATCTATAGAGGTAGCCAAAAAAAACGGCATAGATATAAGCAAACAACGATGCAGAAAATTTGCTGTTGAGGATTTTGATGCCTTCGATGTGATTTTTACCATGGATATCGAAAATTTCAATAACATCCTAAAGCTAAGCCGGTCTTCGGTAGATGACAATAAAATACGTTTATTACTTAGCGAAATGGATGGAAGTACCAAAGAAGTCCCAGATCCTTATTACGGAGGATCTGACGGATTTCATGAGGTATTTCATTTGATAGACAGCGCTTGCGAACAAATAGCAAAACGATTTTAGCATCTAACTTATGAGTATTGAAATGAGTAAGAAAGGAAAACTTTATTTAATTCCTACTACCCTAGGCGATAGTCCTCCACTAGAAGTGCTTCCCATTTCTATCAAAAGAGCTATTGAAAGTATAAATCATTACGTGGTAGAAAATGAGAAAACAGCAAGACATTTTATAAAAAAATTGAGCCCTAGAAAATCTCAACCCGCTTTGCAATTATTTACATTAAACAAATTCACTGAAGCAACGGAAATACCTAGCTTTCTTGAGCCCTGTCTTTCCGGGTCGGATATGGGAATTCTTTCAGAGGCCGGTTGTCCCGGTATCGCAGATCCTGGGGCTGCCGTAGTAAAACTGGCGCACCAAAAACATATACAGGTAGTTCCCTTAGTTGGCCCCTCCTCTATTGTTCTTGCGGTGATGGCAAGTGGACTAAACGGCCAAAACTTTGCGTTTAACGGCTATTTACCTATAGACGCTGGCGAAAGAAGAAAGGCAATAAAGCGGCTAGAAAAAAAATCTCGAGAAGAACAACAATCCCAGATTTTTATAGAAACTCCTTACAGGAACAATAAGCTTCTGGAAGAATTGCAGAAATCATTGACCCCTAATACCAGTATTAGCGTAGCATGTGACCTAACCTTAACCACCGAATACATAAGCACGAGAACGGCTGCTGAATGGAAAAACGAAAAGGTTGACCTTCATAAACGTCCAGCAATTTTTATCATTCAAGCATAAAAAAGCCTCTACATAAGTGCCAAGGCCTACCATTTTCATATATAAACTAGTCTTTATATTCTGCAATTTTTTACGGCTTGTATACCTGAAATGTCATATCCAGCAAATTCTTTTATATAAAATGCAATGTTACTGCCGTAATCATCCATTACATCATTTTTACCTAAAGATCGTAAATAACGCTTAACGTTACCAGCACCGGCCAAATGTGCGGCAGCAAGCATGCCGGATTCGGTAATTTCAATACCATGGATGCGTTTGCCTACAAATCTTTTGATATCCTTTCTAAGGATCCACTTATTTCTGGCAATATTAACTTGGAATACCTTTTCCTGCAATGCAGGATTGTTCAAAAATTGTTGGTCGTTATGAACACCCATCAACTCTAATGTACTCATACCGAACTGATACTTACCTAAATACCCAAAGGTATTAACGGCAAGGTAATCTCCCTTAGATTCTTTAAAGGCCAAGGCCTCCTTAAAACCAGTAAACTCCTTTCCAGCGAAGGGAGGTAAATGTTCAATTTCAATCATGGCAGCTTTGTCTTTGGGAAACAAAACGGCGGTAGGTTCATTTACTTTAAGCTGGTCTGGAACTGTTACCTTGAATGGACTAAATCCAAAACCTGATAAAATAAACATCACGATAAGCGGACAAACTACTATTATCCATCTTCTCATATTACATATTTCTTAAGACTTACGTTGATTAAAATATCATCGGCTTAAATTAACGAGTACAAAGTTAGTCTGTTAAATATGTGACTTTTACAATAATTTGTTAAAACTATACAAGAGTAGTTAACATGTCTTAAAATTCCGACAATTGGCCTACCTTTTGATCTTCTGCGTATTTATCCAACGGACGTACTGTTCTTTATTCCGGTTGTGTTGTGCTAAACTACTGGCAAACATGTGATATCCAAAATTTTCGACATTTGCTACCATATAGTAATACTCATGTTTTTCTGGATTTAACACACCTTCCACCGCACTGATATCCGGCATTGTAATAGGTCCTGGCGGTAATCCTTCGTTTTTATAGGTATTGTAAGGCGAATCTATTTCCAAGTCTTTGTAAAGCACCCTTTTTATGATGGTATCATAATTTCCAGTTTCCTTTTTTATAGCATAGATAACGGTAGGATCGGCCTGTAACAGCATACCGGTTCTCAACCGATTTAAATAAAGGCCGGCAACTTTTGGTCGTTCATCAACCTTTGCAGTCTCCTTGTGAACAATGGATGCTAAGGTAACTACTTCTTTAGGTGTCATTCCCAAGGCTTTGGCTTTTTGTTTTCTGGTATCGTTCCAAAAGCGTTCGTACTCCTTACTCATTCGTAACCTAAACGCTTCCGCATCGGTATTCCAAAAGAATTCATAACTATTGGGTACGTAAAGCGCGAGGCTAGTTTCTAAATCCATACCATTGTTTGACAAAAATTCTGTATCCATAAAGGCATTAAGCAGGCTTAAACTATCTGCTTCTATTTGAACAGAAATTCTGCCCGCAAGGTCGGCCAAGGTTTCTTGATTGTTGAACGCAACTTTTACCGGCACGTTATTAACCCTAAGGGAATTAATGAGTTCATTATTGTTCATTCCCTTACGAATAAGATATTTACCCGCCTTTACATTTTGTGAGTACCCTTTTTTATCGGCAGCGGATTCGAAAGCATCTACATCTTTTAATAAAGGCTCCAAGCGTTCCTTAACTTCTGAAAAAGAAGCATCTGTCGGGATAAAAACGAAAGCCTCTTCATTATTGAACGCAGTGTTTGGTGTAAAAAAAGCTCCATAAACCATATAGGCGAAAATTCCTCCTACTACTAATCCTATCAACACTATGGCAAGTAAAATCTTTTTAATGTACATCAGGTATTTATTTTTTGAAATAACACTTCATCTTTATAACCATCTTTACTGCGTATCCAATCTTTCTTAACTCCTACTTTTACAAATCCTGATTTTTGGAATACTCGAATAGCCCTGTCGTTTTCTTGGAGGATATTTGCATACAATTGCCTAAGTTCCAGTACCTGAAAGGCATAGCTACAAAGAAGATCTAAAGCTTCTGCTCCTAATCCCTTGTTCCTGTCGCCTTCATGTGTTATGACAATACCAATGCCAGCACGCCTATGTTTAGGATCAAAATCGAACAAATCAATTAATCCTATGGTTTTTCCTTGATTACCACAAATAACCAAACGTAGCTGTTTTACATCATAAATATCCCTGTACGCGTTCTCCAAGTAAGATTGCAACACATGTTTTGAATAAGGGGTTGTCGTTCCACTTATTTCCCAAACATGGGTATTGTTCTCCAGTTCATAGAGAAACTGCAAATCCTCTTTCTCTAAGGCTCTCAAAAATAAATATTTACCTTTTAAGAGTTCCATTTTATTTCTCCTTTAAAAACTTGCTTAGCTGGCCCAATGAGATAAATATTCTCATATCGATCATTCACGAAAATAAAAGAAACTTCCAATTCACCGCCTAGTACGTGTACCTTTACCCTTGTTTTTTTGGTTTTACCTAAAGTATGCATCGCAATGGCTACTGCCGTTGCCCCAGTTCCACAAGAGAGTGTCTCGTCCTCAACACCACGTTCATAGGTACGCAATGCAAATTCTCCTCCAAAATTTTCTTCAACGAAATTTATATTACTACCCGATTTTCCGTAAAGTCCATAGCGTAATTTAGCACCTTCCTTTACCACGTTAAATTTTGAGAGTCCTGAAACCATTTGCACATGATGCGGCGATCCGGTATTCATAAACAAGGATGCTGGTTTGACTTTTATTTCTTGCACATCCTGCATTTTAAGATGTACAACGTCTCCATTTATGGTTGCATGATGCAGCCCATCTATGGCAATAAATGTGGTTTCTTTTTCAATAATACCCAAGAAATGAGCAAAGGAAACAATGCAACGTCCGCCATTACCACACATAGAACTTTCATTGCCATCGGAATTAAAATATACCATTTTAAAATGCGACACCTTATCCGTTTCCAGTAGAATAAGTCCATCTGCCCCAATACCAAATCTTCTGTCGCATAAATATTCGATTAATTCAGTATCGTCTAACGGAAAGTGCCCAGAACGATTATCGATCATTACGAAGTCGTTTCCGGTACCTTGATATTTATAAAACTCAATTGTCATAAGCTTACTAATCAAAGCACAAATATAAGATTTTATTAAGGGTTTATTGGCAGTTAAAATGTCGTTAAAGGCTAAGTCCAAAAGATAAAATCGATTAATTTTACATGGAATTCAATTAATAATTTTAGTACATGAAAAAATTAGGTAGTCTTTTATTGGTTTCAGTTTTTGCCGGTGCAATCACCTTAGGAGCTTATAAGCTTCTTTTTGAAAAAACAAACTATGCTGTTATAGATGAAAATCCCAACGGCTCATTTCTCAACACAAGCTATACCCCTACTTCCGCAAAAGGAGCAGGAATAAACGAAGTTGATTTCACCAATGCAGCGGAAACCACCGTAAATGCCGTGGTACACGTAAAAAATGTAAGCCTTAGCAAATCTCCCACTACCATGTTCGACTTTTTCTATGGGTCCGGCGGAAGTGTTACTCCCCAAGTAGGTACTGGTTCTGGAGTTATCATATCACAGAATGGTTATATTGTTACAAACAACCACGTTATCGCACGGGCAAGCCAATTACAAGTTACCCTCAATAACAACAAAACGTACGAGGCTGAACTTATTGGGGCAGATCCAAATTCCGACATCGCCTTAATTAAAATAGAAACCGATGAGAAATTACCATATTTGGCCTTTGGTGATTCTGATAACGCCAAAATAGGCGAATGGGTTTTGGCTGTAGGAAATCCGTTCAACCTTACTTCTACGGTGACGGCCGGTATTGTTAGTGCAAAAGCAAGAAGTTTGGATACTGGAACAAATCAATCTTTTATACAAACAGATGCCGCTGTAAACCCTGGGAATTCTGGCGGTGCTTTGGTAAATACCAATGGAGACCTTATTGGCATCAATACTGCTATCTCTTCGCAAACTGGGTCTTATGTGGGATACTCTTTTGCCGTACCTAGTAATATCGCGAAAAAAGTTGTTGAGGATATTATGGAGTTCGGAAATGTTCAAAAAGGGTTTATTGGTATTCGACCAGCACCTGTAAACACAAAAGATGCTGTAGAACGCGGTATTAACAATATAGAAGGAGTGTATATAGAGTATATTGAAGAAGAATCCGGGGCTTTTGATGCGGAGTTGGAAGTTGGAGACATTATCAAAAAAGTAGATAATATAGAGGTAAGAAAATTTCCAGATTTAACGGGATACCTATCTACAAAACGACCTAATGATACAGTTAATTTAATTGTGGAAAGAACTGGAGAATTATTGGAAATACCGGTGGTTCTGAAAAAAAGACAAACAATCAACGTCCCTGAAATGGGATTAGAAGTAAAAAACCTAACAGACTCTGACAAAAAGAGGTTTAAGACCAGTAAAGGTGTGAAAATTACGGGAGTACCTGAACGGTACAGAGGATACGGTCTGCAAGGAAAGGTCATCTTACAAGTAGATGATGCAGAAATCGAAGATATAGAAGATGCTAAAACAGCCTTTGGTGCTATATCCAGATACGGCAAAACCGTAATTACAATGATAAGCGAGGATGGGGAACGAGAACGACTTATATTTCAATAAACATAATTACAATTAACAAAAAAGCATCTTTGCAAAAAGATGCTTTTTTTATGATACCTATCCAGTAAAACCTATTAAATCTGTAGTTTTGCAACGCACATATCAACACAACCCATAATCCATCATGTCACACAAAGCATCCTACGAGAAAGAATTAGCTTTCCAAGCAGATCGCAGAAAAGCAACAACTGAATTTATTAAAATTGTCAGTGATCTTTGGTACGACAAGTCAATAGAAATAGTTCTTTTTAAAAATCAGGTTATCGATAAAAACGTGAGTGATATTATTCATTTGCACGAATATGCTGGCGAATTTGTACAAAAACCGATTTCTATCTTTGATTCAGTAGAACTCTTAAGGGCCATAAAGGATATTAAACTTCCGCCTGCTAAATTAGATATTGGGAAACTTACATACGAGTACCATGCAGATGATAATCATTTTAATAACGTAAAAGCATTCGTTGTTGAAAAATTAAAAAATGCCTCTGAGAACAAAAGTATAGAGCCCAAAGACGTCGTTCTTTATGGTTTTGGTAGAATTGGAAGATTATTGGCAAGAGAACTCATGTCCAAAACGGGCAAGGGCAACCAGCTAAGATTACGAGCCATCGTTGTAAGAGGGGTTTCTGATCAAGATGTTCTGGAAAAAAGAGCTAGCCTTTTAAGAATTGATTCGGTACATGGCACTTTTTCTGGAACGGTACGCGCTGATTTTGAAAACAATGCACTTATAATAAACGGTACAACGGTGCACTTAATACATGCTAGTAATCCGGAGGAGATAGATTATACCCAATACGGGATATCAGAAGCATTGGTAATAGACAATACCGGAGCCTTTAGGGATAAAATTGCACTTTCTAGACATTTAATCGCAAAGGGCGTAGCCAAAGTTTTATTAACGGCTCCAGGTAAAGAAATACCAAATATTGTGCATGGTGTAAACCATAAGGACTATAATCCGGATGGTATACAAATATTTTCCGCAGCATCATGTACCACAAATGCGATTACTCCAATACTAAAGGTCATCGAGGATTCTTTCGGAATTAAGAAAGGACATTTGGAAACAATTCATGCGTATACCAATGATCAAAATTTGGTAGACAATATGCATGACAAGTATAGAAGAGGTAGAGCAGCAGGTCTCAACATGGTTTTAACGGAAACTGGTGCAGGAGAAGCTGTAGCCAAAGCGCTTCCTTCGTTAAAAGGAAAATTGAGCTCAAATGCGATTAGAGTTCCTATTCCCAACGGGTCATTAGCCATCCTTAACTTAGACCTAAAGAGCAAAACATCTTTGGAAGGTGTAAATACCATTTTAAAAAAGTATGCCCTTGAAGGGGACTTGGTAGAGCAAATACAATATTCCTTAAACAAGGAATTGGTATCCTCAGATATCATTGGCACATCAGCACCGGCTATATACGACAGTAAAGCCACCCTGGTTTCTGATGCCGGAAAAAACCTTGTACTCTATATTTGGTATGATAATGAGTATGGCTATTCACATCAGGTAATGCGTTTGGCAAAATACATATCTAAAGTACGTAGATATACCTATTACTAAAAAAGTAGAATTAGGAAACATCTCAAAGCTATCGCTTTTACGTAGGTATTAAGCGTTATAAGCTTTGCTTATTTTTTTTCTTTAATTAATATTAATAAATTACTTTAGTCCTTTATAATGCTTTTAACAGTCATACAAATGAAAACCCCAAGATTACTTTGCATTTTTATGGTCTTGCTTACCGTAACAATTTCTCATTCACAAGAAACCGAAACTGAGGATAAGCTTTCCCTCGACGAAGGTCCGATAAGTAATCAATTCGATTATATTTCCAAAAGATCAGGGAATTATCGTGCTGATGGTGTTCGATATGAGGTAGTTAAAGAATCTAATCTATATAAACTAAGAAAAAATGTGTTGGACTCGCTGGCAGCGATATCAAAAAAAACTACAGAGCTTAAAGCAACGATTTCGGAGCACGAAACAACAATTACATCGCTAAATAAAAAATTAGAGGAAACAACAACAAGCCTAACGGTTGTTAGCGATGAAAAAGATAACATGTCACTACTTGGTGCCCAAGTTTCCAAAGGCACGTATAATGTAATCTTATGGACCATTATCGGAGCCTTGTTTATGTTATTGGGACTTTTCATTTTTAAATTCCGGAATAGCAATATTCTTACACAAGAAGCCAAACAAAACCTTACTGAATTGGAACTAGAATATGAGGACCATCGAAGAAGAGCCTTGGAGCGTGAGCAAAAAATTAGCAGACAATTACAAGACGAACGAAACAAACAGAAAAAAAATAACTAATAAGTAAAACTCCTTATTAGGAGTTTTTTTATGTTATATGGTAACTATAAAACAGGCATCGGAATTAGATTTAGGAGATATTGCACCTTTATTTAATGCGTATCGAGTTTTTTATGGACAACACAACAACGAGACTGCCGCCCGCGATTATCTACATGCGCGGTTTAAAAAAGAAGAATCGATAATCTTCTTAGCGTACCTGAATAATGTAGCTGTGGGATTTACTCAGTTATACCCGACCTTTTCATCCGTATCATTAAAAAGGTCATTAATCCTAAACGACTTATTTGTAAGTGAAGAAAGTAGAAACTCAGGTATCGCAAAAGCGCTGTTGCAAGAAGCCAAATCGTATTGCCGTAAAAAAAATTACAAAGGCCTTTCCTTAGAGACTGCTAAAGATAATCCAGCACAATATTTATATGAAAATTTAGGTTGGAAAAAAGATGTACATGTTTTTCATTACTTTTGGGAGGCCAACTAAATATGGCCCTGAATCACTATGCGAATCGACATTATAACCGTACTTCCAGAACTATTAAAAAGTCCATTTGAAGCGTCAATTCTGAGCAGGGCTATAGCAAAAAGCCTCGTTGCAGTTCATTTGCACAATATAAGGGATTATACGGACAAAAGTTATAACCAAGTAGATGATTATCAATTTGGAGGCGGAGCCGGTATGGTGTTGATGATAGAACCGATAGATAAGTGTATCTCCAAACTGACATCAGAAAGAGAATACGATGAAATCATTTACATGACACCTGATGGGGAAACCTTGAACCAAGGGATGTCAAATAGTATTTCCTTAATGAAGAACATCATCATACTATGTGGTCATTATAAAGGTGTTGACCAAAGAGTTAGGGACGCATTTATTACAAGGGAAATATCTATTGGTGATTATGTACTTTCCGGGGGAGAGTTGGGAGCAGCTGTACTATGCGATACCATTATTAGACTCTTACCTGGGGTTCTTAATGATGAAACCTCTGCCCTAACCGATAGTTTTCAAGACGGTATACTTGCACCCCCTGTTTATACAAGGCCTGCCGAATACAAAGGCATGAAAGTACCTGATGTTCTTTTAAGCGGTAATTTTGGTAAAATAGAAACATGGAGAGAGGATAAAGCGATGGAGCGCACAGAAAGATTACGACCAGATTTATTGGAATAGCTGTCTTAGTTGAAATAGAAATGAAAAATAATCGAAAAATCCTTGCAGGTTCTAATTTTAGAATTAATTTTGCACACTGTTAAATCAACCTCTGACGATAACCGTGAATGTTGTTTTAATTTAATTCCAATAGTAAAAGATTAAGATGGAATCATTAATAAAATTTGTTCAAGACGAATTTGTAACAAAAAAAGAATTTCCGAAATTTTCAGCAGGTGATACTATTACCGTGTATTATGAAATTAAGGAAGGTGAAAAAACACGTACCCAGTTTTTTAAAGGTGTAGTAATACAGAGAAGAGGAACTGGAGCGACAGAAACATTTACTATTCGTAAAATGTCAGGAACTGTTGGTGTAGAACGTATATTCCCAGTGAACTTACCAGCATTACAGAAAATAGAAATCAACAAGAAAGGGAAAGTACGTAGAGCTCGTATTTACTACTTTAGAGAGCTGACAGGTAAAAAAGCTAGAATTAAAGAAGTAAGGTCATAAATCTAATTTCCAGTACTAAATAAAGCATCAACTATAGGGTTGATGCTTTTTTTATGAACATTTGTTAATGACCCATGTTCATAACCCGTTGATTTTTTAATCCATAGAATCCATCAACATCCAACAAAGTTTTGTAATTTTAGATAATTAAGTATTAAATCAATTTTTATATAGATTTTATCTTAATAGTATCGAGTTTACGTTCTCATATTGTTGTTCCAGCATGCTTGAAGTATATTGTTCTCAAAAGCAACTCCAAGCGAGTATGAATTTTAGCTAAAAAGGCTGTCGCTTTTTTTCTAACATGGACATTATAGCATGTTTTGCTATAACGTTAAGACAACAAGAAGAAATGTCAAGTAGTCTGTTGGTTGTCCAACCGCGGGCGAAAAACATCTCCAACGTTGAATTAGTTAAGCGGATGCAATCAATGGTTGCAGTTTTAATACATATTAAAACAAACAAAGTCTGTAAACTATTTCTAAAAAGCCATATCAATGTACTTGTACGATGATATGGCTTTTGTTATTAAACTACCCGTTGTATTTGTATCAACATTCCGGTAATTCCTGTCAAACAAGCCTAGATAATATTGTATCTTTGAAGGCTTGAATTAAAACCAATACCGATGTCCAAAATTTTTTACACCAAAACAGATGAGGCGCCAGCTTTGGCAACCGAATCTTTTTTACCAATAGTAAAGGCATTTACCAAAACTTCAGGAATTGAAATAGAAACAAAAGACATTTCTTTAGCAGGAAGAATAGCCGCAACATTTCCCGAATATTTAGACGACAATCAGCAAATAAGCAATGATTTGGAAGAACTCGGCAATATGGCCAAAATGCCCGAAGCCAATATTATCAAGCTACCAAATATTAGCGCATCTGTACCACAATTAAAAGAGGCTATAGAAGAATTACAGTCCAAAGGATATGCAATACCCAGTTATCCGGATGAACCTAAATCGGAAACCGAAGTAAATGTAAAAGCCAAATATGATAAAATAAAAGGAAGTGCGGTAAATCCTGTTTTAAGGGAAGGAAACTCAGATCGAAGAGCACCACGTGCCGTAAAAAATTACGCTAAAAAGAATCCACACTCAATGGGTGCTTGGAGCGCCGATTCAAAAACCCACGTAGCCACCATGCAGCATGGAGATTTTAAGGCAAATGAAAAATCGATAACCTTAGAAAGCGCAAAAGAGGTACAAATAATTTTAAGCACTGATCAAAATACCTCAGTAGTACTTAAAGATAAAATTGTTTTGCAAGCAGGTGAAATTATAGATGCAACCGTAATGAGCAAAAGGGCTTTATTGGCTTTTTTGAAATACCAAGTAATTGATGCTAAAGAAAAAGGAGTACTTTTTTCGGTTCACATGAAAGCTACCATGATGAAAGTATCGGACCCAATTATTTTTGGTCATGTGGTCGCTACCTTTTTACAACCGATTTTTAAAAAATACGAAAACGTGTTTGACACTTTAGGTGTAAATCCAAATGATGGCCTTGAAAACCTTTATGATAAACTAGAAACACTAGGCCCAAACGAAAAATCAGTAATTGAAAACGATATAAAAAACGTTTTAAGCAGTGGTCCCGCGCTTGCCATGGTAAATTCAGATAAAGGAATAACCAACCTCCATGTACCTAGTGATGTTATCATTGACGCTTCCATGCCGGCCATGATACGTAATTCTGGTCAAATGTGGGATGCGGATGGCAACGCTCAGGATACTAAAGCGGTGATTCCAGATAGCAGTTATGCAGGTATCTACTCGACCACTATAGATTTTTGCAAAAAACACGGAGCATTTGACCCTACTACAATGGGTACAGTACCGAACGTTGGTCTTATGGCTCAAAAAGCAGAAGAATACGGTTCTCATGATAAAACATTTGAGATAAAGGAAGCCGGGGTAGTTCGAGTTCAAGATATCGAAACAGGGGAAACACTTATCGAACATAATGTTGAAAAAGGTGATATATGGCGAATGTGCCAGGTGAAGGATGCTCCTATTCAAGATTGGGTAAAACTTGCCGTAACTAGAGCAAAGGCTACCAAGGTCCCTACAGTTTTTTGGTTGGACCAAACAAGGGCACACGATGCGGAAATTATAAAAAAGGTGAATACTTACTTATCACAATATGACCTCACCGGATTAGATATACGCATTCTATCCACTATCGCAGCTACCCAATTTACATTAGAACGCATAAAGGCAGGGAAAGATACCATTTCCGTTTCAGGTAACGTCCTAAGGGATTATCTAACCGATTTATTTCCAATCTTAGAAGTAGGAACCAGCGCTAAAATGCTTTCTATTGTTCCTTTAATGAACGGAGGAGGACTGTTTGAAACAGGTGCCGGTGGATCAGCACCCAAGCATGTTGAACAGTTTTTGCAAGAAGGGCATTTACGATGGGATTCCTTGGGAGAATTTTTGGCCTTAGCTGTATCACTTGATTTTTTTGGAGAAAAAAATGATAACGAGAAGGCCAAGATTCTAGGTGAAGCGCTGGATAGTGCAACAGAAAAGTTTTTGCTTAACGATAAGTCCCCTTCTAGAAAGGTAAATGAATTGGATACTCGTGGAAGTCATTTTTACCTCGCCATGTACTGGGCAGAAGCTTTATCCGAACAAAATAAGGATACGGAGCTGAAAGCTACGTTCACCAAGGTTTTTTCAGAAATAAAAAACAAAGAAGAACAAATTTTGAAGGAACTCATAAACGCGCAAGGGACTTCTCAAGATATTGGTGGGTATTACAAACCAAATGCAACCTTGGCAGCAAAAACCATGCGACCTAGCGCAACATTTAATGCTATATTGGAAACTATATAAAATCGATATTTAATAGTATAACAAAGGGCCTTCCTATTTGGGGGCCTTTTTTTGATTAAAAAATGTTAAGGTTTACAGCACTAGCTTATTTCTGGTTATTTTTAATAAAAAGTTTTTATGATGCACCCTACCATAGTATCCTTGGTACTATTCTTCTTTTTATCAATACCATTAATCGCACAAGAAAAATATACCCTAAGCGGCACTATTATAGAAGAAAGTAGTAATGAAACTCTTATTGGTGTAACCGTAGCCTTCCCATCTTTGGGCACAGGGGTCGTAACCAACGAATACGGTTTTTATTCCATAACGCTTCCTAAGGGTAATTACGACGTGTTGGTGAGCTACCTAGGTTTTCAAGAAATAGTTCGCTCTATTACGCTAAATACTAATACAAAAATAGACTTTAAGCTTACCGAGGCAGCTGAGCAACTAGAAGAGGTAATTGTAACGCAAGATGTGGAGCGAATGGATATACGAAAACCACAAATGAGCGTGAATACGCTATCTGTTGCGACCATCAAAAAAATTCCTGTTATTCTTGGTGAAGCAGATATCATTAAATCGATATTATTACTGCCAGGCGTTACTAATGCTGGTGAAGGGGCATCCGGATTTAACGTCAGGGGCGGTGCTGTAGACCAAAATCTAATTCTATTGGATGAAGCTATCATATTCAACTCCTCCCACCTATTCGGATTCTTTTCCGTTTTCAATCCAGACGCTATAAAGGATATAAAACTATACAAAGGAGGTATTCCCGCACGATATGGCGGAAGGGTATCCTCTGTATTGGATATTTTTCAAAAAGAAGGAAATAGCAAAGAACTGAAGGTAAACGGCGGCATAGGTGCAGTGGCAAGCCGGCTTTTGGTAGAAGGGCCTATCAAAAAAGATAAAGCGGCATTTCTCATAGGGGGACGAGGCTCCTATGCTCATTTGTTCCTTCCGTTGTTCGATTTGGATAATACGGCCTACTTCTATGATTTAAATACAAAATTGAATTGGAAAATCAATGAGAACAACAATATTTTCCTATCTGGATATTTTGGAAGGGATGTATTCGGGATAAGCGAAAGCTTTGTCAACACATACGGTAACGCAGTGGGCAATTTTAGATGGAACCACTTATTCTCCGAAAAACTATTCTCTAACCTTTCCTTAATCTATTCGGACTATTACTATGGGCTAAAACTTGATTTTGTTGGGTTCAATTGGAATTCAGGTATCCGTAATTTCAACTTAAAATATGATTTGAAACATTACGTTAATGATAAACTACAGGTAAATTATGGCATTAACAATATCTACTATGAATTTAACCCAGGAAAAATAGAGCCCAGCAATGATACTTCTGGAATCATAGAGGACCAATTGACCCAAAAATATGCAAACGAGTTTGCTGCGTATATCGATTTAGAACATCGGGTTACGGATAACCTTAGTTTGGGGTATGGCTTAAGAATCAGTAATTTCATTAGACTAGGACAGAATGAACTAAACATCTATGAGGATAACAACCCAGTTCGTTTTGACCCAGTTTTATCCCTTTATCAAGAAGCAGACCCGATTGAAGTTATAAATCCAGGAAGAGGTGGTAGCCTTTCCACCTTTAGCAACTTTGAGCCAAGACTGTCTATGTCTTACACGCTAAATGATAATAGTTCCGTAAAGGCAAGTTATACTAGATTGGCCCAGTACCTTCATTTGCTCTCAAATACGAATTCCCCTACTCCTTTGGATGTATGGACACCTAGCGGCCCTTTTATTGAGCCACAACTATTAGATCAGTATGCGCTTGGATATTTTAAAAATATTGCCAACGGAGCATATTCGTTTGAGACGGAAGTATTTTACAAAGACGTTCAAAATAGAATAGACTATATAGACGGGGCAAACCTGATTGCGAATAACGCTATAGAACAAGTAATTTTAAACGGAGAAGCAAGGGCTTATGGCCTAGAAGTGCTGTTAAGAAAAAACGAAGGGAAATTTCAAGGTTGGTTGGCTTATACCCTATCCAAATCCGAACAACGAACTCCCGGTAGAACAGACCTGGAAACTGGCATTAATTTTGGGGAATGGTATAACACACCTTATGACAAACCGCATGATATTTCCCTTTTTACAAGTTATGAACTAAGTGAAAAATGGAGTATTACTAGTAATTTTGTTTACCAAACGGGTCAACCTACCAATTTTCCCGTCGGCCAGTTTGAATTTCAAGGTTTAACGGTTCCTTATTATGGACTTCGAAACGAGCAACGCTTACCCGATTACAATAGAATAGATGTATCTGCCACACTAACCCCAAAAAAGAATAAGACTCGAAAAATGCAGGGCGAATGGGTATTTAGTATCTATAATCTTTATAATAGAAGAAATGCTGCATCCATTAATTTTCGTAGAAATCAAGATACGGGAACCAATGAAGCAGTACGGACAGCTATTTTTGGGATTGTCCCTGCAGTAACCTATAACTTTAAATTTTAGTAAGATGCGAAATTATATGTACCTACTTGCCATTATAATTAGTACGATAGGTTGCGAGGATGTAATTGAAGTAGAGCTTGCCAGCGCACCACCACGTTTAACGGTTGATGCGGTAATCCGTTTAGACACTAATCAACCTTTAACTACTGCAACGATCAACATAGCGGAAAGCAGTTCCTTTTTTGAGCGGATTCAACCTGTTCAGGTAGAGGAACTGCGAATTCAAAACTTGGATTATGAGCCAATAGACACTTTTGATCAAAATTTTATTATCTTCAACGAAACAGGGTCAGGTAATTACCAAGCTACGGCTCGCACAGATTTTTTCACCAGCGGTGAATTAACTTTAACCATAAGATATAATAATGAGTCTTTCGTGGCAAGGACAAGATTTGCACCGTCTGTTCCTTTTGATAGTATTGTGCAGGGTGATGCTGTGCTATTCTCTGGGGATGAAACCGAAATAGTCGTTTCTTTTACGGATATAGCAGACCAAGCTAATTTTTATATTTTTGATTTTGGTTTTAATGAGTACCTGGTTTCAGAAGATGAATTCTATCCTGGTCAGCGATTTGAATTTTCATATTTTTATGATAATGTTGAGTCCGGAACAAGCTTGGATATTAGTATTTTGGGAGCCGATGAATCGTTCTATACCTATATGGAACAGCTTATTGTACAGTCCGGCGGAAATCAAGGCCCATTTCAGACACCTGTTGCTACTGTAAGAGGAAATATTATAAATATTACAGATACCCAAAATGTAGATGAAGTCGATAATTTCGCTTTGGGGTATTTTGCCGTTGTAGAAGAATTTAAAGAACGTATTACAGTAGAATAAAACGTAAGTTACACCATAACCCGAGGTATAGATGAGAACAGATAAAGATATTCTTGTAAAGGGCTTAAAAAGATTAGCGTACACGGTAATGCTCATGTTTTTAGCTCCTATCGTAATATGGCAAGCATTTAAAAATGAGGGGCATCCATTTTATTGGCCCGTCCTTATTTTGGGCATTGTTTTAGCGATTGCTGCGGTGGGCATGGGTTTTAAGGGAATCGCAACGATTATGGATTCCCTCTTCGGAAAGAAGAAATAGTATTAGTTCTTTTGATTGTCTTTTGGCGTTTTTTTCCATTTATTGTATAAATCCGCATAATTATAATCCAGCACGCTTTCTTGTCGTTCTAGTTTTCCTGAGGAAAAAGCACGTTGCAAAATATCCTCAATAAGATAATCCTCTTCTACAGCATCTGGATGAAATTCCTCCTTAATACTTATTTTAAACATTTTGGCCGTGGTATTGTACCAAAATGCCCGCCAACCATTTCTTAGTTCCTTAACCAAGTCAAATGCCGTAGTTCCCGTCTGTCTATAGATAAGTTTAACTAATATTTGTCCCTCGGTTCGGGTGAGTTTTTTTAGTTCTTCTGAAAATTCTCCCTCAATATACTTGTGTAATTTTTTAGTGTACTGTTTTCGTTTTCGGGGTTTCTTAATTTCTTTAAGACTATCATTCAATTCCACTAAACGTTCCGCGGCTAACTTAGCATAGGGGTATACCTTATGCGTCTTTCTTCTTAAGATATAATATCGTAATTTCTCATCGTACGAACTGAACTTCAGTTTACCAAACACGAATGCCTCCTCTAAACCAATAGAGCTTCTAAAAACCGAATCCCCGGCAATAATAATAAGCTTTTCGGATACCGAGTCCAATACCTGCTCGGGTACCTGGGCCTTGGTTTCCAAGAAACCCATCAAAATAAAAAATAGAAAGATAAATCGATACCTCATGGTCTAGCAACTACAAACGCCTTGTCAAAATTAACGATAAATAGAGAAGCATAGTACTCAAAAACAAGTGAATATTGTTAAGTTTGTAGTTAAATAAACTACGAATGGCTAAAAAGAATATCATCACTAAGAAATCTCTCGATTTTTTTGAAAAATACTTGAATAATGCAGCTCCTACAGGGTATGAGTGGGAAGGCCAAAAAATTTGGATGGACTACCTAAAGCCCTACGTGGACACCTTCATTACGGACACTTATGGTACTGCAGTTGGTGTTATTAATCCAGATGCCAAATATAAAGTAGTAATCGAAGGACATTCAGATGAAATATCGTGGTACGTTAATTATATAACCGATAACGGTTTACTTTATGTAATCAGAAATGGTGGTAGCGATCATCAAATTGCACCTTCTAAATGGGTAAATATTCATACCAAAAATGGTATCGTAAAGGGCGTTTTTGGATGGCCGGCAATACATACCAGAAAAAACGAAAAAGAGCAACCGCCAAAGTTGGACAATATTTTTATTGATATAGGCGCCAAGGATAAGGAAGAAGTGGAGAAAATGGGCGTTCATGTGGGTTGTGTGATTACCTATCCGGATACCTTTCAAGTTCTGAACAAGGATAAATATGTATGCAGGGCAATAGATAACCGTGCAGGCGGATTCATGATCGCAGAAGTAGCAAGACTGTTGCATGAGAATAAGAAAAAACTTCCTTTTGGGTTATATATAACCAACTCCGTTCAAGAAGAAATTGGTTTGCGAGGCGCTGAAATGATTACCCAGACCATTAAACCTAATGTTGCCATTATAACAGATGTGTGTCACGACACCACTACCCCAATGATCGAGAAGAAAACACAAGGCCATACAGAAATGGGCGCCGGCCCAGTAATTTCGTATGCCCCAGCGGTACAAAACAAGCTAAGAGAGCGAATTTTGGAAACAGCGGAGACCAACAAGATTCCGTTTCAGCGCATGGCGGCTTCCAGAGCAACCGGAACAGATACAGATGCTTTTGCCTATAGCAATGGCGGTGTTGCCTCTGCATTGATATCCCTACCCTTACGTTACATGCATACGACGGTAGAAACTGTTCATAAGGATGATGTAGAAAACGTTATCCGATTGATATACGAAACACTATTGACGATAAAAGAAGGGGAAACCTTTAGTTATTTCGACTAACTCAAACCAAAGCCCTTCTTTTCCGGAAGGGTTTTTTTATATGGATGAACTCATATCTATTTTAGATGCTAACGGAAATCCTACCGGAACATCGGAACTAAAATCCAAAGCCCATCGTCTTGGACTTTTTCACGCTACGGTGCATATTTGGATGTATACAAAGACTGGTGAAATCCTATTGCAACAACGTGGACAAAACAAGGATACCTATCCCCTACTTTGGGATGTCTCTGTTGCAGGTCATATAGGTGCAAGGGAAAAAGAAGAATTAGCCGCGATTCGAGAAATTGAAGAAGAAATCGGACTTAAAGTACAAGAGCAAGACTTAGAAAAAATTGGTGTTTTTAAGTCGATGCAAAAGCATACTGCTACCTTAATAGATAATGAATTTCACCATACCTTTCTTTGTGAACTTAAGGTCCCTTTGCAACAGCTGCAAAAACAAGAAAGCGAAGTAGCCGATTTAAAACTGATACCTATCCCAAAATTTGAAAATGAAATTGAAAGCGATAAAAATGTAAAACGCTATGTTCCCCATACCAGGTCGTACTACGAATACATTGTACGTACCATTAAAACAAATCTATAGCTCCGCTACAAATTTGTTTACTTCTCCTAGCTTGTATGTTTTTTGTTCCCCTGTTTCCATATTCTTTGCCACAAAAGAACGATTACTTAACTCCTCGGCTCCCAAAAGTATTACAGTGGGTACCTTGCGATTGTTCGCATATTTGAACTGTTTTTGAATTTTGGCGTTAGATGGATATACGTCCGACTTAATTCCTGATTTCCGTAACTCAGTAACTAGTTTTAAAGCGGCAAGGGATTCCTTTTCTCCAAAATTTAAACAAAGTACATCCACCGATTTTTCAAGGGATTTTGGAAAAAGGTTCAATTCTTCCAATACCAGATAGATTCGGTCCAGTCCAAATGAAATCCCGACTCCGCTCACATCCTTGAGACCAAAAATACCGGTAAGGTCATCATAGCGGCCGCCACCACCAATAGAACCCATAGAAACACCTTCGGGAGCGCTCACTTCAAAAATAGCCCCGGTATAGTAGTTAAGCCCTCTCGCTAAAGTAACATCAATGGACAAATATGCCGATTGTAATCCTAGCGCAGCAACACTTTCAATAATGTAACGCAGTTCAGAAACTCCTTTTTTACCTTCCTCGGATTCCCGTAACAAAGCATCAAGGCTTTCCAATTGTTCCACGTTACTTCCTTGCAATGCAAATAGAGGGGCGGCCTTTTCGATAGCTACATCGGAAATGCCTTTTTCCCGCATTTCCTTCTTTACGCCTTCCTCGCCTATTTTATCCAGTTTATCCAGGGCTACCGTAAAATCGACCAATAAGTGCTTAGCTCCTATCACCTCCGCTATACCGGATAATATTTTGCGATTGTTCAGCTTAACGGTAACACCCTTTAAACCTAAATCGGTAAAAACAGCATCGTAGAGTTGTACTAGTTCTACTTCCTGCAAAAGGGAATCCGAACCGACCACATCTGCATCGCATTGATAAAATTCCCTGAACCTTCCCTTTTGTGGTCGATCCGCGCGCCATACCGGCTGAATCTGATACCTTTTAAAGGGAAAATCGATTTCGTTCTGGTGCATCACTACGTAGCGTGCAAAAGGTACCGTAAGATCATAGCGCAGGGCTTTTTCTGTAATCTTGGGTGCAAGTGAACTGGAGTTTTTTGAACTGTAGGTAACATCATCTACCTTACTGATAAAATCTCCCGAATTCAATATCTTAAAAATGAGTCGGTCTCCTTCTTCCCCATATTTTCCCAAAAGCGTATCGGAGTTTTCGAAGGAAGGCGTTTCTATGGGTAGATACCCAAAGGTCTGGAAATGTTTTTTAACCGTATCGAAAATATAGTTACGCTTACTTATCTCATTGGGAGTAAAATCCCGTGTTCCTTTAGGTATAGAAGGTTTCTGTGCCATGTAGCTCTTTTGCTGTTCACGGATATTGGGTGCCGCCCAAATTACCGAAATGAAAATTCATTAAATTATCCATAACAAATATACTCCTACCCAACATGCTTTGCAACGTAGTGAAAGATTTGTGCAAAAAGACCCAGACAATCCTTCTAGTGAGGCCATATAATGAAAATCACCATTTTTTTACCAAACCAGCAAATAGTATTCACAACAGTAAGAATTCCCCCTTTGGGGGCTAGGGGCTTTTAGGGGGCTTCGTTATGCATCATCCCATCGAACCACTGGTATAATTCTCCTTTGGTAATGACCGCCCCTTGTTGTATCAATTGAAATTTATCCAAGTTCTTGTCATCCGTATAGGCTTTGGCTGCGGTCATATACTCTACAAAATCCGAAGACCAATTCTTTTTGAACCAACTAAAACCCACTGAGGTAGTCAAATCGATTTCAGGATTCATGACTTTTACGGCGATGAGTTTCATTTCCTTGTCCGTAAGCTCGAACAAATGCATCTGCTGCGCGGAAATATTCTCCAAATACGTCACCTTGCTCAGCACTCCTTCCCAAATAAGGTCGCTAAAGACATCCAGTTCCTCTTCGGCTATCTCAGGGGTGTCTTTTTTTGTTTTCGCCCACTCCTCGCCTGTGATGGACTGCGTTGCCAAGAAATTAATGAATTCTGGCTCTAATTCTTCTAATTGTTCCTTTGTAAGTCGTGTATACTTCATTGCTATCAAAAAAATAAGCCCTTCAGAAAACTGAAAGGCTTAGATGTTCAAATTATTGAAAATTACTTCTGTTCAGCGATTACTTCAAAAGGGAAGTCTACAACTACTTCTCTATGAAGCCTGATCTGTGCATTATAAGGACCAGTTCTTTTAACCGAACCACCTTGTATATTAATGAACTTTCTATCTATGTCGTGACCTTCCTTAGCAATAGCTTCTGCCAAATCGGAAACAGTTACAGAACCGAATAATTTATCTCCTGCACCGGTCTTAGCGGTTATCTTTAATTCCAAAGCCTTTAATGCATCAGCAACCTTAGACGCTGCATCAACCACTTTCTTCTCTTTATGTGCTCTTTGCTTTAGGTTTTCTGCCAATACTTTTTTAGCGGACGGCGTTGCCATAGCTGCCAACCCGTTAGGGATAAGGTAGTTTCTGCCATATCCGTTCTTTACACTTACTACGTCGTCTTTAAAACCTAAGTTTTGTACGTCTTCTCTTAATATAAGCTCCATGATTCTTTTCTTTTATTTTAATAAATCACCAACGTATGGCATTAAAGCCAAGTGACGTGCTCGTTTTACGGCCTGTGCTACCTTTCTCTGAAACTTCAAAGAAGTACCTGTAAGTCTTCTCGGTAATAATTTACCCTGCTCGTTTACCAATTTCATAAGGAAGTCAGCATCCTTGTAATCAACATATTTGATTCCGGATTTTTTAAACCTACAATATTTCTTTTTGGAGTTGGTTTCAATATTTAATGGAGTTAAATACCTAATCTCCCCATCTTTCTTTCCTTTTGCCTGTTGTTGTAATGTTGACATAGTACTTAAGCTTTAGCGGTTTTGTTGTTTCTTGCTCTTCTTCTTTCTGCCCATGATACCGCATGTTTGTCCAATTTAACGGTCAAAAATCGCATAACACGTTCATCTCTTCTAAACTCTTGTTCATAAGGTAATACTACCTGACCAAGGTCGGTGAATTCGAACAAATGGTAAAAACCACTTTTTTTGTTTTGGATGGGATAAGCCAATTTCTTTAGGCCCCAATTTTCTTTGGAGACCATTTTGGCTCCATTGTTAATTAAGAAATCTTCAAATTTCTTAACTGTTTCCTCTATCTGTATATCAGATAGAACGGGATTCAAAATGAAAACAGTTTCGTAATGGTTCATAATAATATATTTTGTTTTAAGGAGTGCAAAAATAGCCATTATTTTAAAATAAATATAAGAAAAGATAAAAATCTTCGTTATAGCAAGGAAGAATATATAAATTGAACAAACCAAATCTTAATTTATTGTCATCACCATTTACACAATTAACACTACATTGTTTACATCTTTTGTTGCAGTATGTCGTGTTTTTGCTGTTCTTTGTCGATGATTTAACCCCACAAATCAGCCCTTATGAAGTTAAGAAGTATTATCGTTGACGACTCGTCCATGCAAAGGATGGCGGTCGCAAAGTTGGTTAACAATCATCCCAACTTGGCAATGGTAGCAGAGTACAGCAATGCTATCGAAGCAAAAAATGGTATTAAAAACAATGAAATAGACCTAATATTTCTAGATGTTGAAATGCCAATTATCACAGGATTTGACCTACTCGAGTCCCTAGATAACAGTCCTCAAGTAATTTTAATTACCGGAAAGCCAGATTATGCACTAAGAGCTTTTGATTATGATGTAACCGATTATTTACACAAGCCTATAACTATGGCACGCTTTGATGCTTCGGTTAAAAGAGCGGTAGCAAAATATGAGCAGGCAAATAGAGTTCTTGAAGATGAAGAGCACATATTTGTAAAGAGTAATCTGAAAAAAAGAAAGGTTATTTTAAACGATATCAAGTGGATAGAAGCCTTAGGAGACTACATAAAATTGGTGACAGATGAAGCCAATATAGTAATCTTATCAACAATGAAGTCTTTTGAAAAACAACTTCCTGAAGATAAGTTTTTACGTATACACAAATCCTATATCGTAAACTTGGAGAAAGTTGAAAAATTCAACAGTAAAAATGTAGAGGTCAGTGGCCGGTCTATTCCTTTGAGTAGAAATAAGAAAACTGAATTGGCGGAAGCGCTAAGTAATGTCTAAGCTATATTTTATGCTATATAACTACTAAAAAGAAACCGCCGATCGGCGGTTTCTTTTTTTATATGTGGTCTACATTGTAAATAACCCTAACACTACGGTACATAGATATCGCATTAAAAGACTTTTCTATTCTTTTAATATGTTGCTTTTTTCTGGCAGCTGATTCCTTTTTATCCATCTTTACCAATACATGTTTTAGGTATTGATTTCTGATTCTTGCCACAGGTGGATATTCAGGTCCTAGCACGTTGCCACCAAAATTTGTTTTTAACGCACCACAGAACCAGTCCGCAGCCTCGTTAAGTACATTATAATTTTTGTGCTTAAAGGTTATTTTAATAATTCTATTTTCTGGTGGATACTTAAATTGCTGCCTTTCATAAATCTGTTCTGCAAACATTTGGTCGTATTCCCCAGTAGTGACCTGTTTTAAAATCTGATGGTATGGATTATAGGTCTGTATAATGACCTTTCCCCTTTTTTTAGTTCGCCCTGCCCTGCCCGATACTTGGGTCAATAATTGAAAACTTTTTTCATGTGCCCTATAATCGGGAAAATTCAATAGGGCATCGGCATTCATAACACCCACTAGACTTACGTTTCTAAAATCCAATCCTTTGGTCAACATCTGGGTGCCAATCAAAATATCCAACTCTTGTTGCTCAAACCGGGTGATAATTTTTTCATAGGCGTATTTGCCTCGGGTCGTATCCAAATCCATTCTATCTACTTTGGCCTCTGGAAACAGTTTGATGACCTCCTGCTCTATCTGCTGTGTCCCAAAACCTTTTGTATCCAAATCGGGACTGCCACAGGCCAAACAACTTTCTGGCAATGCAGAATGGTGTCCACAGTAATGGCACCGTAACTGTTTTCTAAATTGATGATAAGTAAGGCTTACGTCGCAATTTGGACATTGTGGGGTATGTCCACAGGTTAAGCACTCCAGTATTGGTGCATACCCCCTTCTATTTTGAAACAAGATAATCTGTTCTCCGGCATCCAACGCGTCTCTCATTTCCTCTAATAGACGTTCGGAAAAATGACCCTTCATTCGTTTCTTTCTATGTGCTTCCTTTATATCTACCAACTCCATATCGGGCATAAGTACATTACCGTACCTTCTATTTATTTCTGCATACCCATATTTACCGATATGTACATTATGATAACTTTCAACACTTGGTGTTGCAGAACCTAATAAAGTATTGGCTTTGTGAAGATTTCCAAGTACAATGGCAGCGTCCCTGGCGTGATATCTAGGGGCAGGGTCAAACTGTTTAAAGGAACTCTCGTGTTCCTCATCTACCAATAATAAACCCAAATCGGAAAAAGGCAGGAACATAGCTGACCTTGCTCCTATAACGATTTGAGCCTTTTTTTTGGAGGATAAAACATTGTTCCATACTTCTACCCGCTCTTGAACATTGTATTTAGAATGGTAAATAGCAATTTTTTCTCCAAAATACTCTTGTAGCCTTGATATCAACTGTGTTGTCAGCGCAATTTCCGGCAATAAATAGAGCACTTGTTTATGCTGTTCTAGGCACTCTTCTATCAGCTTCACATAGACCTCTGTCTTTCCTGAGGATGTAACTCCTTTTAATAAGGTAACCTTATTCGCATGAAAGGCGGTTTTAATATCGGAAAAAGCCCGCTCTTGATAGCTGTTCAGTTTTTTTACTGCGGAAACATCCTGAGTACCGTCAAAATCCACCCGATCTACCCGTATACTGTACTCCTCTAAAATACCTTTGTCTACCAGGGCTTTAATTACCGCTTTGGAACTATTGCTAGATTGCTCCAACTCCGAAGTAGAAATTGGCTTCTTACTTGTTGCCTGCAACTGGAACAGTGCTAGCACGACCTGACTTTGTTTTGGTGCCCTTGTCAAGGATTCCAATAGCGTTTCTAAGGCCTCGTCCGACGAATGCAATATTCCTAACCGAACATATTTGACCAATTTAGGCTTATACTGCTCAAACACTTCTTCCTTTAGCTTGATGACGTTCTTTGCCAGTAGTCGGTTTAAAATAGGTAATACGTTTTTCCGATCTACAATGGCAGCTACTTCGTCTACTTTTAAAACAGATTGATGCTGTAAGGCTTCGAATACCAAAAATTCATCGTCTTTTAATTCTTGCTCATCTACCTCTGCATCCCAATTGCGCAAAACTAAGGTTTCACTTTCCAATAAAAAGGCTCCAGGAAGGGCACTCCGAACCACTTCTCCTAAAGTACACATGTAGTAATCGGCGATCCATTGCCAATGCTTTAATTGAATAGGGGTAACAATAGGTGTGTCGTCTAGAATTTGATGTATTTCCTTGGCCTCATACACCTCCGGTGCTGTTGTATGAATGCTAAGAACAACCCCGGTATAAATTTTCGACTTACCAAACGGTACCGAAACCCGCATTCCTGGTTGAAGCAATTGCGACTCTTCACCAGAAATACTGTAGGTAAAATGCCTCTCTAAAGGAATAGGCAGAACAACGTTTATAAAATGCTCCATACTAGTTATCTTGCACTCGGAGCCATGTTTGAGTACGATAGATAAAGGCAAGATAACCCCTAACCTTTAACTCATCAGAATTTTTTGGATTCAACCATATTTTGCAACGGAATGTCATTGCTTGTTCAGGATCGAACAAACGGTGTCCTTTCCATTCCCCGTCATCGTGTTTTTCTGCAGCTCTTATAATCTCCATACCAACCACAGGCTTGTCCTTCAACTCGTCCTCGCATTTTATGCAGGTTACATTTTCTTTTCCAGGTTCCAGGATTTCCTCTACATATCCGTACATTAATCCGTCTTTCTCGTAGATATTAATGATGCCTTTAGGATTGCCGGTGCGGTCATCTATGGTCTTCCATTTACCGAATACAGACTGGCCGGACAGTAGATGTCCACAACAAATAAGGCAAATAAGCATTGTAACTCTCGGGAGATTTATCATTCTTCTTTATTTGTGATTTTTCTAAGGGAGTTTAATGATGCGTTTAGTTCAAACCCAAGTAATAGTATATTGGAATTTAACCAAATATAAACCATTAGGATTAATAGACCTCCCAGTGCTCCGTACAACTCGTTATAGCGCGCAAATTTATCAACATAGACTCCAAACAGATATGATGTAACAACAAAAAGTACAGTTGTCATTAAGGCTCCCACAGAAAAAAAACGTGCTTGCTTTCCTTCTCTAGTTCCAAAATAGTATAGCGTGGCGGTCGTAAAATAAGAAAGGATTACAAAAAATAATACCTTCGCGATCTGAACTCCCATTCTGTCGCCATCTTCCATCACATAACCTCCAAGACGCGCCTGAAACTCGTTCAGGTAAACCAGTACATAAACCTCAAAATAAATGAACATAACAAAACCAAGGATAATCAATATGGCCAAAATCAAACCTACCATAAGGGCAAACAAGTATTGTCTAAAGAAATTACGTGTAAGTTCTATGTGGTAGGAAGTTTCAAAACCTCCAAAAATGGCATTTACCCCATTAGCTACTAAAAATATGGATAGGATAAAGGCCGAAGATAACAACCCACCTCGCTTTTGATCTTTTATCTGTTGAAATACTTCACCAAAATATTCACCAGTAGCTGTCGGAAGAAAAGATTCCAAAAACAACTGGAATTGTCCTTCAAAATCAGCATTTTGTATGCTGATATATTCAAAAAGGTACGGGACCAGGGTGACCATAAAAATCAACAAAGGAAACAAAGCCATGAATAGGCTAAATGCAATGGCACTGGCTCTAGTGGAGAGCGTACCTTGAAGAATACCCACCACATACATTTCGGTAAGGTCGTAAATTGAGAGTCCCTTAAAACCTGGCAACCGAATTTCCTTTAGCAACCGCACAAACCAGTTGACAATGGGTATTTTTTCTAGGCGTTCTTCTATCTCCAACGACATTTATAAAGCTTTTAGGCTTAAGTCTAGATTATAGACCGAGTGTGTTAAGGCGCCAGAGGAAATATAATCTACACCACATTCCGCATACTGGCGAATGGTTTCCTCATTAATTCCACCCGAGGACTCAGTTAAGCACCTATCCCCTATCAAACGAACCGCCGCCCTGGTATCCTTATAATTAAAATTGTCGATCAGGATGCGGTACACTCCATCACTTTCCAGAATTTCCTTGATCTCTGCCAAACTTCGTGCCTCTACGATAATCTTAAGGTCCCTGTTGGTTTCCTTTAAATATGCCTTCGTTTTTTCTATGGCTTTGGTAATGCCACCGGCAAAGTCTATGTGATTGTCCTTTAGCATAATCATATCATACAGGGCAAACCTATGGTTCTCGCCTCCACCAATTTTTACGGCCCATTTTTCCAAGGCACGGATGCCTGGTGTGGTTTTTCGGGTATCCAAAATTTTTGTTCCCGTACCATCCAACAGCCCCACAAAATAATGGGTCTTTGTAGCAATGGCACTCATTCGCTGCATTGCGTTGAGTACTAAGCGTTCCGCCTTTAAGATACTTTGCGAACTACCCGATACGTAAAACGCGATATCGCCGTAATTTACAGGACTGCCATCATCAATAAGGGTTTCTATCTGAAGCTCATTATCTACATAAGCGAAGACCGCTTTCGCGAATTCCACACCAGCGAGTATACCTCCATCCTTAACCAATAATTTAGCCTTTCCTTGCGCCGTCATGGGAATACAAGCCAGTGAGCTATGGTCGCCATCGCCAACATCTTCTCGTATTGCGTTGCTAATGATTTGTTCTATTTCCTGCTTAAATTGTGTTTCTGAAATCATATTCTCGTATTGCCAGTTGCTAAAATACGAATCCATTTTGGGAAATTGATTTACTTTTGAACCTGCATTACGGGTAATAGGTTCAGATAAGATCATCCAGGGCGTAAAATTAAATGAATCAGAAGTGCTTAAACTGATTCGAATAGATAAAAAATGACGATAAAACTAATTGCCATTGGCAAAACGGATAGCCAAGAACTACAGGAACTCATAGGAATATACGAAAAACGGCTAGGACATTACGTAAAATTCTCCTTGGAACTAGTGCAGGATTTAAAGAAAACAAAAAGTCTATCCGAGGAGCAGCAAAAAACAAAGGAGGGAGAACTTCTAATAAAACAACTGGCACCTACCGATGTTTTGATTTTATTGGACGAAAACGGAAAACAATTCAACTCAGTTGCATTTTCAGCATACCTACAGAAGAAAATGAACTCCGGTATTAAACAGCTTGTATTCGTTATTGGTGGTCCCTATGGATTTAGTGATGCCTTATACAAGATGGCTGTTGGCAAGATAAGTTTGTCCCAAATGACCTTTTCGCATCAAATGGTACGTCTTTTTATGGTTGAACAACTGTACAGGGCGTTTACGATTCTTAAAAACGAACCCTACCATCATCAGTAAAACCTACCACATGACGTTTTATCATTGATTTTATAATTTTTAAATAAACGCATTTTTAGGCTTGCCATCAGCAAGTGGTTTTAGGTAGTCCATAAAACTAAGCGCTTTAAGTTAACTACGTATTAGCCAAAGCGTAGCACGTTCTTTAATTGGTGTGCTCCAAGGCATGGACCATATTTTTGGATACCTGTTCCAAATCTTGAAGTTCGTACATAACACACTCCAACAATTCTTGCTTGTATGTCATATTTTTTTCGATTTTGATTACATGCTCCAAATCCTTAATATTCTTAATATGAGAATTGAATGCATGGGACTGATGCCACGAAATCTCCTTTAATTTTTTATGCTGACCAGTAATTTTTTTGATAGCCGGATTGATGATGAAAATGATTTCCAATAGGATAATCAAAATGGATAAAACCGCAAGTTCCAATTCCACTACCATCAATGTGCGTATGTCATTTTCTGACTTCTTTTGTATCTGGGTAACGATTCCGTCCATCTGAGTAATAAACTTCCCTACCGCTCCAGATAATTCCTCAATAGAAATAGTTTCGAATTTATTCTGATTTTTTAAATTGATGTAGATGTAATTTAAATCTATCTGTAATTTTTTGAAATTTTCAAGTATTTCGCTATCCTCCAAGGGATTCAGTCCTAGGCTTGTATTTCCTTTCTGGAGTGCGAGATTGGTTTTGTATAACCGTTCCAGACCAAGCATCATATCGGCATAATTACAGGTAAGTAATCTACACTGGTAAAAATCCGTAAGTACGCGCTGTGCTAGTAAGCGTTGTTTACCGGCGATGTTTATCCGTAATGCGGTATACTCTTGTTTTTTTAAAGAAAACTGCGTTATCGATTGTATAATAAGGGTTAGTATGACGATTGTCCCAACCAATAGGTAATACCTTTGATGCTGCTTTGTAAAAGAAAGGTTCTTGAACATGGATAAGTATTAGGATATTTCCTACAATTTTAGTTCAATCCATTTTGTGAATCAATTATTTGTGGTGTGGGCAAGGTTATAAGTGGTCAAACGATGTTTTTTGCATAAAAAAAAGATCAGCTTTAAAAAAAACCTGACCTTTTAATCTTTCCTATTGAAACTCGTTATACCTAATACAACACCCTAAATTTGATGGTGTTTTCTACTTTACGCAACGCCTTGATTACATCTTTGTTATACTCCTTGTCCAAATCTGTAATCACATAACCCACCTCATTGTCCGTGGATAAATACTGACTAGAAATATTAAGGTCATACTCCGCCAATACCTTGTTGATTTTTGCCATGATACCTGGTACATTCTTGTGTATGTGCAAGAACCTGTGGGATTTGTTCTGCTTGGGCAAACGAATATTGGGAAAATTGACCGCATCTACGGTATTCCCGGAATTGATGTAGTCCATTATCTTGTTTGGTACAAAATCAGCAATATCCCGTTGCGCCTCCTCGGTACTACCTCCTACGTGAGGGGTTAGTATAACGTTAGGAAAGCCTTGTAACTTGGTTTTAAAATCCCCGTTGCTACTCGGCTCTTCGGGGTATACATCTATTGCAGCACCGGCTATATGACCATTCTCCAGTGCAACCGCCAAGGCGTCTATATCTACCACAAAACCCCTAGAAAGGTTTACCAACATGGCTCCCTTTTTCATCTGATTTATTTCGCGCTCCCCAATAAAGTTTTTATTAGCTGGATTATCATCAATATGTAAAGTAACCACATCAGATATATTCAATAAGTCCTCTAAGGTGTTACATTTTTTAGCATTACCAAGGGCCAAACTATCCTCCACATCGTAATAATAAACGCGCATGCCAATAGCCTCTGCCAAAACCGATAACTGCTTGCCAATATTGCCATACCCAACAATACCCAAATTCTTTCCACGTACTTCTCGGGAGCCGGCCGCCGTTTTTTGCCATTGTCCGTTATGCAGTTCCGAACTTCTAGCGAACACACTGCGCATTAACATAATGATTTCGCCTATGGCCAATTCTACAACCGATCGTGTATTGCTATACGGCGCGTTAAAGACCACTACCCCTTTTTTCTTGGCATATTCCAATTCTATCTGAGTGGTTCCTATACAAAATGCGCCAACGACCAACAGCTTGTCGGCAGCATCCAAGACCTTTTGTGTAACTTGGGTCTTGGAACGTATGCCTAACACGTGTACACCTTTTATCTTTTCTATAAGTTCCTCCTCCGCTAAACTATGTTTAACAAGCTCTACCGTAAACCCATCTTCGGATAGATTCTCGAAGGCAGCGGTATGAACATTTTCCAGTAAAAGGACTTTAATTCTATTCTTTGGGTAAGATATATTTCGTGGCAAATCGTTGAGGTATAAAAATTCATCTAAATTAGGGGTCACATGGTCTGCATTATCCGCGGCCTTGTCCCTGTGTACATTCTCTGTGTAAGCAAAAAACTTATCGGCAATTCCGGCTTCTCTCATAACGTAATCGCTGTAGCCATCGCCTATTACCTGAACCTCGCCTTCAAGTTTCATATCCTTAAGGCACTGTATTTTCCCATTGTGTTGAGATAGCACGTTTTTCTCATCAAATCCTATGATATTACCAACATCATCAAACCTAAACGTATTGGCATACACTCTATTGGAAGGGATATTGTATTCCTTAACGATTGGGTCTATAAACTCCTTGAAACCACAAGAAATGACGTAAATATCATCAGCATACTTTTCAAAAAACTCTTTGTTTGAGGCTATGGATTTTGAGATTTTCTGCCTTAATTCACTTACCAAATGCTCTAAATCGTTCTTGTGCGCGTGGAGTAATTTAATCCTACTTTCCAACGACTCCGTAAACGATATATCGCCATCGATACCCAAATTCGTAATTTTTTGGATTTCGGCAATAATTTCATCCTTGTCGGATTTTCCCTTTAATGTTAGTTCTGCAAGCACATCAAGGGCCTCTACCCTAGTTAAGGTACTATCAAAATCAAATACATATTTTCTTCCCGTGGATATCATTGTTTCTTTAAAGGCTTAGTGTCAAAAGAGGCATCGTTTGTAATACAACTATGTACTTCATAATTTTAGTTCAAAAGTAAAAATTATATCCCGCTGAGCGTATTTTAAAGCAGAAATAAAACAAAAACTGCTGTGTTTAATTAAAATTTAGGAACAAAGCTCAGAATCGCTTAGATAATCGGTATCAAATCAGGCTATTGATTGTGTATGATACAGGTACCATAAACCGGAAAGTATAGCTAAACCAAAACTGACCAACGTTCCGATCAAAATGTATTCTGTAAGTTTCCTATTATTACTTTCTTTAAGGTCGTTAAAACGAAATACCGATTTAGCCGTGATTAAAAGTCCGATCGCATCCCAACGGCCGATTAAAATAAATACGAGTACAAACAAACGCTCGAGAATACCAATGTACTTACCTGCATTGGGTAGCGATTTATGATCTGTGCTTATTTGGCCCGACATAGGCTCCAATAGCTTACCCATAATGATTGCTGACGGAAAAGTCACAAACACTACCGCTAGAGTTAAAGCCCAGTTTATATGTTCAAATAGTGCTATAAAATGGTCTGGTAATACTACATAATAAGTACATAAATAAATGGACATCACATGAAGGAACTGGTCAATAAAAAATGGAATGGTCTTGTTTTTGAACCAAAGATTGGCATATAATTTAGCTAAGTCTATCAATAGATGTGATAGAGTTAGAATGATGGCTATTTTCCAAAGACTCAAATCCCATAATACCAATACATATAGGGCGAAATGTACAAGCACATGAAGGTACAGGTATTTGGACTTTATCTTGTTGGCCTCTTTATGAATAACCCACTTTACGGGTTGCAGCATAAAGTCCCCAATGAGATGCGCCAATAGCAATTTTATAAAAAGTACCATCTTTTAAAATTCCTTAATTAGGTGTTGGTAATACGCCAATACATCCAAAATAAGATCTAGACGGGCTCGTTTTATACGTTGACTAACAGCAGATTGTTTTATATTCAATTTTGTTGCAATTTCTTTTTGGGATGCCTCTGGATAATCTAAAACGATGGCAACGATTTCTGCGGAAACTACGCTCCAACTATCCATAAAATCCAAGGCCAAGCGCAGCATAAGATTTAGGGTGAGATCATGTGATTCGTTACCCGTAGCAATACTTAAATTGATTTTGCTTTCTTTTAAGGATTCAAATTTACGTCCAGAACGTTGGTGCGCGGTACCATTGGACTCGCTAACCCCAGTTCCTATGTAGGTTTCCAGCCCAATACCTATTCCCATCCGAACATCTAGCCCCTTGACCGACTTGAGCAAGGCCTTGATCCGTATGGCAGATAATAAAGCGTTATCCTCGTTTACTTTAAGTTGAAACTCGTCCCCCCTATAGATTTCCCACTGCATAGGTGCTGGACCAAAGCGATTAAAATAATCCTTGAGCTCCGCTATCCATTCTGATGACGGATGCTTTTCAGAATTGATGATATCTCCTGTGATGATTGCAATCATAATAATTAACTATTCTGCTAATATATTAAAAAATAAGCTAAATAAGTAATATTTTAAAGTATAAGTGGTTTAATGCATGCTTGGTATTCTTATGTTGAATGCTTGATATTGGGTTTTAGATATTTTATATTGGATGCTCAATGTATAGTCTAGGGAATTTCTCCTACAAATGACAGGTTAAAACCATCTTCTCGTTCGCGCTAGGTAATCCTTGTAAGACCTACCAAATTTCTCCAACAACATGCGTTCCTCGGGAATGATCTGAAAGCGGTTCATATAGCCAACAAATCCGGCAGCAACTAAGGTATTAAAAGCGTTACCCAAGATAAGTCCCAATGCCAAAAGCAACACTAACAGGGCAAAATACATAGGATTTCTAGAAAACCTGTACACTCCGTTCGTAATTAAAACGGACGCTTTTTCAGGTTTCGTAGGATCCACGGTAGTTTTCTTCATGAAAAAGGGAATTAAACTCAACCCACCTACCACGACTGCAATCCCAACCAAAACTTGTGCTAGTAGCGCGCGTCCAAAAAAGTCAAAAAAACCAACTGGTAAAACCAAATCTAGAAGATACATGGCTAAGGCGAACACAATAAAAACAATCACAGGGGGCACTTTTAACTCCATTCTATAAAATTAGTACATTTGGAATCGGTAAAATTTAAAACAAAAGAAAAATTTTAATGACCCTCGTATTTGCCACCCATAATCAAAATAAACTAAAGGAAGTGCAAGCGCTAGTTCCAGAAAGCATCACTTTGGTGTCCTTAGCCGATATTGGTTGTTCTGAGGACATCCCGGAAACGGCTAACACGCTGGAAGGGAACGCCAAACTTAAAGCGGATTATGTGTCCCAAAAGTACAAGGCACACTGCTTTGCGGACGACACCGGTCTATTAGTCAATGCCCTGAACGGAGAACCGGGCGTATATTCGGCTAGGTATGCCAGCTCAGAAAATGATGCCAACGCCAATATGGATAAGTTATTAAGAAATCTTATCGGAAAAACCGACAGGTCCGCCTACTTTAAAACGGCCATAGCCCTAAATTTAGGTGGTAAGACACTTTTTTTTGATGGGTTGGTGGACGGTACGATTACAGAAAACAAAAAAGGGGAAAACGGATTTGGATATGATCCCATTTTTAAGCCCAATGGATACGAGGAAACCTTTGCACAACTATCTTTAGAAATAAAAAATAACATAAGCCATAGAGGAAAAGCCTTCGCTAAACTCATTGCGCATTTAAACACAGTACATGTTAACATCCAAGAAAAATAACGACACGGTAGAAGTATCCGTAGCCTCAGAACGAGCGGAGGCCATAGGTGGTGTACTCATTGCCTTTTTTGCGGCACTAATGGCCATTTCCCAAATGGTAAACGGGGAACTGGAAGAAGAAATGATGATCGCCCATAATAAAGTGGTAAACTATTCCAGTTGGTACCAATCCAAAAGTATTAAAGAAAATCTTAAGGAAAGTGAGCTCAACTACCTGACAGCACTTTTGGAGAGCGGTATGGTATTAGAAGAAAAAAAATCCGTTATAGTCGATAAAATTAGCGCAGTAAAAGGGCAGATAGAAAAATACGGAGCGGAAAAAATAGAAATCCTGATAGGATCAAAACAAGTTGGAGAAAGCAACTGGGTCCAAGACCTGGATGGAGAAATGGGAGCTATTGTTGGCGTAAAAGAATGGGAGGCCTTAGCGGATGAATACGATAAAGCAACCAAAAAGTTTGATTTGGGGATGTTGTTTTTTCAGATAAGCATCGTACTAGGTGCTGTGTGTATAATTATCTACGATAACCCCAGACTACAAAAGACCTTCATCGTAACAATGATTATATGCGGAGTTATAGGAATCGCAATGTCCAGCTATGGTTATAATTTGGCTCCATAACATCACCCAATAATATAAATTGTTGATTCTCATTAATTAGCAGTACCTTTGCCGCCAAATTAACGCCGCTGGTATAGCATGTGTTGCATTGAGTCTCAAAGGTTATATACGATAATCGCTCTAAGTAACATTCTTATTTGCGATTAAGTATAACATATTATGACAAAGTTTGAAGCACTGGGACTCCAAAAGTCCTTATTAGATGCTGTTGCGGATTTGGGTTTTGAAACCCCTTCCGAAGTACAGGAAAAAGCAATCCCAATTTTATTGGAAAGTGAAACCGATTTGGTTGCACTTGCACAGACAGGAACAGGTAAAACGGCAGCCTTTGGGTTCCCATTAATTCAAAAAATAGATAGTGATAGTAGAACCACTCAAGGACTTATCCTATCGCCTACCCGCGAGCTCTGCTTACAGATCACCAACGAACTACAACTATACGCTAAATACGAGCGAAATATTAACGTAGTAGCCATATATGGCGGTGCTAGCATCACGGAACAGGCGCGACAAATAAAAAGAGGGGCACAGATTATAGTAGCCACTCCGGGTCGTATGAAAGATATGATCAATCGTAGATTGGTAGATATCTCAAAAATAGACTACTGCGTGTTAGATGAAGCCGATGAAATGTTGAACATGGGCTTTATGGAAGATATCAAGGATATTCTTTCCAATACCCCTAACGAAAAATCTACTTGGCTATTCTCCGCAACAATGCCCAAAGAAGTAGCGGTTATTGCCAAAAAATTCATGCACTCGCCACAAGAAATTACAGTTGGTGCCAAAAATTCAGGTGCTACCACCGTACAGCATGAATATTATATAGTGGGTGGAAGAGATCGTTACCCGGCACTAAAGCGATTGGCAGACACTAATCCAGATATTTTCTCGGTAATTTTTTGCCGTACCAAAAGAGATACTCAAAAAGTTGCCGAAAAACTAATAGAGGACGGTTATAGTGCAGGTGCCCTTCATGGGGACCTAAGCCAAAACCAGCGCGATTTAGTTATGAATTCCTTTCGAAAGAAGCAGATTCAGATGTTGGTTGCAACCGATGTTGCGGCTAGAGGTATAGATGTAGATGACATCACCCACGTGATCAATTACCAATTACCGGATGAAATAGAAACCTATACCCACCGCAGTGGCAGAACTGGTCGTGCCGGTAAATCGGGTATTTCAATGGTCATTATTACAAAAAGCGAACAACGCAAAATAAAGGCAATTGAAAACAAGATAAACCAACCGTTCATTTCCAAAAAGATTCCTTCCGGAATGGAAATATGCGAAATTCAGCTTTATCATTTAGCCAATAAAATAAAGGAAACAGAGATAAATCCAGAGGTAGATAATTTTTTGCCAGCAATTAACGATGTTCTAGAAGGCCTTGACCGCGAGGAACTAATTAAAAAAATAATCTCTGTTGAATTTACAAGATTCTATAATTATTACAATAAAACAAAGGATTTAAATTCTTCATCAGATAGGGAAAGTGGTCGAGACCGTGGTGGAGATGTCCCCACAAGTGGAGCGGTTCGTTACTTTGTAAATGTTGGTGAGAAAGATGGTTACGATTGGATGTCCTTAAAGGATTTCATTAGAGATACCGTAGGATTAGGACAAGACGATATTTTTAAGGTAGATGTAAAAGAAAGTTTCTCCTTTTTTAATACAGATGCTGAGGTAACAGAAAAAATTCTTGCCACCTTTACAGAATTTAAGGTAGACGGAAGATTCGTTAATGTTGAAGTTTCCAAAAGCCCTGGCGGTGGCGGAAGAAAAAGCTATGGCGGTAGCGGAAGTTCCTATAAAGGCAAACGCAAAGGAGGTAAAGACAGTTTCAGGGATCGTAAAAGCGGTACTGACGACAACAGTCGCGGCAAAAGAAGAGAACGCAGTGGTTCTATGAGTCCGAACTCTGGAAAAAGAAGGAGCCAAAAAAGAAAAGGTGATTTCTTTTAGTTAATTGTATATTAAAAAATACGCTTCGGCGTATTTTTTTGTTTTGTTTGTATACTCAAATAAATACCCACACTTTTTAATGAGTAGACTTTTAGCTTTTTTTCTCGTTTTTGTAACCATTGCTGGAATTGCTCAGGATGGTAACGAGGATAGCAGTATAAGTGCTATCGTTGTAAATGCACAAACCGAAGTTAGTATGGAAAGTGTACATGTGGTTAACCTAAATCAGGTTACGGGTACCATTACCAATGAAAAAGGTGAATTTAGCATAAAGGCAGCTGTAAACGACACCTTGTATCTTTCGTTTCTAGGATTTAAACCCCAAAAAATAAGAGTTACCAACGATATGTTCAAATTTAAGGACACCAAGATTGCGTTGACAGAACTCGCATATGCTTTGGAAGAAGTCATCGTTAGACCATATCAACTCACCGGTTATTTAGAGATAGATGTTAAAAACCTTCCTATAAACAACGCTTATCAATACAGCATATCAGGCTTGTCCGTAGCTTATGAGGGCGGTAATAAAAACCCCAGTGCGGTAACAAAAGTACTTGGAGCTATCCTAAACCCAGCCGATCTTCTTCGTAATCTTTTTGGCAAGAAACCGGCCCAAATGAGAAAACTAAGACAAATGAAGGAAGATGAGGAAATCCGAAATTTATTAGCTTCTAAATTTGACCGCGAGCTTTTGACAGAGTTTTTGCAGCTTGAAAAAGTAGACATTCAAGATATACTTAATAACTGCAACTATTCCAAGTCCTTTATAATTACCGCAAACGATCTCCAAATATTGGATGCAATTAGTAGTTGTTACGAAGAATTCAAAGTACTAAATAGAAAAAAATAAAATTTTTCGTTTCCATCTGCATTTTATAGCTTTATCGCAAATAGAATGTTTATGAAACGCCTGCTTATTTTACTTGCCCTAATTGTAGTAGTTACTTCCTGTAAAACAGATAATAAAAAACCGAAACAAGAGCTTGCGGTAACCAAAGAGTCGGTCGATGTTCCGGTAAAAAAAATTCCCTTTGTTTGGGAGGGAGCAAACATCTATTTCTTGCTTACCGACAGGTTTAACAATGGAAACCCCAATAACGATATTAACTTTGACCGAACTAATCCTACAGGTAAACTAAGAGGTTTCCTAGGAGGAGATCTTCAGGGGATTACAAAAAAAATTCAAGAGGGTTATTTTACTGATTTAGGAATTAACGCTATTTGGTTTACACCGGTAGTAGAGCAAATACATGGAGATACGGACGAAACTACTGGAAACACGTATGGTTATCACGGATATTGGGCCAAGGATTGGACAGCGATTGACCCAAATTTTGGTACAAAAAAAGATTTAGGCGACCTGGTAGAAACGGCACATAAAAATGGAATTCGCGTGCTATTGGATGTTGTATTAAACCACACCGGTCCGGTAACCGGCCAAGACCCTGTCTGGCCCGATGAATGGGTAATCACAGATCCTACATGTGAATTTACTACATATGAGAACACGACGAACTGTACTTTGGTCGATAACTTACCAGATATTCAAACAGCGTCGAACGAGCCTGTAGAGCTTCCCGACGCTCTCTTGGCTAAATGGAAAAAAGAAGGAAGATTAAGTGCAGAACTAGACGAGCTCCAACTATTTTTTGAAAGAACTGGATATCCAAGGGCGCCACGATTTTATATTATAAAGTGGCTAACGGATTATGTAAACGAGTTTGGTGTTGACGGATTTAGGGTAGATACCGTTAAACACGTAAATGAAAATGCATGGTCCGAGCTTTATAAGGAAGCTTCATATGCCTTTGAGATATGGAAGAAAAAGAACCCGAACGATGCGTTGGATGACAATCCATTCTATATGGTTGGTGAAGTTTATAATTATGGGATTTCAGGCGGAAGAGAATTCGATTTTGGCGATAAAAAGGTAGATTTCTTTGACCATGGTTTCCATAGCCTCATCAATTTTGAATTGAAGAATGATGCCCTGAAACCATATGATGACGTTTTTACTAAATACAGCAAACTGTTGCATACCAAACTAAAAAATAAAAGTACAGTTAATTATTTGACATCTCACGATGACGGACAACCGTTTGATCAAGAACGAAAGGACCCCATTAGAGCGGCCAACGTGCTATTGCTAACCCCAGGTGCATCACAGGTTTATTATGGGGATGAAACTGCAAGGAGCCTCGTCATTGATAGCACCCAAGGTGATGCAACGCTAAGGTCTTTTATGAACTGGAAAGAATTGGACAGTTTACCTAAAACGAAAAGCACTTTAGCCCACTGGCAGAAACTAGGCACGTTCAGAAATAACCATCCTGCAATCGGTGCAGGAAAGCATGAAAGATTAACGAAACAACCTTATGTTTTCAGTAGAACCTATATCAAAGATGACTTTAAGGACAAAGTAGTAGTGGGTCTGAACCTTCCCAAAGGTAAAAAATCGATATCCGTAAAAGGGTTCTTTGGCGACGGCACTACACTATATGACACCTATTCAAATACTGAAGTACTAGTAACCAACGGTAAGGTAGCCTTAGAAAACGAATACGATATCGCCTTATTAGAATTGAGGGAGTAATAAGCTAAAGAACCTAAATAAAAGTAGTCTTAGATTACATTCGATGTAATAACGTCTACTTAAATGGTTCTTTCAATCTTAAACACTATCGTTATAACGCTCTAAAATACTATCAATACTTTTAATCGACTTTTTTGTCCATTCCAAGCGTTTTTGCATTTTCTCCTTTTCCGTGAGTTCCCAAGCTATATCGGTTTGCGTAAGTTTAGTACTCAGATGCTGTAATATAATTGCGGCCGCCACCGAAATATTTAGACTTTCGGTGAAACCTTGCATAGGAATTTTCAGAAATCCGTCCGCCTGTTTTATAACGGCAGGTGTTAAACCATCTCGCTCCGTGCCAAAAAACAAGGCTATTTTCTCATCTACCTTAAAATCGGACAATAGGACCGAATCATCATGGGGAGTGGTTGCAATAATCTTATATCTATTATTTTTTAAGGTTTCAATACAGTCTTGTGTACTCTTATAACGATGTACATCTACCCACTGCTGAGCACCCATGGCAATATTCTTATCCAATTCGTTAGCGTTACGGTTTTGAACCAAGTGTGCCTCTTGGATACCGAAAACATCGCAACTGCGAATCACTGCGCTGGTATTGTGCATTTGAAAGACATCTTCCAAGGCAACGGTAATGTACTTGGTACGATTTGCCAAGACAGAAATAAAGCGTTCGCGCCGTTCTTCAGAAATAAAATCCTCCAAATAATCCAAAAGTTTCGTTTCTTCCATGTTCCCAAGATAATAAAAAGTATATTTTTAGGACAAAATAGGACAAATGGAGCGTATCGTAGTGTTGACAGGGGCTGGTGTTAGTGCGGAAAGTGGACTTAAAACCTTTAGGGATTCCAACGGATTATGGGAAGGACACGATGTTATGGAAGTTGCCACACCAGAAGGCTTTGCAAAGAATCCGGAACTGGTTCTTGAATTTTACAACCAGAGACGAAGGCAATTATTTCAGGTAGCTCCTAATAAGGCCCACAAAGCCCTGGTGTCTTTGGAAACTAATTTTAAAGTAGATATCATAACTCAAAATGTTGACGACCTGCATGAACGGGCAGGCAGTACAAACGTTCTGCACCTGCACGGAGAACTACTAAAGGCTCGAAGTACGGGTACTAATTTTGAAATCGTACAGTGGAGAAAAGATATCGTCCTAGGAGATACTTGTAAAAACGGCTATCAAATGAGGCCTCATATTGTGTGGTTTGGAGAAGCTGTCCCTATGATGGACAGGGCGATAGAAATTACGGAAAAAGCAGATATTCTTATTATAGTTGGAACGTCTATGCAAGTGTATCCAGCGGCAAGTTTAATCGATTTTGTAGGTGATGAAGTGCCTATTTATTTTATCGACCCAAAACCTGCCATTACTGGACAGCGTGCAAAACAGTTAACCATTTATGAGTCTAGTGCCGCAATTGGGGTACCTAAGTTGGTAGACTTGTTGTATAGTATGCAAAGATAAATTAACCTTATGCTTAATTCGTTGTAAAAAAGTGAAAAAAGTCCCTTGGGGTCATCTACCCATCTTTCAACGGAAAACCTTTAACACCGATAATGACGGAACAGGAATTATATCAAAAATTAGAATACACTGACCATACCAGAATACAACGAGATAATATGGCGACCGTGATACTGGACAATCCTCATTTAATTTCTTCACTTTTATCCATAATATCACGAGTGGATGATGTCATTAGTTGTCGTGCCAGCTGGATTTTGGAAAGTGTAATCCGAAAGGATGTTGCATTACTCTATCCGCATTTGGACCAATTTACCTTGCTACTAGAAAAAGTAAAGCTAGATTCGGCCGTCCGCCCCTTGGCCAAAATATGCGAACTTCTTAGTAGTACCTACTATTCTAAAATACCTAATCACAGCAGGAAATTCATTAACAACCAACATCTTGAAGGCATTACAACAGCTAGTTTTGATTGGCTCATTGGGCATCATAAAGTAGCTGCCAAAGCATATTCTATGACGACTTTGCAATTATTGGGAACTACTTTTGATTGGATACATCCAGAACTCAAAATTATTTTGGAACAAAACTATCATACAGGCAGTGCTGCCTATAAGGCCAGAGCCAGAATGGTCTTAAAAAAAATAGCGATTCCCCCAAAATAGTTTAAAAACAGACTTCAATTTATAAAGTCTTCTTCTCCTTACTTTTAAACCGCGTAGGTAATAAGTATCTTTGCATGCTTTAATACAAACCAATCATAAGCATATGTCCCTTAACGAATTAAATGCCATATCCCCTATTGACGGTCGATACAGAAACAAAGTCGCTAACCTTGCTCCCTACTTCTCGGAAGAAGCACTAATTAAGTATAGGATACGGGTTGAAATCGAATATTTTATCACGTTATGCGAGATTCCTTTACCTCAGCTTTCTACATTTGATTCTTCAAAATTTAATACCTTAAGAGAAATCTATATCAATTTTGACACAAGGGATGCCCAGGATATTAAGGATATAGAAAAAACGACCAACCACGATGTTAAGGCGGTAGAGTATTTTATTAAAAAAGCATTTGACACTCTTGGATTATCGGCTTTTAAAGAGTTTATCCATTTTGGATTGACCTCACAGGACATCAACAACACGGCCATTCCACTTTCTATAAAGGAAGCCATGAACGATGTATATGTACCACAGTATTTTCAAGTACTGGAAAAGTTAGAGGAGATGGCTACCGAATGGGCGGATATTCCCATGTTGGCTAGAACCCATGGACAGCCTGCATCCCCTACCCGACTAGGTAAAGAAATTGCCGTGTTCGTAGCACGCCTAAAAGAACAGTTTAACTTATTGAACGACATTCCTAGTGCCGCTAAATTTGGAGGGGCCACCGGAAATTTCAATGCACATAAAGTGGCCTACCCACAAATTGACTGGAAATCTTTCGGAGGTAGTTTTGTTCAGGAAAAATTGGGCTTACAGCATTCCTTCCCCACCACACAAATTGAGCATTACGATCATATGGCCGCGCTTTTTGACACCCTAAAACGCATCAACACCATTATACTAGACCTGGACAGGGATTTTTGGTCCTACGTATCCATGGATTACTTTAAACAAAGAATCAAGGCAGGAGAAGTTGGTTCCTCGGCCATGCCCCATAAAGTAAACCCTATCGATTTTGAAAATTCTGAAGGCAACATTGGCATAGCTAATGCTATTTTCGAGCACTTATCCGCTAAACTTCCAGTATCAAGACTACAGCGAGATCTAACCGATAGTACGGTGCTAAGAAACGTTGGTGTTCCTTTTGCCCATACCATTATCGCTTTTCAATCTACTTTAAAAGGATTGAACAAACTGTTATTGAATAAAGAAAAATTTGAGCAGGATTTAGAGAACAATTGGGCGGTAGTTGCCGAGGCTATTCAAACCATTTTAAGACGTGAAGGGTATCCTAATCCGTACGAGGCACTTAAAGGATTAACACGTACCAATGAGAAAATAAATCAAAACTCCATTGCAAACTTCATAGATACATTAGAGGTTTCCGATCGTATTAAAACCGAATTAAAACACATAACGCCTAGTAATTACACTGGTATCTAGAATACATCAGATGGTACAAACTATCATATTGCTTTATAAGTAATGCTGAAAAACCCAGAAACCGAGTGAAAAAAACGATATTTGAAATTACCAAAATGGATTGTCCATCAGAGGAAAATCTAATCCGAATGAAATTGGACGGAATTTCAAGTATTGCGAATTTAGACTTTGATATTCCGAACCGAAAATTGACCGTTTTTCACAGCGGAGAAACCGACCAAATTGAAAAGTCAGTTATCGAACTGAATTTAGGTGGAAAGAAAATCTCGACCGAACAAACCGACCAAACGGAATTTAGAGAAAATACAGAACAAAAAAAGCTACTTTGGTCTGTACTTTCCATAAATTTTTCCTTTTTCATTATTGAAATGACGACGGGAATCATCTCAAAATCAATGGGACTTGTTGCCGATAGTTTGGATATGCTTGCCGATAGTTTCGTGTACGGAATTAGTTTGTTTGCGGTGGGCGGAACGTTGATAAAGAAAAAACGGATTGCAAAACTTGCTGGATATTTTCAAATAACACTTGCGATTATTGGATTTGTGGAAGTTTTAAGAAGATTTTTCGGAGACGAGAAACTTCCCGATTTTGAGACAATGATTATCGTTTCGATTTTTGCACTTATCGCAAATGGAGTTTGTCTTTACATTTTGCAGAAATCAAAGAGCAAGGAAGAGGCACATATAAAAGCAAGTATGATTTTCACCTCGAATGATGTGATTATCAATTTAGGAGTAATCATCGCAGGAATTTTGGTAAATTGGTTGAGTTCGAGTAAACCTGATTTGATTATCGGAACAATCGTTTTTGTATTGGTAATTCAAGGTGCATTTCGGATATTGAAATTAAGTAAGTAAGTAAAAAAAAACACTACTTAAAATATCGTATATAGTTCATAACTAGTTAGTTGATTAATTAAAGTTAACGCATAAAAAAAGACCGCAAAACTGCGGTCTTTTGTATGTAATATAAAGCAACTTTTTACTTATTAATCTGTACTTCGTGTGGGTAAGGAATTTCAATTCCTGCTTTATCCAATGCCAACTTACAGTTCTCGTAAGTAGCAAAATAAACATCCCAATAGTGTTCTGGCTTACAGAACGGACGCACTGCAAAATTCACAGAGCTATCTGCCAGTTCCATCACATTTACAGATGGTGCGGGGTCTTTTAAGACCAATTCATTAGATGTCAACACTTCCATTAAAACGTCTTTGGTCTTTTTGATATCCTCCCCGTAACCAACACCTATTACAGTATCTACCCTAATCTTACCTTCTGCGGTATAGTTTGTAATATTCCCGTTAGCCATAGCGCCGTTAGGAACAATTACCAATTTATTATCCGGAGAAACCAGCTTCGTTGTAAAAATCTCAATCTCTTTTACGACACCTAATGAACCTTGTGCCTCAATTAAATCTCCAATCTTATAAGGCTTAAAAATCATTAACAAAACCCCGCCAGCAAAGTTGGATAAAGAGCCTTGTAAAGCTAAACCGACTGCCAAACCGGCTGCGGCAATTACTGCGGCCAAACTAGTAGTCTCAACACCTAAGGTTGAAATCACTGTAATGATCAAGAAGATTTTCAATGCCCATGAAACCAGGTTTGCCAAAAATTTCTGCAAGGACTCATCATAAGATCCTTTGGCCATCATTTTTCTAACAGCTTTTGTAATTCTTTTGATAATCCAAGAACCAATAATATATATTAGAATTGCCTTTAATATCGGAAAGCCATAGGTTTCTACATAGCCCATTATTGTTTCCATTGATACGTTTTCCATAATTTTCTCGCGTGTTTAAAAGTTAATGTTATGTTCATATTCTAAGACACGAATATAATGAGAAGGTCACAATTTATTCATAAACCAAAGTAATATCAAACAGAAAAACCTATTTCATCACTGACAAAATAGGCTTTACAAACGCTTTAAATAATCTATCAACCTTTAAAAAAATCCGCTAAATCACCTAGACCTTGTCCCTTAAAATCAGATTTTTCTAGTGCTTGTAGTAATTGGGCAAAATGGGTAGGATTCATATCCTTTCCTAAAACGCGTACCAAGGCGAATCCTTTGTCTTTGTTATCACCAAAAATAATAACCTCGTCAATAGCGTCATCAGCTCCTTTAAATTGAATACTTGCGCTACCAAAACCAGTGTTCATTTTCATTAGCTCCTCATAGTCATCGTTGGCTAAAATAGCCTTTACTTTAACTTTCTCTTGTTTGTATGAAGCTACATTTTCTGTGGTCTTTTTAAAAGCTAAAACATTCAATTTTTTAAGGGACTTGTATGCTATCTGTTGTTCCCGATCTAATTCTACAGCATCTAGGTTCAAAATGCTCGTAGGAATATCAAAAGCTAAAAAGTTTGGATTTTCAGAGTTATCTATATAATACTCCTGTAGACTTTGCTGCGAAGAACAAGCGGACAGCACAAGTGCCCCCATTAATAGTATCCTTCCAATTAATTTTTGCATGATTTATTTCTTTATAGTTAAATTAAGAAGCCCATAGTCCTAAGCTTCACCTTAGCGGCTATGGGAATTCTTTTGATAGATTTCTTATTTGCCGGCGTCCTTTAGTTCTTTAGGCAAATTCATTTTGTTGGTAAGGGTTCCTATTTTATTCAAATCAATATCCCCGGTTAAACTTACCAAAACCGTTTCCAATTTTCTTCCATGGTTTCCGATATCAGCATTTTCCAAGCCAGAAACGAACATTAGTAGTTCACTAACGTGATCTTTCTTTTTACCATCGCGAACATAAAATTTCACGTTTACATCTTTATCCTTAACTCGCATTAACTCCTCTAGTTTAGAAGATTTAAGATATTTAGTTACGGTGCTGGCCATATCGGCAGATACAGTTGCATCCTCCGTCATAAAAACCTTGACTCCATTAAGACCACTGGCCACCTCCATAAATTCCTTTGCTTCGGGATCATCACTCATTTCTCCAATATTGGAGACTAATTCGATAAGGCCTTTGTTAATGATGACCGAGCCTACATGATCCATATCCTCATATTTATCGAACATGGATTGTGAAAAACCGAATGCTGGCAATAAGGCGACTGCAACTACTAATTTTAATTTTTTCATGACTGTTGTTTTTAAATTCTTCCATTTATTTTTAAGGAAGAGAGATTGATAGATTGATGAATTGTATTCTTAATTAATTACTTTTTTTAGAAGCTTTTCCCAACTGATCGCCACCTGGGAGGTCCATTTTATCCGTTAACTTGGAAACTGATTTTAAATTAATGTCTCCCGTTAAAGAAAGCAGAACAGTTTCCATTTTTTTACCGTTAAGATCTATATCCATATCCTTCATCCCTGTAACGAACATTAACAGTTCCTTTACATGGTCGGAGTCTTTTCCTTCCTTAACATAAAACTTCACATTGGAACCACCGTCACGAATACGCATAAGTTCCTCAAAAGATGATGTCTTTAGGCGATTCGTAACCCATAGGCCTACATCTTTGGTAATGGATGCATCCTCTGTTGTAATCACCTTAAAGCTGGATATGGAATTGACAAGGTCAAAAAACTCCTGAGCTTCGGGGTCATCTGAATTTACGCTCATTTTGGCCAACATCTGGAACATTTTTGGCTGCATGGCCACAAAGGTTACCTTGTCGTCATCCTCGTATTTATCAAAAATATCCTGTGCTTGCGAGGCGTAAGGGGCTATCCCCAATAGAAGTACTAGTAGTATCTTTTTCATGTTATTTTATTAATCGTTTATAATTATTTGTTTAAAAATTTATTTGTGCTTTTTTCAAATTCCTCCAAATGGTACAACTGTTCGGTTCCTTTATTAAAATTCATGGCCAGCAAGGCAAAGGCCTCTTTTGCAGAAGCTATTTCCTCTGCAGTGTATACTTCTTCCAAACTTTCTGGGGCCATACTATTTCTTGTATTGAAATAAATACCTGCCATTAAAGCTATAGCAGCTGCAATAGATACCCATTTGTAGGTAGCCCTTTTAGATTTTAATGGAACCTGTTTCGTATACCGTTCTTCTTTTGCCGCAGAAAAATATTGAAACATGGGCGCATACTGCTCTAACTGCGGAGCAACATCATCTCCAGAAAAGTAAGTCCGTAAGACTTTTTCCTCCGCTACTGTGGTCGTAGCTTCAAAATACTTCTCAATTAATTTTTCTATGTTATCCGATTCCATAACTATGTTTTTCCGTTAATTTTTCCCTTATTGTCTTTCGTGCCCTAGACAAGGCTACACGTATTGCCGTTGGTTTCATACCCAGTAAGGCTTCAATCTCTTCATATTCATATTGCTCTACATCTCTTAGTTGCACTACCAGTTTTTGTTGTTCGGGCAGCTCCTCCATAATCCGCTGTACCCAATCTATACTATCTCTTGCCTCTACCTGGCCTTGCAACGAACTATTTTCGTCACTGTAATTGCTGTGTACTAGTTTTAGGTTATTGGCCTGTTTTGACTTTAATCTATCTAGGCAAAAATTCTTGGTCATTGTCATGGCAAAGGCTTCAACACTTTTATAGCCTTCCATCTTATTCTTTTTAGTCCATAATTTCAATAAAACCTCCTGTGTTGCATCTTCCGCTTCTTCATTCGAGACTAAAAGTCGTTTCGCCAACCGATAAAGCTTATCCTTAAAAGGCATTACCACATTTAAAAATTCCGATTGTTTCATTGGTTGTTAGTTGTTTACCATCCTATCTAAAGGTCTACAAAAGCAAGACGAAGTTCAACGAGTTTTGTTACAATTAATTTTTATTTCTTTAAGATGTAAGTAAATTTAACGTCCTTACACTAAAGATTTACGTAACTAGAATAAGATGCAATTTTATTTTTATTACAATCCCACCTGTTTGGAACGCTTATTGAAAAAAGAAAACATATTAAAATTAAAAAACTATGAAAAAGTATCTTCTATTGTTAGTGGGGCTTCTGCTAGCCTTTAATTCCTGCAAAAAAAATGATGATGAACCAGTTGTTGAAGAGAATGAATCGCAAGAACAAGAGCAGGTAATACCTACTGTAGCGTTAACAGATGTTCCGTCACAAAATTTTATGTGGTCAGCAATGAACGCATTTTATTTTTGGCAAGAAGATGTAGCAGATTTGGCAGATGATAGATTCGACTCTGAAGAAAGTTATGTTGCCTTTTTAGCAGCTGAAGAAGATCCTGGGACCTTTTTCTATCAAATCTGTAATAACCATATCCGTTTGGTCGATGAAGCGGTAGCCGTTGATAGATTTTCTGTTGCGGTAGAAAATTATAAAGATTTAGTGAACAGCTTACAAGGCGTTTCTAGAAGCAATGGTGTTGAATTTCAATTATACCTCTTTAACAACAGCGACAATATTTACGGCGTGGTTACCTACATTGCCCCAGAATCGGATGCTTCTACGAAAGACATTAGAAGAGGCGATATTTTTACAGGGGTGAATGGTCAAACCCTAAATTTAAACAACTACATTGACCTTTTATTTGGCGAGGATGATAGTTATTCTTTAGTAATGGCACAAATTGAAAATGGTACTGTAAGCGAAAACGGAAAAGAAGTACCATTGACCAAGGTGGTAAATTTTTCCGAGAACCCTATATTGATTAACAAAGTAATAGAACAAAATGGCATCAAGATTGGTTATCTAATGTATAATGGTTTTTTAGCTGCTTTCGATGAGGAATTAAACGCAGTTTTCGGAACATTTAAATCTGAAGGTATCACAGAATTGATATTAGATTTTAGGTATAATGGTGGTGGTCGCGTGAGTACAGCTGTTCAAATAGCAAGTTCCATTTACGGAACCAATACGGATGATCTATTTCTTAGGGCTAGGTATAACAGCAAGATACAATCGGGATTAACTGCTGCACAACTGGAAACCAATTTTTCTAATACAACTATTGATGGTACACCGATAAACGCACTGAATCTGCAACGGGTTCATGTTATTACCACAGAAGCTACCGCATCGGCTAGTGAGCTTGTAATAAACGGTCTAGCACCATATGTAGATGTGGTTCAAATAGGAGATAGGACAAGTGGAAAAAATGAATTTTCAATTACTTTTGTAGATGATCCGGAAAACAGTTTTTTCTATGATGTGGATAGAGAAGCGAATATAAATCCCGATAACCAATGGGGAATTCAGCCTTTACTTGGAAGAAACGAAAATGCAGACGGATTCTCAGATTATACCACGGGCCTTGTACCAAGAATTGCTTTAGCTGAAGACATCACCAATTTAGGCATCTTGGGAGACCCATCAGAACCACTTTTATCATTAGCTTTGAACAATATAACTAGTGAAGGCGCTAAGGTTAATCTTACACCCGTAATGGCTCCACGTTCATTCGTCACTTCTTACCAATTTAAGGGAAATAACAATCTATCCCTTATGGATGGTTTGGTTAAACTAGATGTTGATGTTTCACGAGCTAAAAACTTTAGATAATTTTTTCTGGTATTTTCAGTTTAAAATAAAAGCTAGGTATATCAAACTATGGGACCGATGAAAAAAATACTGTATTTGTTTAGTTTTATTGTTTTTGTTTCCTGTTCCAAGGATGAACCTTTTTCAATTCCCGGAACCGTAAATCCTAATCCAGAGGCAGGTGTAGAAGTACAGGATTTTATGTGGAAGGCCATGAATTATTGGTATTTCTGGCAAGCTGATGTTCCGGATTTGGCTGATGATCGTTTTGTAAATACCCCGGAAGGTGCACAGGTCTATACCGATTTTTTAGATTCAGCTGAAAATCCAGGAGAATTTTTCGAGACCAAGCTGTTGTTTACCGAAGATCGTTTTAGCTTCTTTAATGAGGATTATAGGGTAATAACGCAGTCCTTAGCGGGAGTATCAAGAAGTAATGGTTTGGAATTTGGTCTTGTTCGCTTTCAAACAGGACAAAATCTATTTGGATATGTACGTTATATCGTGCCAGGTTCAAACGCCGCAACTAAAAATATCCAACGAGGAGAATTATTTACTGGAGTTGATGGTCAAACCTTAAATCTAAATAATTATATCCAATTGCTTTTTGGAGAAAATAATGATTACACGCTTAATATGGCAGATTTCGTTAACGATGTCTTAACCCCTAATGGCAAAGAAGTCGCACTCACAAAGGAAGATGCCTTATCCGAAAACCCAGTTTTCATTTCAAAATCTTTTCAAATAAGCGGGGAAAACATAGGTTATTTATTGTATAACCAATTTACAAATGAATACGATAATGACCTCTACACTGCTTTGCAAGATTTAAAAGCTTCCGGTATTACCAGTTTGATAATTGATTTGAGGTATAATCCAGGAGGTTCCGTAAATACAACCCGCCTATTGGCCAGCATGATTTACGGTACAAATACCGAAGACCTGTTTCTAAGGAAGCGTTACAATGACAAATTACAACCAGAGTTCAGCAAGGACCAATTAGAAGTATATTTTGCAGATAAAGTGGGTAGTAGAACCATTAATTCTTTGAATTTGGATAAGGTATATGTAATCACCAGTGCTAGCTCGGCCTCTGCCAGTGAGTTATTGATCAATTCCCTAGAACCGTATATGGATGTTATTCAAATTGGTGACGTTACTAGAGGCAAAAACGAGTTTTCCACTACCTTGGTAGACGATCGGGATAACTCCTATTTATATACACCTTCCCGAGTGAACCAAATAAATCCGGATGTGCAATGGGCCATACAACCTTTATTGGGACGCAATGAAAACGCAGAGGGTTTTTCGGACTTTACAGATGGGTTAATTCCAGATGTGCAATTAAAAGAAGATTTACAAAACCTAGGTATTTTGGGCGACCAAAATGAACCTCTATTAGCTCGTGCAATACAAGAAATTACGAACGGGACCGGCAAAAGGGATTTTACCGTGAAACGCCCCGCAGATATTATCAGCAGCTCAAAACTCTATAGTCCTTTAAGTGATAGGATGATAGATGATACGCACTACCAAGAATAAAAAGAAAAAGGAGCATGGTTTAAATGCTCCTTTTTCAATAGTACTCAAGTAAGATTATTTATGATTTGGTTATTATAGTTTCAAATTCATACCTACTCTAATATTTCTTCCTCTTGTTGTAAAATCAGTAACCTCTATATATTCTGTATTTAATAGGTTATCTAGGGATAAGAAAAAATTCAACTTACTGGTAAATTCATGCTTTAAGTAAAGATTTACTAAGCTAAACGCTTCTAAATCTACAGGAGTAAAGCTGGCAAAATCAATATCGCCCCTTTCCGATACGTATTGGTAGGCAACACTTGCAAAGGTTTTTGCACCAAAGCTATAACCTAAGTTTAGGTTCAGTTTGTTTTTGGGAGTTCTAAGGGCGAGTCCGGAATCAGCATCGGTATAGGTATAATTGGCGGTTAGACTCATATTCGCGATTGGTTTAGCTTGCAGCTCTACTTCCACTCCATTAAAGCTCAGTGTTTCGGTCAAGTTCTGGTACTCACTTTCAAAAGTGTCGGGGTTTATCGTTACAAAATCGATGCGCCCCTCTTCCTGTCTATCAAAATAGAGCACGCTCAAACGAAATTTATCGGATGGCCTATACTCCACGCCACCTTCTACCGTGGTATTTTCTTCCGGCAATAAATCAGGATTAGCCCCAAAGGGACCAAACAATTGAGACAAGTTGGGTGCAATAAAAGAGGTAGCGTAAGAACCTAAAAACTTTAGATAGCCGCCCTTGGTTTTTAACACATACGAAGGGTTCAAATTATAAATAAGATTACTACCGTATTCACTGTGATTGTTCAATCGTACTCCTGCATTAACGTTTAGACCAAAATTACTTACGTAAACGGCATTGGCATATGGATCTGCACTAGTGGTTTGCTGCTCTGTAGAGAATTGCGTTGTATTATCAATAACATTTAACCCGGCAATCGTATAAAAACGTCCATTGAAGGTATACTTGTTAAATACATCCAGCACGACCGATTCGGAATCAAAGGATGTTGGAAAGTTGGATACAATTTCCCGCGTTATTTGGTTAAAAGCGGCATTTACGGTAATACTTCCATTTTCATACTGATATACCGAGGAAAGGCCAAATCTGGACTGCTCACTGTTAAATGAAAAGTCGGCATCTTCAATGGGAAAGCCATTATCAAAATCGGAATACAATTTGTTGTAAAAGGCCGATGCCGTTACATTGAACCTATCCGAGAATTCATACCCCAGTTTCACATTCCCATCAATTCTAGAAAACGCGTCTTTCTCGGTTCCTATGGCTGCGGAAAGTCCATCTGTAAATTGATGTCCCCCAGATGCTAGAAAGGAAAGTTTATCCTGTTTCGCCTGCATGGTAAACGTATTTGAAAAATCAGATAGATTATAATTCTGGTCGTTTTGGGACTGATTCGTACCCATGCTTGATGCCACGTCCAAGGATAAACCATTACCCTTTGCCTTTTTGGTAGTTATGTTGATGACGGCCGTTGCCGCGGCATTTCCGTACAAGGTACTGGCGGCTCCCTTTAGGATTTCAATACGTTCTATCTGTTCGGTATTCAGTAAACGCAGATCATATTCGGCATTTACGTTGGATGGGTCGGACACCTGTATGCCATCTATAATGACCAGAACTTGACGATTGTTACCCCCACGGGTAAATACACTTATATTCTGGCCCGCAAAACTCCGGGTTCCGTTGACTTCTATTCCACTTTTGGTATTGATCAGTTCCGCTACGGAGCGCCCCTGATTTGCCGCAAGTTCCTCGGCATCGATTTTGATCACCGTTTTACCGGAATTCTCCCGTTTCAATGCAAAACGGGAATCACTGACCACTACTTCATCCAATAGTTGGATTTTGACGGAGTCGTTTTTAACCTTTAAACTCGATTCCTGTGCATTTACATGCATACTTAGTCCAAAAAGGACGAAGGTACCATACATTACTTTTTTCATCAAAATAAAATTGCTCGGAAAATCCCATAGGAAAACCTACGTAAACTTTTATCCCGAAAGTTTAACTTGTTCGTTTGAATTTGGCAGGTCTCCTGGCTTGTTCAATGAGGTGTTACCTTCCCATCCTGTTTGTACGGACAGTGGTATTGCAGAACACCTAACCCTCTTTTGCAAAGAGGTACCAATAAAAATTGGCATAAACTTACAGTTGCGGGAACAGCTCCGGAATTTTTGAATTGCATTTTAAAACTTGAAGGTTCGTACTATTGCTATTCGTATTTCTTACTTCAAACTTCGTACTTCAAAGCACCGGATTCCCTTTTAATTGACGTAGTAATGCGAAACCTTTTTCAGTACCCACAATAACCTCGTCAAACCTAAATTCGGGGCGAATGTAACCTAATTATCTAGGCTATTGTCTTTTTTCCTGGTCATTTTAATCGCTAACCAAATAAACCCTACCACAAAATGTAAAAGGATTACCCCAGCAATTACATAAATAAGTGTGTTGGAATCACTACGCATATTTTTTTATTTTAAACAAAACTAGCGCATCTATACCCCATGAAAAATGACTTTTGTTACTTTGTGGTAATAATTAGCAAGGTCTCGCTAGCGACAAACCCAATGTATTGAAACAAAGCATCATATTTATTTATAGTCTAATTATGGTTTTCCTGATGTCGTGCAAGGAAAATACAGAGCCTTTAAAGCCTGTTCCAGCAACTAATGGTTCCAGTATCTTGTACGCTACAGGGTTTTCAATTGCTAGCGATAAAGGATTCCCAACTATTACGGTTACAAACCCCTGGCCCAATGCCCAAAAAAGCTTTACCTATATTTTTGTTCCTAAAGAAAAACTAAAGACAAACGACTATCCCAAAGGTAATTACGACGCTATAATTGGCACCCCGGTAGAGCAGTTGGTAGTGACCTCTACAACTCATATACCTGCTTTGGAGGCCTTGGGTGGATTGGATAAACTAAAAGGTTTCCCGGATACCCAGTACATTTCATCGATGCCGGCAAGGCAATTGATATCCGAAGGAAAAATAAAAGAGGTGGGTAGTAATGAAAGCTTAAATACAGAAATGGTCATAGCAATGCAGCCCGATGCATTGGTAGGTTTTGCAATGGACAGCAAAAACACCACCTATGAACTTATTCAGAAATCTGGTATTCCTCTTCTTTATAACGGCGAGTGGACGGAGCAAACACCTTTGGGAAAAGCAGAGTGGATTAAATTTTTTGGAGTTTTATTGGATAAACAAGAAGAAGCGGAGCGTATTTTCAATGGTATAGCCGAAGAATATGATAAGGTAAAAAAAATAGCACGGCAAGCAAAAAAGCGCCCCACGGTTCTTAGCGGCGCGCTTTACAAAGATGTTTGGTATTTACCCGCGGGAGAAAGTTGGGCGTCACAGTTCATAAGCGATGCACACGGTAAGTATGTATGGTCGGATACGAAAGGAACAGGAAGTCTTTCCTTAAGCCTGGAGACTGTTTTGGAAAAAGGACAAAATACCGAATTTTGGGTGTCTCCCTCACAGTTTAAAGCCTATACTGAACTATCTGAGGCGAACAATCATTATACACAGTTTAACGCATTTAAAAGCAAAAACATCTATACATTCGCCAATACTGCAGGCCCTACTGGCGGGTTGTTGTTTTATGAACTTGGACCACAACGGCCGGATATCATCCTAAAAGATTTGGTGCGTATATTTCACCCGGAACTACTTCCCGAGCACACCCCTTTCTTTTTTCAAGCCTTAAAATGAAGATAAAAAACAGCTCATACCGCCTTTGGTTCTTTGCGTTATGCGTTGTGCTGGTAATGACCGCTATTTTGAACATTAGCCTAGGGAGCGTTTCCATTCCGTTAAGTGCCACATTAAAAACGTTGTTTGGAGGAACAGTTGATAACACTTCCTGGAACTATATTATTATGGATTACCGACTGCCGAAAATGTTTACCGCTATTTTAGTCGGTGGCGGTTTGGCGGTAAGCGGACTTTTAATGCAGACCCTTTTCAGGAATCCGCTGGCAGGTCCGTTTGTTCTGGGTATCAGTTCCGGTGCTAGTCTGGGCGCTGCTTTACTATTAATGGGTGGTTCCCTCCTATCTGGTATTTCTACGTTCCGGATGGTCAACGATATATCGCTAGTGATAGCGGCTAGTGTGGGTAGTTTTTTGGTGTTGGCCATTGTGATGTTAGCAGCCAATAAGGTAAAGGATACGATGGCCTTATTGATTATTGGCCTTATGTTCGGGAGTATTACGGGAGCATTGGTAAGTGTCCTGGCCTATTTTTCGGATGCAGAGCAATTGCAACGCTTTATATTTTGGTCCTACGGCTCCGTAGGGAACCTCTCCTGGGCTCAACTAAGTATTTTGGCAGGCATTGTTTTTGTTGGTCTTTTTGTTAGCATCTTGATCCTTAAAAGCCTTAATGCATTTTTATTGGGTGAACAATATGCAAAAAGTCTCGGGATAGCGATACGAAAGTCTAGGTTATTAATTATTATTGCAACAGGCGTTCTGGCGGGCGGTATTACAGCATTTGCCGGCCCAATTGCATTTGTAGGGCTTGCGGTGCCGCACCTTACCAGACAACTATTCCATACCATGGATCACCGTATTCTTTTGCCTGCCGTATTTTTGTACGGCGCTATTCTCATGTTACTCTGTGACACCATTGCGCAATTACCTAATACTGCCAGTGTGCTGCCTATTAATGCCATAACCTCTATTATTGGTGCACCTGTAGTCATATGGTTGTTAGTGCGAAAGCGAAAAATGGTATTTTGATTAAGGGATAAGACTTGATATGCTGACGAGTTTAGGAGTTTAGGAGAAATTTAAAAATAGCGACAATAACAAGGTATAATCATCGAGAAAAAAATAACACATACCACCCTAGCACTTGAACAGCTGACGATCGGGTATCGATCAAAGAAAGCAGAAATACCCGTTGTTCAAAACCTTTCCTTTGAATTGAACACAGGAGAACTATGTGCTATTGTTGGGGTTAACGGTATTGGAAAATCGACCCTTTTACGGACTTTGGGCAATATGCAGCCGAAACTATCCGGGGATGTTCTTATCAACGGGAAAAACTTGGAGGACTTTTCATCTATGGATTTAGCAATACAATTAAGCGTGGTACTTACTGAGCCTATTGCCTCCAAAAACCTAACCGTTTTAGAATTGATTGCTTTGGGCAGATTACCTTATACCAATTGGTTAGGTACTCTTAGCGAGCAGGACAAAACACAGATTGAAAATTGTTTGCGGCAACTGGACTTAAAAGAACTAGAACACAAACACTGTCATGAATTGAGCGATGGCCAGTTACAACGTGTGCTTATCGCAAGGGCAATGGTACAGGATACGCCCTTGATTCTTTTGGATGAACCTACTACACATCTAGACCTTTACCATAAAGTCCAGATTTTTAAACTTCTCAAACAACTGGCAAGCGAACATCAAAAGACCATTGTCTTCACCACCCATGAGATAGATCTGGCGATTCAACTTAGCGATAAAATCGTCATTTTAGATGGTGCTGAAAATCCATTTGGACAACCGTGTGAATTAATAGAAACTGGTGCCTTTGAACGACTTTTCCCGAGTGAAATGATTCTGTTTGATAGAAAAACAGGCTCGTTTAAGGTGAAAAAGTAACCGCATACAAACAAGGAAATCTGCCAACTCAGTGTCCAAATCTTACAACAGCTGGCTTTAGGTAAGATTTAAATTATATCTAAGGCCATCACTAAAGCTCTTGTACAAAACACAAAACCGCTATCTTTATCACGTTATTATAAACTATGGATCCTGAGTTCATTTACGTAATCATAGCGATACTAGCCATTGGTATCGGTTTATTTTTGGGGCTTTACCTCCAAAAGCTAAAAACACGTTCCTCCGAAAGTATTTGGAAGGAAAGGCAGCAACAATGGAATAACACTGTTACAGAACTAAAAGTCCGCTTGCAAGAATCTGAAGATAATAGAAACCAATTACAGTTGGAAAAAGAGTTACAGGGACAAAAGATAGTCCGCCTAGAAGGTCTTAACGACAATTTGAATCGGTTAAACGCTGAACAAAAAGAAGAAACAAGCAAGCTACAGGAAAAATTCACAAAAGAGTTCGAGAATTTGGCCCATAACATATTGGAGCAGAACAGTTCTAAATTCACGGAGCAAAACCAAAAGAATATCAAGCAGATATTAAGTCCGCTACAAGAAAAAATTCAGCAGTTCGAAAAGAAGGTAGAAGACACTCAAAAAGAAAACATTACCATACATTCCGCTTTAAAAGAACAACTCTTAAGTCTTCAAAATCAAAATCTTAAGATTACCCAAGAGGCTAAAAACCTTACCAAAGCGCTTAAAGGAGATAGTAAGATGCAAGGCAATTGGGGGGAATTGGTTTTGGAACGGGTACTTGAAAAATCCGGATTGGAAAAAGACCGTGAGTACACCGTGCAACAATCCTTTCAGCGGGAAGATGGTTCGCGGGTACTGCCCGATGTGATCATCAACCTTCCGGACGGGAAAAGGATGGTCGTAGATTCCAAAGTATCCCTAACGGATTATGAACGCTATGTAAATGCGGATGAAGAAGAAAAAGCAAGACATTTACAAGACCACATCAGTTCGCTAAGGCGTCATATCGCACAACTTTCCGCTAAAAAATACGAAGATCTGTATGCGATGGAAAGTCCCGATTTTGTATTGCTTTTTATTCCTATTGAGCCTGCTTTTGCTGTAGCCATCAATCAAGATAACACACTGTATAACAAAGCATTTGAGCAGAATATTGTAATCGTTACCCCATCTACCCTATTGGCTACACTACGGACTATTGACAGTATGTGGAATAATGAAAAACAGCAACGCAATGCGATTGAAATCGCCAGACAGGCAGGTGCCTTGTACGATAAGTTCGAAGGTTTTGTAACCGACCTGGAAAAAGTTGGTAAAAAAATGGACGAGGCAAAAACGGAATACCACGGTGCGATGAACAAGCTGACCCACGGTCAGGGAAACATCATTACCCGCATAGAAAAATTAAAAATAATGGGAGCCAAAGCAAAGAAATCGATTCCCGAAAAACTGATTGCCAAAGCGCAAGAGGACTCATTTAAAACGCCACATTAAAACTAAATTGGAACATGAAAAAAATACTAGTCATATTTATAGCAGTAGTTCTGGCACTCATGGCCATCTACTACGCATTTATTTACTTTGTGCCCTACAGCGAGGGTGTGCGCTCAGGAGAGCTTATTAAAATAAGTCATAAAGGGGTGCTTATCAAAACTTGGGAGGGCGAGATAAGCCAAGGTATTTCAGGAGCACAGATTTTTACCTTTTCTGTATTGGACAAGGACGATAAAGTAATTCAAAAATTAAAGGAATACCAAGGGCAGTACGTAAAAGTGAGCTACACGGAACGCTATGCTACCTTCTTTTGGTTGGGCGATACCAAGTATTTTATAACCGATGTGAAACAAGAGAACTCACCACATTTTAGAAATTAATGGAGAAGTACAAAAGCGCGACCGATTCCAGAGTATCCATTACGGAACTCATGCAACCCTCCCACTCTAATTTTGGCGGCAAGGTGCACGGGGGTTATATTCTTAACTTAATGGACCAAATTGCCTTTGCCTGTGCAAGCAAGCATTCTCAGAGCTACTGCGTAACCGCATCTGTTAATCGGGTAGATTTTCTAAACCCGGTAGAGGTCGGGGACCTGCTTACCCTAAAAGCATCGATAAATTATACAGGAAAAACCTCTATGGTGGTTGGGGTACGTGTGGAATCGGAAAATATTATTACAGGTAAAAAAAGGCATTGTAATTCTTCCTATTTTACCATGGTGGCCAAAGATGAAAATGGTAAAAATTTAGAAGTGCCCGGACTTATTGTTACAGATAAGCAAGGGATGCGACGGTTTGCAAGAAGTAAAGAACGAAAATTATCCGCTTTTCAGCGCGATTCTAAATACGACTCCAAAAACTTTAAAACCAAGGAATACATAGATTTTATAAAAGACGAAAATATAAAGCTGAATTTAAAATAAACCAGCAGCAGCCTCATCCATAAACCAAGTCAGCTTTCCAGATTGCGGTTGTACCAAAGCAGCGGGATATTTTTTATAATCCCCTATTTTGTCGAAAATCTCTTGCACTTTTTCCGCCTTTGATTCCCCAGTAACCAAAAAGATAATTTCTTTGGCATTATTGATCACGGTACCTGTTATAGATACCCGTTTCTGACCGGTATCCGGATGGGTGGCTACCACGCAATGGTCATCTGCCTCCCATAATTCAATTTCATGTGGAAAGATAGAAGCCGTATGTCCGTCATCGCCCATTCCCAAAAGGACCAGGTCAAACTGTGGAATACCGTCTACCCTATCCAAATTAATTTCCAGTAGATTGGCATACCGCATGGCCTCTCCCATGGGCTGATTTTCTCCTAAAACACGGTGTATATTTTCTTTAGGCACCTTAATCTTGGAAAACAAGTGCTCTTGGGTCATTTTAAAATTACTCTGTTCGTCCGTTGGTGGCACACAACGCTCATCTCCCCAATAAAAATGGATTTGGGACCAGTCGATGGTTTCCCCATATTGGCTTGCTAGTACATCAAAAATCAATTTTGGGGTACTCCCGCCGGACAATGCCAGGTGAAAGGTGCCATAACCCTTGACCAACTTGGCAAAATAGGTTGAAAACTCTTCCGCTACGGCCCGCTTATCCTTATATATTTTTTTTTCCATCATAATCAATTACAAAATCAAGCCTGCCCGCCGCAGGAGGGTTCAACATCAAATACAAATACAAAATCAA
>CAYGUY010000006.1:72314-77367 GCA_964353165.1 uncultured Maribacter sp.
ACTTCTTGCACGTCCATTGTGCTTTCTAATTCTAAAAGTTACCCTCTAATTAACAAAGCACGCAAAAACCACCATCATCCGTTAAATTAGGGCCGGGATTGCGCCACATCCCAATGCCTTCTATAAGCTCGTCCGCGTTTTCAGGGCCCCAAACTCCTGAAGGATATCCGTACATCCGCACGTCTTTTCCATTTTTCCAATAGTTCAAGATAGGATCTACAAACTCCCAAGCAGCCTCCACTTCATCTGCCCGTGCATATAGGGTGGCATCGCCTTGCATGGCATCCAATAGCAAGCGTTCATAAGCCTGCATTACATGGGTTTCCGCGAGACTGGAATAATAAAAATCCAGATTGGCACGCTCCACTTTAAAGCCTTGTCCGGGTACTTTTACGCCAAATTTTATTAAGATTCCCTCATCGGGCTGAATACGGATAATGAGTTTATTATCCTTCTCATGCATACCACTATCCTTGAAAATCTGATGATGGGGTGCTTTAAAATGTATTACTACTTCGGTTACTTTGGTAGGCATCCGTTTTGCGGTCCGCACATAAAAGGGGACATCTTTCCAGCGCCAGTTATCCACGAAAAACTTTATGGCCGCATAGGTTTCGGTAAGTGAATCTTCTGCTACACCGTCCTCTTCCCTATAGCTCTTTAAGGCTTTACCATCTACTGTAGACCCCATGTATTGGGCACGTATCGTGTGGTCATGTAAGGTGGCGTCGTCCTTCATAATCCGAAGGGATTTTAAAGCTTTTACCTTCTCGTTTCGTATTTCCTCCGGTTGATCGCCGATAGGCGGTTCCATAACGATCAAGGAAACGATTTGCAGCAGGTGGTTCTGGAACATATCGCGTAAAGCGCCCGAGGAATCATAATAGCCACCACGTTTCTCTACCCCTACACTTTCTGCATTCGTAATTTCTACATGATGAATATAATTTCTATTCCACAGTGGCTCAAAAATACTATTGGCAAATCGCGTTACCAAAAGGTTTTGTACGGTCTCCTTCCCCAAATAATGATCTATCCTATATATCTGTTTTTCTTTAAAATACTTTTGTAGACCCTTGTTAAGTGCTTTACCTGTTGCCAGGTCATACCCAAATGGTTTTTCCACAATGAGACGTTTCCAACCATTATTTTGGGTACTCAAACCCGCAGCCTCTAAATTTTTTGCAATGGTCTCATACAAGGTGGGCGGCGTGGAGAGATAGTACATGATGTTCCCTGCTGTCTTCCAGGAATCGTTTAAATCCCCTACCCGTTTACGCAGGCCTGCGTAATCACTATCGTAATCTCCCCCTAAATCTTCATAAAAGAATTTATCGGCGAATCTTTGAATATAGTCGCGTTTTAAATCTTTTAATGGGTCTTTTAAATACGAACTTTCTAAGACTACCTTGTTACGAAACTGAACATCGGTCATATTGCTCCTACTTGCCCCGAGCACCACAAAGTGCTCCGGAAGTTGTTGGGCCACGTAGAGGTTAAATAGCGCGGGCACTAATTTCCGTGCCGTTAAATCCCCAGAGGCTCCAAAGATGACCAGAAGTTGATTTTCGGTTTTATTCATAAGGTGCTTTCGCATTAAGCGATAAAAGTATTGAAAAGAAAAGGCTTTCGCAATGAGATTATGGTAAGTTACGGATGCAACTGGATATTTTCCTTTATTTTTGATTGATAAGATTTTAATAATGACAAGTTCATGTTACATACAGTGAATTCTGTTTTCATAGCACAACGTAAAAATGGAGCATAAATACGATTTTGGTTTAGTAGGATTAGGAGTAATGGGACGTAACTTTATCCTAAACGTAGCTGATAACGGTTTTAAAGCCTATGGTAACGATATAGATTCCGAAAAGGTTAATTCACTAATTGAAGAAGGAGAAGGCATTGATAAGGTAAATGCATCGACCGATATGAAGACCTTTACGGCGGCGTTGACAACACCACGTAAAATAATGCTCTTGGTACCATCGGGTAAAGTGGTGGATATCGTCATTGAAAACCTCCTGCCCCATTTAGAAGAAGGTGATATTATCATAGACGGCGGTAACTCTTTTTATACCGATACCGATAGGCGCGATGCATATCTAAAGGATAAAGGGATTAATTTCTTTGGCGCTGGCGTATCCGGAGGGGCCAAAGGCGCCAGAAGAGGCCCTAGCATTATGCCCGGCGGTAATCGTGAAGCCTACCAGCACGTAAAACCAATTTTTGAAGCCGTATCCGCCAAATACAAAGGGGAACCCTGTGTGGCCTACTTAGGACCAAAATCAGCTGGAAATTATGTAAAAATGGTACATAATGGGATAGAATACGGATTGATGCAACTCACATCTGAAATCTACGACCTTTTAAAAAAAGGGGGCGGTTTCTCCAATGACGAACTTCATAACACCTATGCCAATTGGAACAGCGGACGTTTGCAATCCTTTTTGGTACAGATTACATCAGAAATATTTGAAAAAGAAGATCAACTGACCAACGGCCGTTTAATAGACCAAATATTAGATAAGGCAAAACAAAAAGGCACTGGAAAATGGACCAGCCAAAATGCAATGGACCTGGGTATTCCCGTACCCTCTATAGATATTGCGGTGAGCATGCGCGAAATTTCTGCCTTAAAAGAGGAACGCATTGCAGCGGACAAATTATATGACCGACCCAAGGTAGCACAGATGGACAAGGAAAAGCTAGAGCAACTGGCGGAAGAAGCCCTTTACTTTTCATTCATCATTACCTACGCTCAGGGATTGCACCAATTGGCCGAAGCCTCCAAGGAATACGGTTATGAACTAGATCTTACCGTTGTTGCCAAAATATGGCGGGCAGGATGTATTATCCGGGCAGGATTGTTAGCGGATGTAGCGAAAGCTTTTGAAGCGAACAAGGAATTACCCAACCTCCTGCTCTCCCCTGTCTTTGTAACAAAAGTGCAGGACACTGTAGCTGCTGCCAGAACATTGGTCGCCTATGGAGCAACCAACGGTATTCCCTTACCGGGATTATCCAACTCCTTGACCTATTTTGATGCTTATACCAGCACTAGGCTACCTTTGAACGTCATACAGGCACAGCGCGATTATTTTGGTTCCCACACGTATGAGCGGTTAGATCGGGAGGGTGTTTTTCATACGGAATGGGAATGAAAATAGGCAGAGCTTAGGATATTATTTGGGTTTACTTGTTATCCATTTTAAACGTATTACCTTGAGCAAAACATAAATTGGGTTGATTTTTATCCGTACAATGAAGAAAAATGTCATTGGGAAACCTATTAATGTTGTAACTTATTCTCTGTACCCTAGATTTTCGATGAAAAAACCAAAAATCAACTACTAGGGTATATATTTTTTGATAAATTTAGTAACATACACGATAGGCTTAGGGCAGTACATTTATGTTGAGGGATAAATTATTGGTTCATGTAGGACTGCCAGGTAACCAATATATATTTATCCATGTCGTGATGTTTCTTTTTCAAAAAGCCATATTCGAACACGAATAAATATACCTCCCCTTTATTGTTTTTCCAATAGTGGGTGAAGAATTTAGGGTTAAATCCTTCTGAAATAAGTTGAGATTGACGTAGGGTGGTGAATCCTGTTTTGTTGTATTTTTTTAATATTTTCCGGTTGATATTCAGTTGCTTTTTTACCCTCAAATAAAAATGTTCTGTTTTATGTCGGTTTTCATATTGATCTATCGATTTACATTTTACCGAACAAAATATTTTATCGCTCCTACCCTTCACCACCGATTTACAAATTGGGCAATTTTTATCACTCATCACATTAAAAGTATATTATACTCATAATATACTGTTTAATTCTCAGATCATCTATAGATTGCCTAAAAAAAAATGTTCAAAGGAAGGAGCGTAACCCTGAGACATCTATTAATCGATGACTGTAAGCATATTGGATTGCAGTTTAAATCGGATAAGGTAGTACAAGCCCTTGTAGAGAAATTGCCCCATGTTATTTGGAACGATAATTTTGGAATGTATCATGTACAGAACAACAAAACCAATTTGGGTGCTATTTTTAATACGTTTCGAGGCGAGGTATGGGTAAACGGAAACTATTTTTTTGAAAGTAAAACGAGCCTTAACCAAAACAAACCAAAGAATATTTCATGGTATAGGAAGAGGGAACTGAAAAAAGGCTTTAAAAGATGCCCTGCCGACTATTTGGATAAACTGGAACTGAAAAAATATGCGGAAAACACCGTAAAAACATACGTGCACCATTTTGAAACCTTTATAAACCATTATCATGATGTAGCGCCGAATGCGCTCACGGAAAACGAAATAAGGGCTTATTTACGGCACCTTTCCAATGAAAACAGGTCAAATTCCTATATAAATCAAGCCGTGAACAGTATCAAATTCTATTTTGAAATAGTTATGGGAATGCCAAATCGGTTTTATGAAATAGAACGGCCTATCGCGCAAAAAAAGTTACCTAAAGTACTCTCTAAAGACGAAGTAATTGAATTGATCAAAAACACTGGAAACCTTAAACACCGTTGTATCGTTTCCCTATTATATTCAGCGGGGCTAAGAAGAAGTGAGCTACTTAACCTTAAACTAGAGGATGTGGACAGCAAACGAATGCTTATTAGAATAGTAGCCGCCAAGGGAAACAAGGACAGGATGACGGTCTTAAGCCCTACCCTATTACATGACTTACGCAACTACTATAAGCAATACGGCCCAAAGTGTTATCTTTTCGAAGGACCCCGGCAAAAACCATACAGTGCATCCAGTGTTGTGAAACTAATAGCAGCAGCCGCGAAAAGGGCGGGCATTTATAAAAAAGTCACCCCCCATATGCTAAGGCATAGTTTTGCCACCCACTTATTGGAAGATGGTACGGATATTCGCCATATACAATTATTGTTAGGACATAGTTCCACCAAAACAACTGAAATTTACACACACGTGGCGGAATCTTCCTTTAATACTATTAAAGATCTATTATCTTAGTTCCACATATATGAAATATATAGATCATATGATCTATATTGTTACGTT
>CAYGUY010000007.1:0-16153 GCA_964353165.1 uncultured Maribacter sp.
TTGAGCGAAAAAAGGGATTCGAACCCTCGACCTCCACCTTGGCAAGGTGATGCTCTACCCCTGAGCTACTTTCGCGTATATAATCTATTTAAATGAACATCATTCGTTACGAATGCGGGAGCAAATTTAATACATTTCTATAAATTCCAAAGTATTTTCTTCTAAAAATTGATGCTAAATCCTGTTTTAAAAAGGATTGTATCAATAATAAATCCTAACTCGTTGCCCTCTTGTTCTTTGTAAGCAATCGTTTTATCTCATTTAATTTCATGAGAGCTTCAACGGGTGTTAATGTATTGATATCTAAATGAAGGATTTCTTCTTTAATTTCCTCTAAAAGTGGGTCGTCCAAATTGAAAAAACTCAATTGCATCTCATCTTGCGCCGAATGTAGTTTTTCGGTAAGCTCTTCACTGGAATGGGATTTTTCCAACTTTTTAAGAATTTTATTTGCTTTTTGAATTACCTGTTGCGGCATTCCTGCCATTTTTGCTACATGAATACCGAAACTATGCTCACTACCGCCAAAGGTTAATTTTCTTAAAAATAAAACCGTGTCCTTTAGTTCTTTTACCGAAACATTATAGTTTTTTATACGCTCAAAAGTAGCTGACATCTCGTTGAGCTCATGGTAGTGGGTTGCAAACAGGGTTTTAGCTCTTGCGGGATGTTCATGTAAAAACTCGGCAATGGCCCATGCAATGGAAATGCCGTCATAAGTGCTGGTTCCTCTGCCAATTTCATCCAATAATACCAAGCTTCTTTCTGATAGATTGTTTAAAATAGAAGCGGTTTCGTTCATTTCTACCATAAAGGTAGATTCGCCCATAGAGATATTGTCACTTGCGCCAACACGGGTAAAGATTTTATCTACATAACCAATAGTAGCCGCTTCAGCAGGAACAAAACTTCCCATTTGCGCTAACAGGACAATAAGTGCCGTTTGCCGTAATATGGCCGATTTACCGCTCATGTTCGGTCCTGTAATCATGATAATCTGCTGTTCGTTTCTATTGAGAACTACATCGTTGGCAATATACTGTTCCCCTAAGGGCAATTGTTTTTCTATGACGGGATGCCTTCCGTTTATGATGTTGATGTCGGTAGAATCATTGAGTTCCGGTGCTACATACTTGTTTTCTTTTGCTAATTGGGTAAAGCCACAAAGGCAATCGAGTTGGGCAATGAGCTGTGCGTTGTTTTGTACGGGTGCAATGTATTCTTGCATCCAAAGAATCAGTTGCGAAAATAACTGCTGTTCCAGTGAGGTAATTCGCTCTTCTGCACCCAGTATCTTGCTTTCATATTCTTTGAGTTCCTCTGTGATGTAGCGTTCGGCATTCACCAGGGTCTGCTTGCGTATCCATGTGTTCGGGACCTTGTCTTTATGGGTATTGCGTACTTCTATATAGTAGCCAAAGACGTTGTTGGAGGCTATTTTTAAGGAGCTTATTCCCGTCGCTTCTGTTTCACGGGAGAGCATTTGGTCCAAGTAATTTTTTCCGGAGGTTGCCAAACCTCTTAGCTCGTCCAATTCTTCGGAATAACCGGGCGCAATCACATTTCCTTTTAGAATATTAACCGGTGCCTCTTCTTTCAATAATTCCTTGATTTTGTTTCTTAACAGCTCACAGGAATGTAGTTGGTCTCCGATAAGGGCCAATGCCTCATTGGTAGCCGCTGTAGCCAGTTGTTTTACTGGAACAATGGCCTCTAAAGAATTCTTAAGCTGAACTACCTCCTTTGGATTTACCTTGCCCGTTGAGATTTTGGAGATAAGTCGTTCCAAATCTCCCATTTGTTTGATACTCGCCTGGAATTTTTCCAGCAGAACTTGATCTTTGCTTAGATGGCTTACTACTTGGTGTCGTTTTCTAATTTTTTGAATGTTCTTCAGCGGTAAGGCCAACCATCTTTTAACCATTCTCCCGCCCATAGGAGAAATCGTCTTATCAATAATGTCTAGGAGCGTTACGGCATTAAGATTGGTAGATTGGTAGAGCTCTAGATTTCTAATCGTGAAGCGATCCATCCAAATATACTCGTCTTCGGCAATTCTTTGCAGCGTATTAATGTGTTGCAGCTGCTTGTGCTGGGTTTCGGATAAGTAATGCAATACAACACCTGCGGCTACGATGCCGTTTATCAAATGATCTACACCAAAACCTTTTAGGGTCTTTGTTTTAAAATGATTTGTAAGCTTCTCTAGCGCATAATCCTCCTGGAAAACCCAATCCTCTAAATAAAACGTATGAAATTGTGCTCCAAATACCGTGTTGAATTCTTTTTTGTTCGCTTTGGAAACGAGTACTTCATTGGGAGCGAAGTTTTGTAGTAATTTATCAACCTGTTCCTCGCTGCCCTCTGCCGTTAGAAATTCTCCGGTAGAAATATCGACAAAAGAAACCCCGATTTTTTTTCTACCAAAGTGTACAGCGCATAGAAAATTATTGCTTTTGGCACTCAGGATATCGTCGTTCAAGGAAACTCCGGGTGTTACTAGTTCCGTAACGCCTCTTTTTACGATAGACTTGGTTAGCTTTGGGTCTTCTAACTGATCGCAAATGGCAACACGTTGCCCTGCCTTTACCAATTTTGGCAGATAGGTGTTTAAAGAGTGATGGGGAAAGCCTGCAAGTTCAGTCCGTTCGCTACCATTGTTTCTATTGGTAAGTATAATACCAAGAATTTTTGAGGCTTTTACAGCATCCGCACCAAAAGTTTCATAGAAATCCCCAACGCGAAACAACAATAAGGCATCAGGATATTTGGTCTTGATGGCATTATATTGCTTCATTAAGGGGGTAACCTTTTTTATCTTCTCTTTGTCTGCCACTTTGTTGTGTTCTACCTATTTTTGCCAATAATCACGAATATATGGTATTCCTTAGGGGATTTTAATTTTTGTTGATATTTAAGGTTTATAGTTGAAAAGTATTCTTATGAGAAAACTAAAAAACGAGGAATTGGACAGGTTGGATGTGGCCCAGTTCAAGAAAGCAACGAAAATGAAAGTGAGTATTGTTCTTGACAATATTAGGAGCCTTAATAATATAGGCTCTGTATTTAGAACCGCCGATGCTTTTCTTGTAGAAAAAATTTACCTCTGTGGCATTACGGCAATACCTCCACATAAGGATATTCATAAAACTGCTTTAGGCGCTACCGAAAGTGTTAAATGGATACATGTTCCTGATACATTATCCTTGGTTCAGGAACTAAATGGAGAAGGTAAAATTACCGTTGCTGTAGAACAAGCTGAAGGTGCCATGATGCTACATAATTTTGAAACAGCGAGGGACAAGGATTATGTGTTGGTTTTTGGAAATGAAGTAAAGGGCGTAGATCAAAAAGTTGTGGAAGCGTGTGACACCGTATTGGAGATACCCCAGTTTGGCACCAAACACTCTTTAAATATATCCGTAAGTGTTGGGGTAGTGGTCTGGGACTTCTGGTCCAAATTAAATCAATAAAAAAAGCCCAGTGAAAACTAGGCTTTTAATAAAGTTTGAGTTAGTTAGTCTCTCATTTAGAGAAGTGCAATAACGTAAATCCATTTTTACTATGCAAGATTTTTCACAAAATTGTGTTAATTCAATTGAGAAATGGCAAAATTTTCAATCCTTTCCAAAAGGTGTTCGTAGTCTTTTTTATGACGTATAAAGTCCAATTCCGACACGTCTATTATTAGTTGATTTTCTTTGGGATAGGTTTTAAGAAAATCCATATATCCTCTATTTATGCGTTCTAGATATTCGCCTTCAATCCCCTGTTCATAATCTCTTCCCCTATTTTTTATTTGTGCCAACAAACGTTCGGTCGTTTGGTACAGATACACATAGATTTTAGGTTTTCTAACCTCCTTGTACATGAAATTAAAGATTTTCCGGTAAAGCTCATATTCTTGTTTTTGTAGCGTGACTTTCGCAAAAATCAGCGATTTAAAAATATCGTAATCACTGATCATAAAACTCTTGAACAGGTCAAATTGGTTCGTATCGTCTGTAAATTGCTGGTACCGATCGGCTAAAAACGACATTTCCAACGGAAATGCATACCGTGCTTGGTCTTCGTAAAAACTAGGTAAAAATGGATTATCGGCATACCGTTCCAGAATGAGCTTGGCATTAAATTCCTCCGATATCTTGGTGGCCAAACTCGTTTTTCCTGCACCTATGTTCCCTTCTATGGTAATAAATTCTAAACTGCTAAATAATTCGGTTCTATTAGGATAGAGTTTCCCCTTTATTTTACTAGGCTTGCTCTTGTCCCTGCATTGCTGTAAAAGATTTCTACTATCTTTTTTTAGAATTGGATGATAAAACTGAGGTGCAATATCCGCTAAGGGTCTTAAGACAAAGTTTCGCTGCGCCATTCTTGGATGGGGTACGATCAGGTTGTCTTGGTTTATAATCGCTGCGCCGTAATAAATAATGTCCAGATCTATAATCCTACTTTGGTAGCCCTCGCTAGCCGTACGCTCCCTTCCCATTTGTTTTTCTATTGCCAATACGTTTTCTAAACACTTCGTTGGAGATAGTTCTGACTCGAGTTTGACGCAGGCGTTTAGAAAATCTTCCGATTCAAAGCCCCAAGCGGGTGCATTGTAAAGTGGAGAAAGTGCTGTTACCGAGCCAATATGTTTATCTATATGGAAAACAGCTTTTTGTAAATTTACCTTTCGCTGCCCCACATTGCTGCCTATTGATATATATACCGTTTCTTTCCCTTTCATAATACAGGAGCAAAATAAACAAAACAAATTCACTTTGGTTATCTTTGTTCACTAATAAAAATTGCTTTTTAATGAATTTTTTAAGGAATCTTCTTGCGGCCATTATAGGCTGTCTAATGGCATTCGGAATCGTTTTTGTCATGTTTTTTATTTTGGTAGGTCTTTTGAGTAGTGATGAGGAAACGGTATCCGTTAAGGATAATACTGTATTGGAATTACAACTTCAGTTACCCATTGCCGATTATGTAGGAATGAGTGATGATAGTCCGTTCTCGGGTCTGTTTGATGAATCCCAAGGTTTGGATGAAATCTTAAAGGGCATTGAAGTAGCAAAGAATGATGACCGTATTAAGGGTATTAGTATCAATAATAATTTTATGATGGCGGGCTTGGCACAGACCCAGGCCATTAGAAAAGCCTTGTCGGAATTTAAGTTGGGCGGCAAGTTTATTTATACCTATGCCGATTTTTATACCCAGAAAGATTATTACCTGGCATCGGTTGCGGATTCCATCTTTATCAATCCGGTGGGCGTATTGGACTTTAAGGGCTTATCTTCTGAGGTGTTGTTTTATAAGGACTTACAGGAAAAGAGCGGGATAAAGATGGAGGTAATCCGTCACGGAAAGTATAAAAGTGCGGTAGAACCTTATTTGGAAAACGAAATGAGTGACGCCAATAGAACGCAGATTAAAGAATTGCTGCAATCTTTATGGAATTCCATGGTTACGGATATTGCCGGTGGTCGGGATATTTCCGAATCTGATTTGAATAAGATTGCGGATACGCTTGGGGGAAGGTCGCCCAAATACGCCAAGAAATCCGGATTGTTGGATGACATTATTTTTTATGATGAATACGAGCAGAAACTTTCCAAGGCACTGTCTATTTCGGACAGAAAAGATATTAATTATATTTCTTTGGACGATTACGTAGGGTATTCTAACAAGAAAAAGGGAGCTACGGGTAACGATAAAATTGCCGTCATTTACGCACAAGGGGAAATTTTATACGGGGAAGGTGGTCCGGACTATATTGGACAAGGCATTATCAATAAAGCATTGACCAAGGCACGTGAGGATAAGAATGTAAAAGCCGTTGTGTTGCGGGTAGATTCTCCCGGGGGTAGTGCGCTTACCTCGGATATCATTTGGCGGGAAGTAGAGCTCACAAAGCAAGAAAAACCCGTAATCGTTTCAATGGGAAATGTTGCGGCTTCGGGAGGGTATTATATCGCCGCTGGTGCTAATAAAATTTACGCGGAACCCACTACCATCACCGGGTCTATTGGTGTCTTTGGAACAATTCCAAATATTAGTGAACTATCTAAGGATATTGGCATTAACGCAGAACAGGTTGGAACAAACCTAAACTCGGTAGATTATTCCTTGTTCGAACCTATGAGCGATGCCTTTCGCAATCAGGTACAGGAAAGTATAGAACTAACCTACGATACGTTTTTGGAGCGCGTTGCCCAAGGCCGTGGTATTTCCGTGGCCCAAGCGGACAGTTTGGCCCAAGGACGCGTATGGAGCGGGGTAGATGCCAAACGTATTGGTCTTGTGGATGAATTGGGCACCTTGGAAGATGCTATTGCCGCTGCGGCGGAAATGGCGGAACTGGATACCTATGGCATACGAAAGTACCCCAAATACAAATCAGGTTTTGAGCGACTCATGGAAGATTTGGAAGGGGCTAGCTTATCCTTGAAAACTAAAATGATCAGCGATGAAATAGGAGAGGAGAACTACAAGGTCTTAAAAGATTTGAAATCGGGTATGGAGCAAAAAGGCATCCAAGCAAAAATGCCCTTTACCTTGAATATAAAGTAAGGGATGACGCAAAAGGATACCCTATTGGCCCGGAGTATTTACTTATACCTTGGCGCACTGTTTATAACCTCTTTGGTCGTTTCCAATCTTATTTTTCAAAAGTTTTTTTATTGGAATCCCTTTGGCGATATCACCGTTTTTGGGGCTTCGATTTTTGAAATATCTGTGGGAATACTGCCGTATCCGGTTACGTTTTTGATTACCGATTTAATTTCGGAAATCTTTGGCAAGAAAAAGGCGAACCAGATTGTGGTAGCCGGTATTTTCGCTTCGTTTTTTTCGCTCCTTATCGTCTACACGGCCAATGCGGTTCCTGCCACATCTTGGTCTCCGGTCCAAGACGCCTTGTTTACCTCTGTTTTTGGGAATACCATTGTTGCCGTATTTGCCTCTATGATGGCCTATTTGTTGGCACAGTTCGTAGATATACAGCTCTATCATTTCTGGAAAGGCTTGACCAAAGGCAAATACTTATGGCTCAGGAATAATTTTTCTACTTTCTCCTCACAATTGATAGACACTTTTACCGTTGTAGCCCTATTGTGTTCGTTTGGTGAAATCCCATGGGACAAGTTTACCGGCTTGGTCATAAGTGGATTTATTTTTAAGATAATTATAGCATTTCTGGACACCCCTTTGTTGTATTTGTGCGTATATCTAATGCGCAAGCGGTTTAATTTGGAAATGGGTGAGGAGATTGACCTCGACAGCCAATAATTTAGCAGTTAATTAGGGTAAGATAAACTAAGGATGAAAAAGAAAATTTTACGAATAGTAGGGATTGTTTTTTTATTGATTATCGGAGTGTTGGTGGCAGTACCTTTCTTTTTGGAGGGTAAAATAGGCGACATCATCAAAAACAACGTAAACAATAATGTAAACGCCACCTTGGATTTTTCCGATGCGGATTTAAGTCTCATCAGTAGTTTTCCCAATGCGAGCGTGCGTTTGGAGAATGTGAGTCTGTTGAACAAAGCTCCTTTTGAGGGCGATACTTTGTTCGCTGCAAAATCGGCCTCTTTGACCATGGGAATCATGCAGCTTTTTAAAGGTTCCAGCGAATCCATTTCCGTAAGTAGTTTCAATATGGATAATGCCTTGGTAAATGTTAAGGTAGATGCCAATGAAAATGCTAATTACGATATAGCACTCGTTACGGACACAACGGAACCGGCAGCACCGGAAGATACGACAAGTGGATTTTCATTCAATATGGATTCCTACGAGATTAGCAATTCACGGATTTTTTATACGGATATGTCAACCGGTATCCGTTTGGCCTTGACCGATTTTAACCATACCGGAACAGGAGACCTGTCTTTGGCAACTTCCGAACTGGATACCCATACCGATGCCTTGGTCTCCTTCGAGATGGACAGTACCAATTACCTCAATAAAAACAAGATACGGCTAGATGCCCTGATAGGCATAGACCTAAACACGAGTACCTATTCATTTTTAAAGAATGAGGCCATGATCAATCAATTACCTCTGGTTTTTGACGGTTTTGTTAAATTGAACGACGACAACCAAGAAGTAGCCATCAATTTTAAGACACCTTCTTCGGATTTCAAGAATTTTTTAGGGGTGATTCCGGAGGAGTATGCTAAAAATATTGAAGGGGTTACTACCACGGGCGATTTTATCCTTGAAGGAAGTTTCAATGGAATTGTGGACGACCTGCATATTCCTAAGTTCAATATCAACATCAATTCTAAAAACGCATCTTTCAAATATCCTGATTTGCCAAAAGCGGTGCGAAATATATTTATGGATATCGCTATAAATAACACCACCGGGCTAACAGAGGATACATCCGTAGCCATTAAAAAAGCTTCCTTTTCCATAGATGACGATCGCTTTAACCTTAGCTCGGATATTTCCGAACTGATGGGCAACACCAAAGTGAAGGCGCATATGGACGGTAAAATGAACCTAGCAAATTTAGAAAAAGCCTATCCTATGCCAGAGGGACTTCGTCTAAAGGGTTTATTGAATGCAGACATGTCTACGGCTTTTGATATGGCCACCTTGGAGCGTAAGGAATACGAAAAGACAAGTGCCGAAGGGAATATGCGGTTAACGGATTTTGAATACAGCTCCAGTGAAATGGCGAATCCCGTTCTGCTCAAATCGACCTCCGTAACCTTTAACCCCAAAACGGTTAGTTTAAATGAACTCAACGGATCTACAGGAAAGACCGATTTTAATATTACCGGTACCATCAATAATTTGTTGGGGTATATGTTCAACGATGAAAAAGTGGAGGGGAATTTCAACCTAACATCCAACACCTTTGACATCGGTGATTTTATGGTAGCGGAAACTGGAGCTACCACGGCAGCTGAAAACGAGCAAACAGGTGAGCCATCGGAAAAAATTAAGATACCCTCTTTTCTTGATGCAAGCTTTACCGCCGCTGCAAATACGGTTATCTATGATAATATTACCCTTAAAGACGTAAAAGGAAATCTGCGAATTAAGGACGAAACCGCCCAGTTGAGCAATATGACCTCTTCCTTGTTCAACGGTAAGATAGGCTTTAATGGCGAAGTGTCTACCAAGAATGACGTGTCCACCTTTGCCATGAAATTGGGAATGGACCAGCTGCAAATAGGGGAGACATTTAAGGCTTTGGAGCTCTTCAAGGTACTGGCACCGATTGCCCAAGTGCTTCAGGGCAAGTTTAGTTCGGATATGGAATTGTCCGGTAATCTAACGGATGATTTTACACCGGACCTACTGTCTTTAAGCGGCGATATCCTGGCCAATTTAATGGCCAAGGAAATCAGCGCGGAAAATGCGCCCGTGCTTTCGGCCTTGGACAGCAAACTGGATTTTATAAACCTAAAAGATTTGGACCTGAAGGAATTAAAGACCAGTCTTTCGTTCAAGGACGGCTTGGTTTCCGTAAAGCCCTTTACCTTTAGCTACAAGGATATAAGTATCACGGTAGACGGTAACCATACCTTTGATCAAAAACTAAACTATACCGCAGCTATGCAGGTTCCTTCCAAATACCTTGGGAAGGAAATAAATGCCCTGCTAGCCAAAATCAATGATCCTGCCCTAGAAAATCTAAGCATACCGCTTACGGCGAATATCGGCGGAATGTATAACAGTCCCCAAGTAAGTACCGACTTAACATCTGGCGTAAAGCAATTAACGGCACAGCTTGTAGAGATCGAAAAACAAAAACTCATCGCCAAAGGAACCGATAAGGCAAAGAGCTTGATTGGTGGTCTGCTGGGCGGTAACAACGCGGATACAGAAGATTCCACCAAAACCGAAGACCCCTTAAAAAAAGGCGCCAAAGAGGTATTGGGCGGTCTGTTGGGCGGTACTAAGAAAACAGACTCCACAACTGCAATAACAGATACTGTGCCTCCTAAAAAGGAAGACGCAGTTAAAGACGCCGCCAAGGATATTCTAGGAGGTCTTTTTGGGAAGAAGAAAAAGCCGGAGGCTAAAAAGGATACGGTCAACTAATGTTGAGCCCCACATAATACCCCTCATTACTACGCACATTAAAAACGGTATTATCCTCAAAGATGAGGTACTGTCCTTTTATCCCTTTCAGGATGCCTTTGTAGTTGGGTGTTTTATCCAGGTTTAAGCTTTTTACGTTTTCTGGGTACCGTAGCACGGGAAACTGCATATGTGTTTCGAAATTATTTTCTAGAAAGTACTGTTGTGCCTCCTCTGGGATATACTGCTTTAACTTCGCCCGCCATTCCACCAAGTTTTCATCATCTACGGTGTTGGTCAGCATTTTGCGCCAGTTGGTTTTATCGCCCACGTGGTCTTTCAAGGCTACTTCCGTAATACCTGCCAAATATCTATTGGGTACTTCTACTATTTCAATAGCTTCGTGCGCGCCTTGGTCTATCCACCGTGTGGGCACTTGGGTTTTTCGCGTAACGCCTACTTTTACGTTACTGGAATTTGCCAAGTACACGATATGGGGTTGTAGTTGCACTCTTTTTTCATAGACCAGATCGCGATCTTCTTTATCCAAATGAGCGGTGCTCAGTTCCGGTCTCATAATCCAGTCCCCCGCAGACGGAATTTCAAAAAAACAGGATTTACAGAATCCCTGTCTAAAAATAGGTCGGTCGTTTCCACAATGTAAACACTGGTGTTTTATGAAGTCAATGGATACTTCCTTGTTCAGTACTTGGTTTAGGTTTAGGAAATCCGATTCAAATACAAGGTAATATTGAATGGGACTGCCGATTTCGGTCTGCATTTTTCTTAAAACACCTTCGTACTGCATATGTAAGGTTTAATTAATACTTGAATTTGAAAATGATAGGGATATAGCCTATTTTAGGCGTATAAAGATACCTAAAAATGCCCATTCCGCTTTTCAATTCCATAGCTTCTTGGTTGCTTAAAAAGCGCTATCATCAAATAGAGCTTTTTTTAAAATACCCAGAAGAAGTTCAGGAAGAAGTATTGTTGCAGCTTCTTGAAATTGCAGAAGATACAGAGATAGGAAGAATCTATGATTTTGAGTCGATCAGTAATTATGAAAGATTTCGCGAGCGCGTTCCTATTGTTTCGTATGAGGTAATGGAACCCATAATCGAACGAACCCGCAAAGGGGAACAAAACCTGTTTTGGCCTACTAGCGTTAAGCTTTTTGCAAAAAGTAGCGGCACTACCAATGCAAAGAGCAAATTTATACCAGTTAGTACGGAAGCTTTGGAGGACTGTCATTTTAAATCGGGCAAGGATTTGCTGTGTCTTTATCTTAATAATAATGAAAACTCCCAATTATTTACGGGTAAGAGTCTGCGGTTGGGCGGGAGTAAGGAACTGTACGAGGACAATGGTTCCTTTTTTGGGGACCTCTCCGCCATCCTTATAGACAATATGCCCCTTTGGGCAGAATTTAGTAGTACGCCCAGTAATAAGGTGTCGTTGATGAGCGAATGGGAAACAAAGTTACAGGCTATCATTAAGGAGAGCATACAGGAAAACGTTACCAGTTTAGCGGGTGTGCCCTCATGGATGTTGGTGCTCTTAAACAATATGCTGGAAGAAACGGGCAAGGATAATTTGTTTCAGGTTTGGGAAAACTTGGAGGTCTACTTTCATGGTGGGGTGAGTTTTAGTCCGTACAAAGAGCAGTACAAGGCACTCTTTCCTAGAAAAAGTTTTAGATACTACGAAATCTATAACGCCTCCGAAGGGTTTTTCGCGATTCAAGATAGGAACAATGCAGATGACCTTTTGTTGATGCTGGATTATGGTATTTTTTATGAATTTATCCCTATGGATGAATATAATACCGAGCAACCAAGGGCTATTCCGTTATGGGAGGTGGAGATTGGTAAGAATTACGCCATCATTATTACTACCAATTCAGGGCTATGGCGCTACAAAATTGGGGATACCGTCCGCTTTACTTCTAAAAAACCGTATCGTATCCGTGTAACCGGTAGAACCAAACATCACATTAATGTATTTGGGGAAGAACTGATCATTGAGAACGCGGAAGAGGCATTAAAGTCCGTTTGTATTAAAGCCGGCGCAGAGATTAAGGATTATACGGCGGGACCCATTTTTATGGCGGGTAAGGAAAAGGGCGCTCATGAATGGGTAATCGAGTTTAGAACACCTCCAAAGGATTTGGATTACTTTACGGAGTTTCTGGACAATGCGTTAAAGTCATTAAATTCTGACTATGAAGCTAAACGATATAATAACACTACATTAAAAATGCCGAAAGTACATGTAGCCAGAGAAAATCTGTTTTATGATTGGTTACGGGCAAACGATAAGTTGGGTGGTCAGCACAAAATTCCCAGACTATCCAACAAGCGGGATTATATAGAAGAGTTACTGCGAATGAACGGATAGGGCAAGCTTGGTCTTTGTTGTCATTGTCATAACTTGTGGTTGAGTGTACTATTTTGCAAAAATTACTTCAGCTATCTGGTCTAGCTAAAGGTTTGCCAAATGAATTAAATTTCGACGCTTGTGGTTACTTTGGTACCATCCATCGTTTTTAATCGGTTACTCGTTGGCCTACCCTAATATTATTAAGGCTATAATACTACCGTTCTAGTTTTATACCGATGTTTTTGTCCTAATGAACAAATAAATACTAGTTTTTGCCGTTAATGAAAGACTTTAGACAAATAATACTTAACCGAACAACTAAACAAAACAATCATCATGGCAGAAAAATTAGTAATTGTTTCAGACATGTGGGGCGCAAGAAAGGGACTTTGGATAACTTCATATCTAGGGTATCTACAACAGTATTTCGATATCACATTTTATGATAGTCAACAATTGGCTAATTTAGATTTGACTGTTAATTCGGAAGAAAATATTCATAATGCTTTTATCCATGGAGGTATAGATACCGCGGTGGCGCATTTGTTAAAAAAGGAGAAGGAACCATGTCATTACCTTGCCTTTAGTACAGGTGGTACTATCGTGTGGAATGCAGCAAAAAAGGGACTTCCTGTAAAATCATTATACAATGTGTCCTCTACGAGAATTAGAATGGAAAATGATAAACCATCCGTGCCCGTTACCTTACTTTACGGCGGTAACGATACGTTTAGACCAGAAGATACCTGGGCGGATGTTTTAGGATTGGAAATGGAGATTATGCCTAATTACGGTCATACCCTATATTCAGATGAAAAAGTAATCAAAAAGGTATGCTTGCATTTATTACAGCAAGTTACCAAGATAGCTGCTCCAAAAGCAAAAAAGGCAGTTTAGACCTTTATCTTTTACGAACAGTTAATGATAAAAAAAGAGTCAAAAAAAGCATTCATTTTTGAATCCTTTTTTTGACTCTTTTTGGTTTAGGGCTATCCACCCAACTGTTATAGTTAAGAAACCGCCTTTAATTTTTTGACCGTTTCGTATGATAATTTTTGTTCAGCATACGGTTTAGTTACTTTAAATTCGCTTTCATCGTTACTTGGCATTTCGAACATCGCATCTGTAAAGATAGCTTCACACAAGGAACGCAAACCTCTTGCACCCAGCTTATATTCTATCGCTTTGTCTACAATGTACTCCAAGGCCTGTTCCGTGATGGTAAAGGTAATATCGTCCATGGCAAAAAGCTTTTCATATTGCTTTATGATGGCATTTTTTGGTTCCGTTAGGATGGCACGTAAGGTTTTCTTATCCAAAGGGTTCATATGTGTTAACACGGGCAATCGACCAATTATTTCAGGGATAAGGCCAAATTCTTTTAAATCTTTAGGTATAATATATTGTAGCATATTTGCTTCATCCAATTTATCGTCAACCTTAGAGGCATTGTAACCAACGGCCTGCATATTCAATCTTTTAGCGATGGCGCGTTCTATACCGTCAAAAGCACCTCCTGCAATAAACAGAATATTTTCGGTGTTTACTTCAATGAACTTTTGATCCGGATGTTTGCGACCTCCTTTTGGTGGTACATTAACTACAGTACCTTCCAAAAGTTTAAGTAAGCCTTGTTGTACTCCTTCTCCGGAAACATCACGTGTAATAGAAGGGTTATCGCTTTTACGGGCGATCTTATCTATTTCGTCAATAAAAACGATTCCACGCTCGGCCTTTTCTAAGTTATAATCGGCTGCCTGAAGTAATCGGGTAAGAATACTTTCAACATCTTCACCAACATATCCTGCCTCCGTTAAAACGGTTGCATCAACAATGGCTAAGGGAACGTTGAGCATTCTTGCAATGGTCTTCGCCATCAGGGTTTTTCCCGTACCGGTCTGCCCAACCATAATAATGTTACTCTTCTGAATTTCTATGTCATCTTCTTTGGAAGAAGGTTGTAGCAATCTTTTGTAGTGGTTATACACCGCAACGGACATTACCTTTTTGGTGCGTTCCTGACCAATAATAAAGGTGTCCAAAAAGTTTTTTATTTCAAGGGGTTTCTTTAGTACAAGTTCGGAAGAAAGATCATTTGTTTTTGTTTGCTTGGATTCTTCCGCAACAATACCATGCGCCTGCTCAATGCATCTATCACAGATATGCGCATCCAGACCCGCAATCAACAAATTAGTTTCCGGTTTTTTTCGTCCACAGAACGAACATTCTAAATTTTCTTTTGCCATACAATTACTACTCAGACCTAAACCATAACGAACGTATCGCGTTTTTGGTTTACGATTACTACATAAATACGATAAATTGGTCGAAATTATTTCTTTTCCCTCACCAAAATCTCATCGATCATTCCATACTTCAACGCTGCATCTGCCTTCATCCAATAATCTCTATCACTGTCGTCATGAACCTTTTCTACGGTTTGCCCAGAATGGTTTGCTATGATTTCGTACAATTCATCTTTTAAGGTCAAGATCTCTTTTGCCGTAATCTCTATATCGCTAGCTTGTCCTTGAGCTCCGCCCATAGGTTGGTGAATCATCACTCTAGAATGTTGTAATCCACTACGTTTTCCCTTTTCTCCGGCACATAGTAGTACAGCACCCATAGATGCTGCCATTCCTGTACAGATAGTCGCTACATCCGGATTTATGAATTGCATGGTGTCGTATATGCCAAGGCCGGCATAAACACTTCCTCCAGGAGAATTAATATAGATTTGAATGTCTTTGGAGGCATCAACACTCGCTAAGAATAATAACTGGGCCTGAACAATGTTCGCAACTTGGTCGTTAATTCCAGTGCCAAGAAATATGATACGATCCATCATCAACCTGGAATATACATCCATGGCTATTACGTTCATTTGTCTTTCTTCTATAATGTTAGGCGTCATATTAACGGGGTACATGCTACTCATGATGCGATCGTAATATGTACTGCTTATACCTTGATGCTTTATTGCGTAGTCTTTAAACTCTTTTCCGTAATCCATTTTTAATTCGATTTTTCTGAATACTTACCATTGCTGGCTTCAAACGCTGTATTTGCACTTTAATTGGCCAAGGACTGTATTTCCTTGATGTATTGAAAGCCAAAAAAAGGTGCCGAAAAAACAATTTCCGGCACCGTAAAGATACTTAATTTATTATTCGAATACTATCCGTAAACCTCTTTGACAAAGTTTTCATACGTGACCTCCTTTGATTTAAGATTTGCTTTTTCTTTATAAAAGTTCAACAGTTTTTGGCTCATTAACTGCTCTGAAAGTCTTTTGACTTCATCTTGATTGCCAAGAACTCTAGCAGCTATGTTGTCCAACTCCTCTTCTTTTGGGTCTAATTGTCCAAATTGTGCCATTTGGGATTTAATAAATCCCTTTGCAAATTCCTTTAGCTCATCAAACTGTACCTGAAGGTTGTTTTCATTTATTATTTTACCTTCAATAAGTTGGTAGCGTAATCCCTTTTCGGATTTTTTAAATTCCTCTGCGGCCTCTTCCTCGGAGAGTTCCTTTTCTCCGGTTACTTGAATCCATTTTGTAAGAAATCCTGAAGGAAGTTCAAACTTTGTGTTTTCAATGAAATATTCGGTTACATCGTTCAGTAATTTTTGATCGGCCTGCTGTTCGAACTGCTTTTCGGAATCCTCGGCAATTCGGGCCCTTAATTCTTTTTCAGAGCTTACGCTGTCTTTGCCGAAAAGCTTATCAAAAAGT
>CAYGUY010000007.1:16163-75072 GCA_964353165.1 uncultured Maribacter sp.
AAGTTCTTGGTCAAGTGCGGCGTACTCTCTCTCATTTATTTCTGAAATGGTGAAGCTAACGTCAATATCAAATTTCTCTGCCTTTTCTGCAGAAATACCCAACATGCTTGCCAATAAATGATCTTCTTTTAGTAATCCCTTAGTCCTTAGCGTGACAACATCCCCTACTTTTTTGCCTAATAAACTTTCTTTGGCCTTTTTGCTTTTAAGTTTATCCAACTCTATTAAAGTCTGGTTATTTATCTCTTCGGTCTCGTTGATAAAAGTACCTGACACTTCGTTGTTGTTTTCTACCGCATCCTTGGAAATCAATTTCCCGTATTGTTTTTGGATGCGCTCTACCTGTTCGGTAATCATCTTCTTATCCGCAACAATTTTATAATGGGTAATCGGTTTTTTGGTTTTTAAGGCCACTTCAAAATTTGGAGCAAGTCCAAGCTCAAACTCAAATGCCAGTTCTTCCTTGTCCCAATCAAAATGGTCTTGTTGTTTTGGTAAGGGATTTCCAAGTACATCTAACTTCTCCTCAGTAAGGTATTTGTTAAGATTATCCTGCAACAATTTGTTGACTTCATCTACCAATACAGCTTTTCCGTATTGCTTTTTGATAAGGCCCATAGGAACCTGTCCTTTTCTGAAACCAGGAATATTCGCCTGTTTTTTATAATCCTTAAGAATCGTGTCTACTTTGTCTTGATAATCCTCCTTGGTGATAGCAACTTTAACAACAGCGTTTAAATCATCTATCTGCTCTTTTGTAATATTCATTCCGTGGTATCTTTTTCTTAAATAAAATCGGATGCAAAATTACGCTATTTTAGAATCTTTGACAAGTTTTCAACCTACTGAATTTCAAATCTTAACTCCCTTATTTCTTATCCTCTTTTAATAGGGAGAAAAGAATAGATTGTAAGAATGAAAGTAATAAGCTGAATAGTAAGGCCCACCATATGCTTCCCACACTAAAACCTGCTATCAAATTGTCTGCTAATAGAATAATTAGCGCATTAATTATCAATAAAAATAGCCCTAAGGTTAGCACTGTAACGGGTAATGTTAAAATTACAAGGATAGGTTTAACCAAAAAGTTCAATAAGCTAAGTACAACCGCGACTATAATCGCCGTCAAATAAGAGTCTACATATACGTTAGGTAAAATATTGGCTAACAATACAACGGCAAGTGCGCTTAAAAGGGTTCTAAGTATAAGTTTCATATCGGATTATTTTTGGGTTGTTTTGTTAATAAAGGAATGCATTTAAAGATACTAAAATAAATGTACCTGCTAATTTTTGATTTAGCTTAAAAATAAAAGAGACTTCTCCAAAAATTCCTTTGGGTTCTCTGCATGAAGCCAATGTCCAGCATTTGAGATGGTATCCATGGTTGCCGCTGGAAAGTGTTTTTTAATGTCGGTAATATCACTTTCAGTAATATATTCTGATTTGCTGCCCCTAAGGAATAAGGTAGGTCCAGTATAGCTATCCGTGCTGTTAATGTTTTCGCCAACATCTTCCATTTTTTGGCTTAAGACCTTAAGATTAAAACGAAAGGCAAGTTTCTTTTCTTTGGTCCAATAAAGGTTTTTAAGCAAAAATTGACGAATTCCAGAATTTTTAAGGTGTTTTTGAAGTTCTTGGTCCGCCTCTGTTCTAGACCTTATCTCGTTTAAATTTACGGCCTGTAGAGCGGTAATAATTTCATGGTGATGTGGTGGATAGAATTTTGGTGCTATATCTGCAACAATCAATTTTTGAGTCATTTCGGGAAAGCTACATGCAAATTGCATGGCCGTTTTTCCTCCCATGGAATGCCCTATCAGTGCTGTTGGGTTAATTTCTTTGGAGTCAAGATAGGTCTTTAGGTCATTGGCTAAAAAGTCATAATTAAAATCCTCGCTGTGAAAGCTTTTGCCGTGATTTCGTTGATCTATCAGGTGCACGTTAAAACCTTTGTCCGCATATGCAGCGCCAAGGGTTTTCCAGTTGTCGGACATTCCTAGAAAACCATGTAAAATACATATGGGTTTTCCTGTACCTATGACTTTAGCATGTAGGATAGGGTTCATTTTAATTTATTTAGGTACATGTTTATGACATTTTCCAGACCTAGATACAAGGATTCACAGATTAGCGCATGGCCGATGGAAACCTCCAAAAGTCCGTGTATGTGCGCTTTAAAATACTGAATGTTATCCAGGCTAAGATCATGGCCTGCGTTAATTCCAATACCGAGTTCGTTAGCTCGCAGAGCTGCCGATACAAATGGAGCTATCGCCTGTTCTTTGTTATGTATGAATCCTTGGGCATAGCTTTCAGTGTAGAGTTCTATCCTGTCGGCCCCAGTTGCTTTCGCCCCATCTATCATACTGGTAATGGGGTCAACAAATATAGAGGTCCGTATGCCCGCTTTTTTAAACGTAGTTATGATATCGGTTAAGAATTCTCTGTGTGTTACCGTGTCCCATCCTGCGTTGGACGTAATGGCGTCTACGGCGTCCGGAACCAAGGTTACTTGAGTTGGCTTTGTCTCTAGGACCAAGTCTATGAACTTAGAATTTGGATTTCCCTCTACATTGAATTCTGTCGTCACCATTTTAGCGAGGTCTCTAGTGTCTTGGTATTTAATGTGCCGCTCGTCCGGTCTTGGGTGTACGGTAATCCCTTGCGCGCCAAAACGCTCTATATCTTCTGCTACTTTTACCACGTTGGGTACGTTTCCACCTCGTGAATTACGTAAAGTGGCTATTTTGTTAACGTTTACACTTAGCTTGGTCATTATGTCCGGTTTCGTTTAGATGGGTTCAAAAATACAAATTAGGCATGCCTTTTGATATTAATTATTACTATTTTGCGTTATTATTAAGCTTATGCACATACAAAAACATATCATTACCAATATACCCGTATTTACGGTTGAAGATACTTTTGAAAAAGTTTTGGAATTTTTCAAGGAAAGTACGTATTCCCATATTGCAATTACGGAGAAGGGACGGTTTTTAGGTGTTTTTTCAGAAAACGATGTCGAAACGGTTGATGCCAAGGCAAAAATAGATTCTACTAGGTATGATTTAGAAACATTCTTTGCTCGAAAGGAAACCAGTTGGCTAGATGTTTTAGAGGCTTTCGCAAGAAATGAGGCGAATTTGTTGCCGGTAATTGGGGCGGAAGAAGAAGTGCTGGGTTATTATGACCTAACGGATATTGTTACCGTGTTCATAGATATACCATTTTTTACGGACCCCGGTAATATTTTGGTTGTTGCTACAGGTGTTAAGGATTATTCTTTTAGTGAAATCGCACAAATTGTTGAGAGCAATAACGCAAAAATGATAGGCGCTTTTATAACTGAGATTCAGAATGATGTTGTTCAGGTAACTTTAAAAATTAGCACGGTTAATTTTAATGAAGTTGTGCAAACTTTTAGGCGTTATAATTACCATATACTTTTTGGTACTAGCGATGACCAGTTTTTAGAAGGCTTAAAACAAAGGTCCGATTATTTGGACAAATATCTAAACGTGTAACATGAAGGTTGCTATCTACGGACAAACCTATCAGGATAATGCTATCGAATTTTTAGAAGAGCTTCTTGAAGAACTTCAAAACGAGTCTGCCAAGGTTTTTATTGAAGCTGACTTCTATGTTTTGTATTTGGAATGTGGAGGTCATTCGCGGTACCCAACCTTTACCACCGACAGTGGTTTGGACGGTTCTTTTGATATGTTTGTGAGTTTTGGCGGTGACGGCACGATCTTAAGAGCCACTACATTTGTTAAGGATTTAGGGATACCTATAGTAGGTGTGAATACTGGTAGATTAGGTTTTTTATCTACCTTTAAAAAAGAGGATGTTAGAAAGGTGGTTCAAGAGTTCGTACAGGGCGCTTATACGATTGTAGAGCGAAGTCTGGTCCAACTAGATACAACCGCCTTGGACGTAGAGTTTGGAGACTTAAATTTTGCCCTCAACGAAATTACTGTAAGCAGAAAGGATACCACTTCTATGATTACGGTAGAAACCCACCTTAACAATGAATATTTAACTTCGTATTGGGCAGATGGACTCATCATTTCAACCCCAACAGGTTCAACAGGATATTCACTTAGTTGCGGAGGTCCGGTAATCGTTCCAACAGCTAAGTCCTTGGTCCTAACCCCAATTGCTCCCCATAACTTAAACGCGCGTCCCTTGGTTATTTCAGACGATACTGTGATTAGGTTAAAAGTTTCCGGTAGGGAAGAGAACCATCTAGTTTCGTTGGATTCAAGGATAGCTTCTTTGGAGAATGGGCAAGAGATTACTATAAGAAAAGCGCCTTTTACTATAAAAATGATTGAATATACGTCCGAAAGCTTTTTGAAAACCCTCAGGAATAAACTGCTTTGGGGGGAGGATAAACGTAACTGATGATTTCCGCTAAACAATAAATACGTTCAAATACTGTTTATCTTCTGGAAGCAGTAGTGAGGAAAGCTGTAATGTTTATCGAACAACCTTGCTAGAATAAATATTAAAACCGCATGAGGCACGTACTTATCGTATTGTTTCTTTTCACATCGTTAATACTTGGCGCCCAGACCTATGAGGTGGGTGTCTTTGCCGGAGGCGCCAATACCATTGGCGACGTTGGTAGAACAAATTATATTTCACCTTCAGGACCTGCATTTGGAGGTATTTTTAAATGGAACAAGAGCAAGCGATACGCTTGGCGAGGGACCTTAATATATGGTGAATTTACTGCGGATGATGCCAAATCCAATACCACCGCAAGGCAGCAGAGGGGCTATGTGGTGGATAATTCCGTTTTAGAGGCCTCTGCGGGTTTGGAGGTCAATTTTGTCGATTATAATTTACACAAGTTAGGACCTGCTTTCACACCTTATCTATATACTGGCCTTACTTATTTTAGGTACGACTACAACTACTTTAATGGAGGAGTTTTACAGGATATTTCTCAAAAAGACGGGGCCCTTGCTATACCAATGACAGTAGGTTTTAAGTATCGTATCAAACAGTTTCTTATTTTTGGGGCAGAAATTGGCGCCCGATACACATTTACAGATAATTTGGATGCTAGTAATCCTGAAGGTTCCAATTTTGAGCAGTTCCGTTTTGGGAATATTTTTAGTGATGATTGGTATGTTTTTTCAGGGGTTACATTAACTTACACCTTTGGTAGAAAATTATGTACCGATTGTTTTGAGTAAAGCATCACATGGGTAATATAGAAGATATTGAAGGGAATAACCTGCCTGGCCATTTGGCCATTATTATGGACGGTAATGGTAGATGGGCAAAGGAGCAAGGTAAACACAGGGTGTTTGGCCACGAAAATGGCGTAAAAACAGTAAAATCTACTGTAGAGCACTGCGCAAAAATAGGAATCCAATACCTAACACTTTATACCTTTTCAACCGAAAACTGGAACAGACCTAAGCTAGAAATCGAAACATTGATGCGCTTATTGGTTTCTTCGCTCAGAAAAGAGCTCGAGAATTTTAACAAAAATAACATTCGTTTAAATACTATTGGTAACATTTCTGCCTTGCCCTCCAAGGCCAACAAAGAGTTGAAAGAGGTGATGGGTAAAACCAAGGGCAACACAGGCATGGTTCTTACGTTGGCATTGAGTTATGGGTCTAGGGAAGAACTTCAATCTGCCGTAAAAGCAATAGCTATCAAAGTTAAAAATAATATAATTTCACCTGAACATATTGATGAAACCATTATAAATAACCATCTTTACACGCACAATTTACCAGATGTAGACTTGCTTATCCGAACTAGTGGAGAACACCGGATCAGCAATTTTTTATTATGGCAAATTGCTTATGCCGAGTTATATTTTATCAATGTATTTTGGCCAGATTTTAGTGAGCATCATTTGGTTGAAGCCATAAAGAATTACCAGAATAGAGAACGAAGATTTGGAAAAACTAGCGAACAACTCACTTAAGCACATGACCAGGTTCATGTCTTTGAACTACTTAATCACCACCATTTTACTTCTACTAACCATCAATATAACTTCACAGGAGATATCCTATGAGGATAGTAAGCGATATATCTTGGGAGGAATAGAGGTTACGGGGCTACAAAGCTATAATGAGCAGACCGTAAAGACCTATACAGGACTACGGGTAGGGCAACCAATTATGCTGCCCGGCGAACAAATCAGTGCCGTAATCAATAAATTATGGGGACTTGAGCTGTTCAGTTCTATAGATTTTTATATTACAAATATAGAAGATAACAATGTTTTTCTAGAACTAAATATCATAGAAAGGCCAACGCTAACAAGTGTTAAGTTCACAGGTGTAAAGGATAGAAAAGTAGCTGAGCTTGTTAAGGATACGGATTTAAAAAAGGGAAAGAAAATTACGGAAAGCCTTATATCCAACACAAAAAATTATTTAGCTAACAAATATAAAAAACAAGGGTATCTTAACACCAAGGTTGCGATCGCTACAAAAGCAGATACATCCCAAGTAAATGCGCGCAGCATGCTGGTCAGCATCAATAAAGGAGATAAGGTAAAGATTAGCGATATAGTTTTTGAAGGAAACGATCAACTATCCGATAAAAAACTTAGAAAAGCCTTGAAGAGTACCAAGAAAAAAAGACTTGGCCGTTTTTGGAAAAAATCAAAGTATATCAAAAAGGATTATGAAGAAGATTTAGTTCTTCTAGTAGATAAATATGCTGAAAACGGTTTTAGGGATGCTCGGATTATATCCGATACCTTAACGAAAATCGACGAGAATAACATTCAGCTTAATATCAAAGTAGAAGAAGGTAATAAATATTATTTTGGAGAAATAGATTTTGTTGGTAATACGGTTTACACAGATCGCCAATTGTCTCAAGTGTTAGGTATCAAAAATGGTGCTACTTATAACGGGGTATTACTTAGGGAACGTATCGCGGATAATAGCAAGCCAGATCCGAACGATATAACTAGTTTGTATCAAAATAATGGGTACTTGTTCTCTAGTATCAACCCAGTAGAGGTATCTGCAGCAAATGATACTATTAATTTTGAAATACGTATTATAGAAGGTAAGGAAACCTTTTTGGACCATGTTACCGTAAACGGGAACGAAAAAACTAATGACCATGTTATTTTTAGGGAGTTACGAACTAGACCTGGTCAGAAATACGATAAATCCGATATTATTAGAACTATTCGTGAATTAGGACAACTTGGTTTTTTTGATGCAGAGCAGATCACGCCAGATGTGTTGAATGCAGATCCAAATGCGGGTACCGTAGATTTGGATTGGAGTCTTGTGGAGTCCGGTTCCAGTCAAATAGAACTACAAGGTGGTTATGGTGGTGGAGGCTTCATTGGAACGCTCGGATTATCTTTCAATAATTTTTCTATTCAGAATTTGTTTAAAGGGGAAATGTACAAGCCGGTTCCCATGGGGGATGGTCAATCATTTGCTTTGCGCTTACAAGCCAGTAGAACTTTTAGGGTATATAGTTTAAATTTCACAGAACCATGGTTGGGGGGTAAAAAGCCGGTACAGTTTAATATGAATTTTTCTAGGACCCAGCAATTTTTGGCTTCTTTTGGGGGAACAAATGGTATAGAAGTAGATAAGGATCGGCAATTTTCCATTACTGGGGTTACTGTTGGTATGGCAAAGCGGGTACGATGGCCAGATGACTATTTTACTATTTCCCATGCCTTGAGTTATCAGTTATACGATTTTAGAAATTATAACACAGGCTTGTTTAATTTTGGTAATGGACAATCCAACTCAATAGCCTACACCGTAGGAATCTCTAGAAATGCAATATTAGGAGGACGTATTTTTCCAAGGGGTGGTTCCAATTTTGAGATTACTGGAAAATTTACCCCCCCCTATTCATTGTTTAGTGATAAGGATTTTAGAGCTTTAAGGAACCGCAGCGAAGAGCTTTCTCTTATAGTACAGACCCAAGGAGGTGCTATAACCCCTGAAAGTAAAGAGCTGGAAGCAATAGATCAGGAGCGTTTTCGATTATTGGAGTATTATAAGTTAAAGTTTAAAGGAGATTGGTATACCACTCTGGTTGATAAATTGGTGCTCAGAACCAATGCGGAATTCGGTTTTTTAGGCGGCTACAATAGTGCGGTAGGTAATGTGCCTTTTGAACGATTTTTTGTTGGTGGTGATGGTCTAAATAACTTTACATTAGATGGTAGGGATATCGTGCAGTTGAGAGGTTATGAGAACCAATCCGTAACTGCAATAGACCCCTTGACCGGGCAGCAAGAAGGTGCCTTGATCTACAATAAGTTCTCTATGGAACTTAGGTATCCGTTAACTTTAAAGCCTTCTGCGTCAATTTTTGGTCTTGCCTTTGTAGAGGCAGGTAACTCGTTCAACAATTTTCAGGAATTTAATCCGTTTCAATTAAGAAGAGCTGCCGGTGTGGGGCTGCGTATTTTTATGCCAGCATTTGGATTATTGGGAATAGACTTTGGTTATGGTTTCGATGAGGATCTAAGGCCGCAATCTATTGGCAACGGTCCGAGTGGATGGCAAACGCACTTTATTATTGGTCAGCAATTTTAAATTTTTAGACTTGTGTTGAATGCTAAATACCTTATTATAAATGTTTTAGTAATTTTGGCACGATATTTTCTATTGGATTAAATGTTATCAATAATGAAGTCAAAAACAAAAGTTCTTATATTTCTTGGTCTAATGGCTATCTGTTCTTATGTGAACGCCCAAAGAGGTATCCGTATCGCCTATGTTGATATGGAGTATATCTTGGAGAATGTAGAAGAGTATAGAGACGCAACGGAGCAGTTAAATGTCAAGGCACAGAATTGGAAAGTGCAAATAGAGCAAAAGCAAAGTGTTTTGGATCAGATGAAAAAGGACCTTATGGCAGAGAAGGTGTTGCTTACACCAGAGCTAATTTCTGAAAGGGAAGAGGATATACAGATTCTAGAAAAGGAGATGATAGAGTATCAGCAAGATAGGTTTGGGCCTCAAGGTGATTTGATTTTGCAGAAAAGACGACTTATACAGCCAATACAGGACCAAGTGTTCAACGAGGTTCAGAAATTAGGAGCTAATAAAAAATATGATTTTATTTTTGATAAATCTGCGGATGTTGTAATGTTGTATTCCGAAAAAAGACACGATATTAGCGATCTTGTTTTAAGAGGAATATCACGGACGAGGAAAATAAGTAAGCCTTCCGAAAAGGCCAGTACTAGAAATTCAGTTGCAGACTTTGAAGAAGAGGGAGAAACAATTGATGAGGAAGAAGTGGTAACCGATGCATTGCAAGAACGCTTGGATAAGGCAAAGGAGGCAGGTGAGGCTAGGGCAAAAACCGCAGATGAGAAACGTGCCGAACAGCTAAAGTTACGAGAGGAGCGAAAAAAAGCCTATGAGGAACGAAGAAAGAAGTTATTAGAAGAGCGGGAAGCTAAGAAAAAGGAAGAACAAGTTATAAAAGACACCATCAATTAAAACAATAACGATGGTATATTACTAAATTAGAAACCATTAATTAACACTCAAAGTAGAATTAAATTTTAACTCATGAAACACGTAAAGAAAATAGCTGTAGCATTAATTTTGTTCGTAGGGGCGACTAGTTTTGTAAATGCTCAAAGTAAAATTGCGCATATCGATGTTACCGCGTTGCTGTCCGCTATGCCAGAAATGAAAACTGCAGAGGCGGAACTTAAAAAATTACAAGAGACGTACAATGCGGATATTGAAGCTTCTATGACAGAATATCGCAACAAGCTTACCCAATACCAAAACGAAGCAGCTTCAAAATCAAAAGAGGAAAACGATAAGAGAGCTTTGGAGATTCAAGGTTTTGAGAAAAACATTGGTGATGCACAACAGGCCGCTCAACAGGAATTTCAGAAAAAACAAGGAGAGCTATTTGCTCCTATTTCTGATAAGGCCAAAGCAGCTATAGAAAAAGTAGCCGCTGCGCAAGGATTTGACTACGTTATGAACGCCCAACAAGGTGCAGGAGTAATCGTAGCGAATGGAAAAGACCTTTTAGCTGACGTTAAAAAGGAATTGGGTTTCTAAAAAATCCTTTGTACAGGAATATAAACCGCCTTTTTGAGGCGGTTTTTTTATGGAATAATCTTTCTTTTCATAGTTGACCAACGCAGTTTTCTTATATAAACACCTTCTGCTTCTGTTACTAGGAAATGTTCATTGTTTTTCTTTGCTCTAAAATATCCTTTCATACTATCTAGGAAATACCTCCATTTTTTATGTTTTAATGCCATTTTGATGGCAGCTATTAGCGTTATCATAAAGCCATATCGCATACTGTACATGGCTTTTCCCTGTAGCAGTTTTGCCTTTGGATTATACCCCTTTCCTGTAGGTCTAAGGTGTTTAACTTTCAGCATATGATTTGTATGGGTGTTAAAACCCTTGTAGCGTGCTAATAATTCATCGACGGTGTCCCATCCCATAGCGCATTTAAGTCCTCCAATAGCTTTAAAACAGTTTTTGGAATAGGCTTTGAACGCACCCCGTACGTGTAGTTTGTCCATAGGATGGTTCAGTATCCAATGGCCGGTATCGTTTTGTTCGTAAATAAAACCACCTGCTATGCCTATTTTTGGGTTGGTTTTAAAAGTAAGGGCAATCTGTTCAAAGTAATTTTTGGGTAGAATTACGTCGGCATCCAATTTTACGATAAAGTCATACGAGTCATTCAGTTGAGTCAGTCCGTGGTTAAAAGCATTCATAACTTTACTGCCTGGCATATGTTCTGTTGAGGAACTCAAATCCACTTTTTTGAATATAGGGTCCTTTAGAACAAACTCGGTAATGATGTCGCTTGTGGTATCAGTTGAGTTGTCATTGACTACTACCACTTTTTTTGGTCGTAGTTGTTGATGGATTAACGAATCTAGGGTCTTACGAATATAGTCTGCTTCGTTATGGGCCGGTATGATTACATAGTATTGCATATTAGCGGTTCCAAATTGTAAGATTGTAGTACCAATTTAAAGCCTGGGTAAGGATAGGTAGACTGTTATTGAGTTTTGACATCCTTTCTTTCAGCATAAACAATATAATATCTCGGTGTAAATAGCCGTAAAAGTGGTCGGACACCTATTTTTTTTACCGGGTGATTCCATTGTAAACGGTCTTTGATTTCCCAGCCCGCTTTTTCCAAAAGCCAATCGAACTGCCAGTCTTCAAATTCGTGATAATGTCTGTCCCAAGGGTCGGTCTTGCTTCGGTATGCCGGCGAAAACCAAAGGCGTAAAGGAATACTGGTTACTAGTTTATTTGCTTTTATCTGTGAAAGTACATTTAGTGGCGCTAATAAATGCTCAAAAATTTCAAAAGCGGTTATCACATCTCCCTTAAAATTCGTAACCGAAGTAAAATCGATATCCAAATCCTCGCCATTGGTGTTTATAATACTATAACCGTGTTTAGCCATGATTTCCGATAGCGGATTGGGAACTCCCAAATCTAAAATAGATTCCCCTTTAGCAATATGCCTTTCTAGGAATTTTATAGTATGGGAAAAGCGTTTGTTAGGAAATGTTTTCTCGTACATTTTAAGCGTTTCAAGTTTTGGGTTTCAAGTTTCAGGTTATTTATGTTTTGAAGGTTGTAAACCTGGAATTAAAGAAACTTGAAACTATTTCAAACCCTGTAAACAATAGTATTGATGTTCATTCCTGCACCAACACTAGCAAAGATAACAACATCTCCTTGGTTAAGTTGATGTTCTGGAAGTTTTCCTTTCAACAACATATCTAATAAGGTAGGTATGGTCGCTACGGAGCTATTACCTAGTTTACCTATGCTCATAGGCATAATATCCTTTGGCATTTGTAGGCCATAGCTTTTGTAAAACCGCTTTACGATAGCTTCGTCCATTTTTTCGTTAGCTTGGTGTATAAGTATTTTTTTTACATCTTCAATAGGAATGCCACTTTCGTCCAAACAACTCTTCATTGCGGTAGGGACGTAGCTTACTGCAAATTCGTAGATTTTGCGGCCATGCATTTTAATGTATTTGGTGTCTGGTTCAGAGGTCTTGTAGGATTTGCCGTAGAAAAGAAAATAAACCTCTTCAAAGGTATACGTGGCACTCGCATGTGCTATTATTTCGCTATGACTATCGGATTGTTCAACTATGGTAGCACCGGCACCATCAGAATAAATCATAGAATCGCGGTCGTAATGGTCTACGATTCGTGAAAGTGTTTCCGCTCCTATAACCAGACATTTTTTTGCGATACCACTTTTAATAAATGCATTGGCCTGTATTAGGCCTTCTATCCACCCAGGGCAACCAAAAAGTAAGTCGTAGGCAACGCATTTTGGGTTTTTTATCTGTAGTAAGTGTTTTACTCTAGAGGCTAGGCTAGGAAGCATATCACTTTGGGACTGTCCGTGCGTTACGTCTCCAAAATTATGGGCAAAGATAATGTAGTCAATCTCCTCTTTGTCAATATTTGCGTCGGCAATGGCTTTTTCTGATGCAAGAAAAGCAATGTCGGAAGTGTTTAGATTTTTGTTGGCATATCGTCTTTCGGAAATACCTGTAATTGCTTTAAATTTTTCAATAATCACGGGGTTTTCATATTGAAATGGAGTACCGTCCGTGTTTAGGAATTCATGCTGTTCAAATTCCTTGTTGGTTACAATTTTGGCTGGCACATAGCTTCCCGTTCCCGTTATTCCGATTCGCATTAGTGTTCTATTTGGTTAGTATCCTACAATATAGGCTAATAGCCTGTCAGTTGTTATGCGTGCATAGTAAAAATTACGATGTTCAATAGGATTCCCATACATATATGATCATAAAAAAAGGCTTCCTAAATTTAGAAAGCCCTTTTTTTATTATGGTTTACAGCAGTCTATGCCTCGGCATAAGATTCTATAGGTTCGCAAGTGCAAATTAAATTACGGTCTCCATATGCATCGTCAACTCTTCGTACCGAAGGCCAAAACTTATTATCTCTTACGTAAGCCAATGGAAAAGCGGCTTTTTCCCTGCTATATGGGAATTCCCAAATATCGTTGGTAACCATATCCAGGGTGTGCGGAGAATTTTTCAAAACGTTGTTCATGTCGTTTTGACTTGCACCATCTATTTCTTCCCGTATGGAGATCATAGCATCACAAAAACGATCTAGTTCTGACAAAGCCTCGCTTTCTGTTGGTTCGATCATCATAGTGCCAGCTACTGGAAAAGAAACAGTAGGGGCGTGAAAACCGTAATCCATCAAACGTTTGGCAATATCTGTAACCTCAATGCCATGTGCTTTAAAAGGTCTACAATCGATAATCATTTCATGGGCTGCTCTTCCCTTTTCGCCGGTATATAAAACATCATACTTGCCCTCCAATCTATGTTTAATATAATTGGCGTTAAGAATAGCAATCTCTGTGGAATGACGAAGGCCGAATTCTCCTAACATTTTTATATATCCGTAGGAAATTAGACAGGCCAAAGCGCTGCCCCATGGCGCACCGGATATGGCTGTAATTCCGTTTTCGCCACCAGTTTTTATAACCGGATTACTAGGTAGGAAAGGCGCTAATTGTGATGCCACGCAAATTGGACCTACTCCAGGACCTCCGCCCCCATGAGGAATTGCAAAAGTTTTATGTAGATTCAAATGACATACATCCGCACCAATATTTCCAGGGTGGGTTAATCCTACTTGCGCGTTCATATTAGCACCGTCCATGTATACTTGACCACCGTTATCGTGGATTAGTTTCGTAATATGTTTAATGGAAGATTCGAAAACGCCATGAGTAGAAGGATAGGTTACCATCAAGGCAGCTAAATTTTCCGAATGTTGCTGTACTTTTTCCTCTAGGTCTGCAACATCGATATTTCCTTTTTCATCGGTCTTAGTAACTACCACTTTCATACCAGCCATAACAGCTGATGCAGGATTGGTACCATGTGCGGATGCCGGGATAATACAGATATTCCTGTTCATGTCTCCACGTGATTCGTGGTAGGCTCGGATAACCATGAGTCCGGCATACTCACCTTGTGCTCCAGAGTTAGGCTGTAAGGAAGTGTCTGCGAACCCTGTTATTGTCGTGAGGTCTTTTGCCAATTCCTTGAGCATGATTTGGTAGCCCTCCGCTTGGTCAATGGGTACAAATGGATGAATGTTCCCCCAATTGCTTTGGCTTAGCGGTAACATTTCGCTAGCGGCATTTAGCTTCATGGTGCAACTGCCCAAAGAAATCATACTGTGGTTCAAGGCCAAATCCTTGCGCTCCAATTTCTTGATATAGCGCATCAATTCAGTTTCGGAGTGATAGGAGTTGAATACCTTATTCTCCATAAAGGGAGCTGTGCGTTGAACGGATTCCAGAATGGCATAGGATGTTGAGCGTTCGTGAATTTCAATAGTGTCCTTGCCTAATGCCTTGGCAAATACGGAAACAATTGTGTTTAAATTGGCTATACTAGTCGCTTCGTTTACAGCAATGGAAACCGTTTCATTATCAACATATAAGAAGTTGATTTCATGAGCCTCGGCAATTGCTTTTACTTTTTTTGCATCAGTCTTTACGGTAATAGTATCAAAATAAGAACTATTAGTCTGGTAAAGGCCTAAGCGCTCTAAAGCATCAGCAAGTGTTGTGGCGGAATTGTGTACTTTATCCGCAATGTATTTTAAGCCTTTTGGGCCATGGAACACGGCGTACATACCTGCCATCACTGCCAATAAAACTTGTGCGGTACAAATATTGGAGGTTGCCTTGTCACGCTTTATGTGTTGCTCTCTGGTTTGCAACGCCATTCGCATTGCCGGTTTCCCGTCGGTATCCTTGGTAACCCCAATAATACGTCCTGGGATATTTCTTTTGTACTCTTCTTTAGTGGCAAAAAATGCAGCATGTGGCCCTCCATAACCTAAGGGAATGCCAAAACGCTGGGTAGTGCCCACAACTACATCTACGCCAAATTCGCCCGGCGGGGTAAGTAGCACCAAACTTAAAATATCGGCCGAAACGGCAACTCTAATATTGTTTTGGTTCGCCTTGGTTACAAATTCGCGATAATCGTTAACCTGTCCGTATTTTCCAGGATATTGTAACAGCGCACCAAAGAAATCTGTTCCGAATTCAAATGTTTCATGATTGCCTGTAACCAGTTCAATGCCTAATGGAGTAGACCGCGTTTGCAATAAGGATAACGTCTGAGGCAATACTTCCTCGGATACGAAGAATTTCAAGACTTCGTTTTTCTTTTGATCTCTGGAGCGTACATCGTACAGCATGGTCATGGCCTCTGCCGCTGCGGTGCTTTCGTCCAGTAAAGAGGCGTTGGCAAGTTCCATACCGGTAAGATCTGTTACTACGGTTTGGAAGTTTAAAAGGGCTTCCAGTCTGCCTTGTGCAATTTCCGCTTGGTAAGGCGTGTATGCCGTATACCATCCCGGATTTTCCAAAATGTTTCTTTTGATTACAGAGGGCGTTAAGCTCTCATGGTAGCCTAATCCGATATAGGATTTGAAAACTTTGTTCTTTTTGGAAAGTTCCTCAATGTGGCCAAGGAACTGGTGCTCGCTCATGGGAGCCGCTAATTCTAAAGGTTGTTGCAACCGTATTTCTGCAGGAATGGTCTCATAAATGAGTTGTTCCAAACTGTCTACGGCTACAGTTTCCAGCATATGTCGAAGGTCTTCTTCACGTATGCCTACATGGCGGGATGCGAACACGTCGGTTTTCATAGTTTTCTTCGTATTAGTTGTGCGAAATTAAGAATTAATTCCATGCATAGGACCCGTTTTCCAAGGGCTTACATGTAAAGTTTTTAACCAAAAAGCAAGGTTGTAAACAGTTTAGCTACTTTTGTTTAATGAAGATAATCAAAGGTATTTTCGATTTTTACCTTGATGCCAGTGTACACGTTGCTTTTAGTGTATTGGCTTTGGTTGGAATTACCGCCCTTTCCTTAAACATTCCTTCAGATTTACACCTTTCTTGGTTCCTTTTTTTTGGAACTATTGTATGCTATAATTTTGTTAAATACGGCGTAGAGGCTAAAAAATACGTTCTAGTGGCCAATCAGTATCATAAAAATATACAGGTTTTTAGCTTTTTTACGGCAATTGGAATGTTATATCACGGTTACTTTTTATCCTATCAAATTTATATGTGGGTGGCTATTTTGGCCTTGCTATCAGCGTTGTATGCCATACCGGTATTACCAAGAGCAAAGAATTTGAGGAGTTGGGGCGGATTTAAAATCTTTATTGTAGCACTTGTTTGGATGGGAGCAACTGTACTATTACCCGTAGTTGCGAACACTCAGAACTTTTCTTGGGACGTTCTAGTAGTCGCTTTTCAGCGTTTTGTTTTTGTTTTGGCACTATTGATACCTTTTGAAATAAGGGATTTAAAGTATGACGATCCAGAGTTGAAAACACTTCCACAACGCTACGGTGTTGACCGAACAAGGAGTTTTGGTTTCTTAATGGCACTCTTGTTTTTTCTTGCGTCTTTTTTAAAAGACGAATTGACTACAATAGAGGTAATCTCAAAAGGGTTTCTTTTTGTAATGCTAGTTCTGCTACTCAATGCGACAAAAAGAAATCAGTCCAACTATTTCGCCTCTTTTTGGGTAGAAGCAATCCCCATGGCATGGTATAGTTTGCTCTTATTCCTGTATTGGGTTTAGATCTGTTTATTTAGCTGTTCTTTCATGGCAATCTTTTCTTTGGACGATAGGCTGTGTAATTTTGCCTTTTCGCAAAGGGTTGTAAGTTTTGTGTTTTGTTCGGTTGCCTTAGAACAGTTTTTACACATAAACAGGTGAAAGCGCAGCTTTAGTATTTCTAAAAAAGTAGCCTCCCTGTATTGGGTTTTGTCGCAAATCAGTGCTGCTTTGTCACAAGAAATCATAGTTAAAACCAGTTTTTGTTCAGGCATTCCATCAGGCCGGTTCTCGCCCTGTGTATCATAACCCATAGGTTAGACGGATTAATGTCTAGTTCATTACAAATATCTTCCGTATTTACACCCTGTATGGTTTTCATGGTAAATACGAGGGCTTGTTTTTTAGGTAATTTCGCAATGCATTCTTGTATAGCCAGTCCTAGTTCTTCGTTTTCCATAGCCGAATTTTCCAGTGTGCTAAACGGGTCTGCCACTTGTTCTTCTAGCCAATCGCCCTCTGCATCGCTTGAGGCACTATAGTTCATACGTACTTCCGCTTTGCCTTTTTTGGAGTTGCTTTTTCGGTAATGGTCAATTACTTTTCGTTTTAAAATAGCTATCAACCAGGTACGTTCCGCAGCATCGCCCTTATAGTTCTTGGCAGATTTTAGTCCAGCTAAAAACGTTTCGGAAACCAAATCTTTTGCCAATTCGGTATCATTGACCCTACCTACGGCGAAGTTAAATAGGTAATCTGCATAGTTGTCTACCCAAAGTTTAGGCTGTAATGTATGTGGTGTCATAAGAATCGTCAGTTTCAAAAATAGCTGAATTACAGATAAAATCTCCTATGTTTTAAAAGTATTATAATTATTGCACTCCAGGTATATTTGTTATTTTTGGAAAAATAGTCCGTTTATGAGAAGTTTATCCATCGTTGTTTTTTTTCTGTTGTTAGTCAATTTTGGTTGTGGTCAATCAAAGTCAAAACACATTAGCACTTTTTTAGAGGAGAATCCTAAAGAGATACTACTCGTAGATGTTAGGACACCTCAGGAATACAATGCTGGACATTTAGAAAACGCCCAAAATATTAATTGGTTTGATGAAGATTTTAGCGATAAATTTTCTTCAATAGATAAGGATAAGACCATTTATGTGTATTGTAAAGTAGGCGGCAGAAGTGCCAAAGCCCAAGAAAAACTACTATCCTTGGGCTATAAAAATGTAATTAATCTAGAAGGGGGTTATGATGCCATCTTAGCTCAAAAAAAATAGGTCTCCATGCTGCTGTCTATTTCTATCGCTAACAACAATAGTGGTCTGTTTTAAAGTTAAGAACATTGTGAGCCAAATGAATTGTTTTTTATACGAACTACTTTTTTTTTAGCTTTTCTCAGGACTTGGCTACTGGGTTTTACGAGGTTAGTAAAGATTTTAGGGATATCCCTGTAAACATCGAAAATCGTGATAGTGAGCTTTTTTTAAAATTTCCGATTGTTCTTGGTATGGAAGAAATGCTGAATGTCCGATGTGGGAAAATAGACACGGATAATAAATATTCCCTAACCCTTAAGCTTAGTGATAAGGGAACTCAAACTCTAAATAAGTTTAGTCAAGAGTATGTGCCAACAAGGATAGCATTGGTTTTAGATAACAGAATTATACACTCTATGCGATTGTTGGTTGAGGTAGCTGGATGAATGTTTTCTATGAGCGTTTTTGATAAAAACATGGCTAAGGCATTAGAAAAGAAATTAAATAATTGGAAACCAACCACCAACACAAATTCTCTTTTGTACCAAAACCAAGGTTTTTTAATTTATCAAAATAAGGCATTATACAACGGAAAGGGAATCTATAACAACCAAGCAGATAAAGAGTTGTTTATGAAAAAGGAAGCCAAGGCCGATACAAAATGTGAACCAAAATACTGGTCCTATTACAATCCATTATGGTATATAGGGAATTTTTACAGCTACGAATCTTTTGAAAGTGTAGAGAGACATTGTATTAAGATGGGAAGTTCTTTAGGGGTGGAAACGATTTCCAAAAAAAACAGGAGAACCTATAGGTTTGCTTACCCTTTTGAAGAAAAAGATGTGGTCAAAGCTTTCAAAGAAGACAGTTGGGCAAAAGACATCCCATTTTTAGCAACATTAAAAATTATATTTTTGAAAGAATACTAATAATGGGTGTTATTTCTAATGAAGGCTAAGCCATAGCATAGTTTTTTAACTTCAGAAAACCTTCTTGTAATTTACGTGTCACAGGACCTACTTGTTCATCAATATAAAATTCATGATCATCAATTTTTTGGATGGCCGTAATTTGGGTACTTGTGCCAGTTAAAAAGGCTTCGTCCATTTGAGGAATAAGAACTGCAGGAACGGGATTTTCCTCAATTTTAATATCCAAGGTTTTACATAGTTCCACCACCACTTGTCTGGTAATACCATCTAATATAAACTCATTTGCCGGATGTGTAATAACGACCTCATTCTTTACGAAAAACACATTGCAATGTGAAGCTTCCGTAACCACTCCATTTCTATATAAAATGGTTTCAAAACAATGGTTTTGCATTGCTTCTTCGTTAAGCATAACGTTTCCCAGTAGCGATGTCATTTTTATATCGCAGCGAGACCATCTGAAGTCCTCTCTGCTAATTACACGTGCATGAATCGTACTAATATCCGGTAATATTTTAGGCACGGCGTACATCATTACCGTGGGCTTGATATCCTTAGGAAAAGAATGTTGTCTGGGTGCAACGCCCCGCGTAATTTGGATATAAAGGAGGCAATCTACACCGGTCAATTGTGTAGCGTCTAATAATTCGTCGATTGCATGCCTAATTTTATTTACCTTATAATCGATTTTTATTTGTTTAAGACCATTTTGCAACCGATTTAGGTGGGCTTCTTCATAAAAGAATCTCCCACCTATTTGTACCATTACTTCATAAATACCATCACCAAAAATAAACCCTCGGTCAAAGACGGATATTTTAGCATCTTCTTGCCCAACTATTTTACCGTTTAAGTATATCTTTTCAGGATAGTTCATCTTAGTAATTACCTACTTGCTACGCTTGTATCGCTATAAGTAACCCTATAAATAGCATCACCGTAATCATCTGAAATAAGCATAGAACCATCCTTTAACCACAGTATATCCACAGGTCTGCCCGATGCTTTTTGCGTGGCGTCGTTCAACCAGCCATCAATAAATGGTTTACTTTCTACTACATCACCGTCTTTAACATCTACCATCATAATCCTATAGCCCACTTTTTCGCTTCTATTCCAAGAACCATGTTCCGCCACAAAGGCTTTGCCCTGATATTCCGGAGGAAACATTGTAGCTGTATAAAACTTAATAGCTAAAGGAGCTACATGGGCACCTAACTGTAAGGCTGGGGCAACATAGTCTGAACAGGGGTGCTGATCACCAAATTCTGGGTCCTTTACAATGCCACCATGGCAATATGGATAACCGAAATGCTGTCCTGCTTCGGTAATATGGTTTAATTCGCAGGGTGGCGTATCGTCACCTAGCATATCGCGACCATTATCCGTAAACCACATATCACCTGTTTCTGGATGCCAAGTAAAACCTACTGAATTACGAACACCCCTTGCATAAATTTCACGATTACCGCCATCTGGGTCCATACGCGTTATCGTAGCAAAACGCTCGTCTTCGTTTGTGCTATCACAAATATTACATGGAGCGCCAACAGGGACATACAATTTATCATCCGGCCCAAAAGCGATATATTTCCAACCATGATGGAATTCAGTGGGATAGTCATCGTAAATCAATTCTTTGGTTAATGTTCCCCCTAGTTGGTTTTCTATGTTTGGATATTTCCATAAACTACCTACTTGGGCCACATAAAGATCCCCATTTCGCATGGCAATTCCGTTTGGGACGGCCATTGTGTCCAATACTATTACGTTGTCTGCAATATAGTCGCCATCGGTATCTTGTATGGCATAAACGGTGCTCTCGTTTCTAGTACCGACAAATAGGGTTCCATTATCTCCCATAGCCATAGAACGTGCTCCATCAACTCCCCTAGCAAAAACCTTAATTTCAAAACCTTCGGGTAAATCCAGCTCCAATAGGGCTAAATCCGTACTATCCAAAGCAACCTCTTCCTTGACTACTTCAACCTCCTTTTTTTGGGTGTCTTTGCACGAAATGATAGCAATGGCCAAACTAAATACCAAACAAAATTTTAAGTGAGCATTTTTCATATACAATCCAATTTTAATGTGACACGAAGATACGTAAGGATACATAGACATAAAACTTTTCGTTTTGAATAAAATTCAGAGGAATATTTCTGATGCTATTTGTCTTGTGGTAAAAGATGTATTTTAATACTATTTAAGGGTTGTGAAATGGCCATTCTTGCGCATAGTTAGGGGAAAATAAGGCTATTGGTTTTTGAATAAGATGATTATGGTTTTGTGAATAGTGGTGGCAATACTATGATAGGTAATGTTAAGATTATTGGCGATGCCACCTTAAATATTCGAATATTTATGATTTAAGACATCACAATTCTTCCATGTATTTATGGCACGTTTAATTAACTCTCTTTTGATTGAATAAGTGATTGGTTTAGGCTATTATTACTGGTGAAAAACAAGCTATAATTTATACATCGTGTAATAGGTAATTGCAGTAACAGGTATATTAAATTTCCCAAAATATGTAAGAATGTGTTGCACTAAATGTTCAAAAGTATCATCATTGGAAAATCTTAGCACTAGTTGTTGGTAAATTTGTTGTTCGGAACATAAAAGATGAGCTAATTGGGAAGGTGAGAGTAACAACTGTTTTCTATCTATTTTTTTAGATGTAGTTATGATTTCAGCGGTATCTAAACCCTCAAAATTTGAACTGTGATCATAACCTTTTAGGTCTGCCGGTACAAGGTCCATACGATTATAAACGGTGCTGAGGTCCACTTCGAAGTCGTAAAGTAGAATGGTTCCGTTTTTGGTACTGACCCGTAAGGTCTCGTCCAATAGCTTCTGACTTTTACCGTACCACCAAGCGCCTGCATATGTACAAATATCAAAAGAGTTATTGGTAAAAGGCAGTCTGTTACCCACCATTAGTTGGTAGTTAAGGCTTTCTGCCGGCACTGCTTGTGACAGCATTTTTTTATTGGGGTCTACGCCGATTACATTGGTGCAGAAATTTCTCAAGGCTATAGAAGAAACGCCTGTGCCACAACCAATATCGAGACCATGGTTGAATTTTCTTTTTCCTAGGCAACTAAGCAAAATAGGCTCGTGAAGCATGGGTCTATAGGCCGCATAGTGGAACGCGGTTGTTTGATTGTAATCTGTAGACATCTCTTAGGATATATTAGGATTGCAACTTAAGTAATTTTAGTCGGTTAAGCTCTAAATGAGCTTATTTTGAATAGCATAGTCTACTAGTCTTGTAAAAGAATTAAATTGGATAGGCTTTGTTCTATTTCCTGGTCGTTTAAGCCTGTTGGCATGTCTTCGCTATAAAAGAATCTAATGACATTTTTTTCAATATCTAAAAGTTCATTGTTCGGGGAAATGGTAGAACACATGGCACTTGCGCTGCCTTCATCACAAAGATTGGAATGTCCAAGTCCTAAAGCATGTCCCATCTCGTGCGTAAAAAGTGCCGCGGTTTGGGAGGAAATCCATATCTGCGAGCTCCTGTAAGAGTTGCCAACAAAAGAACTGATGGCATAGCCAGACAAGTTTAGGTCCTTTATTTGGTCATACATTTCTGGGAAAACACTTTCTGTTTCTTGCTTGGTTCCAAAGAATAATTGTGCGTTAGATTCAGATTCTGTATCGACTAATGATATATTAAAATTATCTGATGCCGTAAGCATATTATATTCAGCGATTACTTCCTGCACAATGGTTTGTGCAGTTTGTGGAAAGTCGCCTATAAGGTATAATTTCATAGGTTCATCCCACTTTCTCATAATAGTTTGCGTAGGAGATGTAGGGTCTTGAAACAAGGTTAAGTGCTTAAAGTGATTTACTACTTCTTTTTGGTCATCGCTTAGTGCGTCAAATTCATTGATGTCCGCTATGTTTAAAGTGATATTTGCATCGGATATGCCATTACCATCAAAAACGGACACCGTAAAGTCTAGATCAGGGTCAGATTCATAATCTAGTTTTAATCCATCGCCTATACTTAAGGCTCCGGTATTCTCGTCTATCAAAAAATTCTCGGCCGCGTCTATCGTGTAGGTCAATATATCATCTTCATTGTCCGATGCTTGTACCGTACCAATTACGGTTCCAGCCGGGGAATGTTCATCTACTTGAAAAGATTGACTTAAGACACTTGGCGCATTGTTTGTCATGTCTTCGTTTTGCCCATCGGACGTAACATCCGAATCAGTACTACAAGCGAACACTAAAAAGGACAATAAGGGAAGCATACTCTTTCTCATCTAACGTTTTGTTAGTTGTTTTAATGAAACTAAAACAACGGTTTAGATGTCTAAAATAGCCGACAAATTCCCCATTAAAAACTTGTTGTTGCGAAGGGCTATAAATATGTGGTGTACGAACTCCTTTACAAGATTCTTGCGCTACCAACTACAGTTTCTAACTAAGGTTTCGAGATCTGTCAGGTTTTAAAAACCTGACAGGTCTAACTGGCGATTAATCCTGCCCGCTCTAAAAGTGCCTCTACCTTAGGTTCAGCTCCTCTAAATCTCTTGTATAAGACCATAGGGTTTTCCGTTCCGCCTTTTGAAAGTACATGCTCCTTAAATTTCGTAGCTACTTCCTTATTGAAAATCCCTTCTTCTTTAAAGTAAGCAAACGCATCGGCATCCAATACTTCAGCCCATTTATAGCTGTAATAGCCAGAGGAGTAGCCTCCTTGGAAAATATGTGCAAATGAAGTGCTCATACACGTTTCTGGCGTATCCGGATATAGGTTCGTTCCTTCGAAAGCTATTATTTCGTGCGCTTTTACATCGGTAATATTTGTAGGGTCGGTACCGTGCCACGACATATCCAAGAGTCCGAAACTCAATTGTCTCATGGTTTGCATACCTTCTTGAAAGGTTGCCGATTCTTTTATTTTTTGGACTAATTCCATAGGAATGACTTCTCCCGTCTTGTAGTGTTTTGCGAAAAGTTCAAGCGCTTCTTTTTCGTAACACCAGTTTTCCATAACCTGACTAGGTAATTCCACAAAATCCCAGTACACCGAGGTACCCGATAGGCTAGGGTAGGTGGTGTTCGCCAGCATTCCGTGCAGTCCGTGACCAAACTCATGGAACAAGGTCGTTACCTCGTTAAAGGTCAAAAGTGATGGTTTTGTAGCCGTAGAAGGCGTAAAATTGCACACGTTGGAAATATGCGGACGCACGTTTTCACCGTCCTTTTTCCATTGCGATTTAAAGGAAGTCATCCAAGCACCACCTCGTTTTCCAGCTCGTGGGTGAAAATCGGCATAGAAGAGTGAAATAAAGTTCTGCTTTGCATCGTATACCCTGAAGGTTTTTACTTCTTCGTGGTATTTATCTACATCTGAAACTTCTTCAAATTGTAATCCGAACAGCTTTTCGGCTACTTTAAAGACACCGTCAATAACATTTTCCAGTTTGAAATAAGGTTTCAGTTGCTCATCATCCAAACTGAACAATTTCTGTTTTAGTTTTTCGGAGTAATAACTACCGTCCCATTTTTCAAGTCGGTCTATGCCGTCCAATTCTTTCGCAAAATCTTCCAATTGTTTGAATTCGCGTTCGGCGGCCGGTTTTGCTTTCTCCAAAAGTTCGTTCAAAAATTCATGTACTTTTTCCGGCGTCTCTGCCATGCGCTCTTCCAACACAAAATGGGCATGGGTTCTATAACCTAATAAGTTTGCACGTTCATGACGGAGTTTGGCAATTTTTAGTACGTTTTCTTGATTGTCCAGTTCATCGCTTTTGAAGGATTTACTTCCAAAAGCTAGGGAGAGTTCCTTGCGGAGTTTCCTGTTTTTAGCATACTTCATAAAGGGGATATAGCTGGGATAATCCAAGGTCAACAACCAGCCTTCTTCCTTGCCTTTGGATTTTGCCAACTGTGCCGCGGCTTCCTTGGCGCCCTCTGGAAGACCGTCCAAATCGGCTTCGTTGGTAATGTGCTTTTGGTATTTGTTGGTTTCCGCGAGAATATTTTCCCCAAACTTCAATTTTAGTTTTGAGGATTCCGCATCTATTTCCCGTAAACGTTTCTTTTTATCCTCGGATAGATTTGCCCCGTTCCTGCTAAAACTTTTATACCGTTTCTCAAGAAGTGTATGTTGTTCTACGGATAAATTCAAAGTATCTCGCTGCTCGTAAACTGATTTTACGCGTTTAAACAGTTCTTGGTTAAGGGTAATATCGTTCCCGAATTCAGATAATAGAGGAGAAATCTCCTGCGCTATTTTTTGAATTTCATCATTGGTCTCCGCCGAGTTGAGGTTAAAGAAGACACTTGATATGCGGTCCAGTTGCTGCCCGGAGAATTCTAAATTTTCAATGGTATTTTCAAAATTTGGTGCTTCAGAATTGGAAATTATTACATCTATTTCGGCTCTAGCATCTGTCATTGCTTTCTCAAAAGCGGGTTTAAAATGTTCGTTCTTTATTTGTGAAAATGGTGCCGTGTCAAAAGGAGTAAGTAAAGGGTTGTGCATGTAAGAAAAGAATTAGGGAAATTAATTAGTACTTAGATATTCGCTCATGTTAATAGCGTCTGTTTCTAAAAATGCTTCGCCATCAAAATAAATATAGCGCCATTTGTTTTCGGTGGTATCCATATCAATAGACCATTGATTTTTGTTTCCTGTAAGCGTAATTTTTCTTTTGTCCGTATTTACCTGTTCTATATTCAAGCTGTCCACAAGCATCATTAATTCACTATGATACCACATGACATCATCAATAATTATAAAGAAATCTTCCTCGCCCCACTTCTCTTCTAAAGCTGCTATGGTTTGGTCGTCTGGTGTAATACTGACCATAGTTGGTTTTCTTAACTCTATTTTTTCAAAATGCTCCTTTGTTTGGCAGGAAAGCACCAGAAGTAATAAAAGGAATACTGTTTTTTTCATTGTTTACCGTTTACGGATTTTGCCCCCTCGATCACTTTTTGTTTTAAGCCTTCTTTGTACAGGATAATTTTGTCAAGCACACATTTGTCGGAAGAACCGAGAATCTGTGCCGCCAGAATACCTGCGTTTTTAGCACCGTTGAGGGCTACGGTAGCCACAGGTACCCCACCAGGCATTTGAAGAATAGAAAGCACGGAATCCCAACCGTCAATGCTGTTACTACTTTTTATGGGAACACCGATTACAGGCAAGGGAGATAACGAAGCTACCATACCTGGTAGGTGCGCCGCACCACCAGCTCCGGCAATAATTACGACATATCCGTTCGAATGCGCATTTTTACTGAAATCAAATAATTTTTCGGGTGTACGGTGAGCGGAAACGATATCCACATCCACTTCTATGTCAAATCCTTTTAAGATATCAACGGCATCCTGCATTACGGGTAGGTCGCTTGTGCTTCCCATTACTATGGCTACTTTACTCATAATTACGTACTGATTACTTTTATTTTCTCTTTTACTTCTTGAGCAACCCTTCGGGCTTCGTTAATATCCTCGTTCACAATGGTTACATGCCCCATTTTACGAAAGGGCCTGGTTTGCTTTTTACCATAAATGTGCGGCGTAACGCCTTCCATTGCCATAATTTCTTCTATGTGTTCATATACCACATCGCCGGTGTGCCCTTCTGCGCCCACGAGATTCACCATAATACCTGCTACTTTACTGTCCGTCTTACCTAAAGGTAAATCTAAAATAGCACGTATGTGTTGCTCAAATTGATTGGTGTAACTGGCCTCAATACTGTAATGTCCACTATTGTGTGGCCTTGGTGCCACTTCGTTCACTAGAATTTCATCTTCCTGGGTCTGGAACATTTCTACCGCCAGTATACCAATATGATTTATTTTTTCGGAAACTTTCAGGGCGACTTCCTGTGCCTTTTTGGCAACGGCGGCATCAATTCTAGCAGGACAAATGACATACTCTACCTGATTGGCTTCGGGATGAAATTCCATTTCAACAACAGGATAGGTCACTACTTGGCCGCTAGGATTACGAACTACAATAACAGCAAGTTCGTTTTTAAATGGTATCATTTTTTCTGCGATACATTCGCCAGTTGGTAAATTTTTCACATCGTCCAAAGAACGGACGACCTTTACGCCCTGCCCATCATAACCAAATCGAGCTGCTTTCCAAACAAAAGGGAATTCCAGACCGCCGTTTTCTATACTATCCTCTATTTCACTAGCATAGGCAAACCGCGAAAATTCGGCCGTGGGAATATTTTGGTCAACATAAAATAATTTCTGTTTTGCTTTGTTTTGGATGATGCGTAAGGCTTTTGTGGGCGGGTATACTTTTAACCCTTCCTCTTCTAGCTTTTCCAGCGCTTCTAGATTTACGTTCTCTATTTCAATGGTCAGCACATCTACCCGTTTCCCAAAATTGTATACGGCATCAAAGTCCATTAAATCTCCTAAGACAAATTCATCGCACGAAATTTTACATGGCGCTTGGTTCGAGGCCTCTAGCACTTTGGTGTGGATATCAAATTTTCGCGTTTCATATAGCATCATCTTGCCCAATTGTCCACCTCCTAAAATACCCAATTTAAAATCTGACGAAAAATAGTCCATATGGTGATCGACTTTTTTAGCATAGAAATATGCTTTGTTTCCGACAAAAATACGTTTAAATCTAAGAATCCCTTTCCTTATGCTCCAAAAACACGGGTCAAAATACTATATTTGCCATCTTACATAAATCGTTAGAATTGATACGGCTCCACGACAAATATTTTACTCCTTTCCTTAGTGAAATGGAAATTCAGCAGGCCGTACAGCGCATTGCGGACAAGGTTGCCGAGGACTATAAAGACCAAACTCCCATTTTTGTAGGCGTGCTCAACGGTTCCTTTATGTTCGTGGCCGATTTTCTAAAGGCCTACCAACATCCCTGTGAAGTATCGTTTGTTAAATTAAGTTCTTATCAGGGCTTAACGTCCACTGGTATTGTTGAGACGCTTTTAGACTTACCAGATAATATTGAGGGCAGGAGCGTAATTATTTTGGAGGATATTATAGATACCGGACGCACCTTAAAGGAGTTGGTGCATTTGTTCTCGAATACCAATGTTAAGGAGTTTAAGATTGCTAGCCTTTTTTACAAGTCTGAGGTGTATAACGGAGAATATGCCATAGATTATGTTGGACTGGATATTCCGGATCGCTTCATTGTGGGTTATGGCTTAGATTATAAAGAATTGGGTAGAAACCTTAAAGAAGTATACCAACTAAACCAAAAATATATGATTAATCTTGTTCTATTTGGAAAACCGGGTGCTGGTAAAGGTACACAAGCTGAGTTTTTAAAGGAAAAGTACAACTTGAAACATATTTCTACGGGCGATGTTTTTAGGTACAATATTAAAAATAATACGGAATTAGGAACCTTGGCCAAGTCGTATATAGACAAGGGAGATTTAGTACCAGATGAAGTTACCATAAAGATGTTAGAGGATGAGGTGAATAAAAATCCAGAGGCCGATGGATTTATTTTTGACGGGTTCCCTAGAACTGTTGCACAGGCCGAAGCTTTGGATAATTTTTTGGAATCCAAGGATATGAAAATTAATGCTACGGTTGCACTTGAAGCCAATGACGACATTTTGATAGAACGGCTACTGGAGCGTGGGAAAGTAAGCGGCCGTTCGGACGATCAAGATGTGAGCAAGATTAGAAATCGTTTTGATGAGTACAACCAAAAAACGGCACCTTTGAAGGATTATTACCAGGAGCAGCATAAATTTCACAGCGTTAATGGAATCGGTTCCATAACCGAGATTACGGAAAGATTGACCAAAGTTGTAGATGGTCTGTAATTATGGTTAAAAAGAGGATAGATAAATTATAGATCAATGGCCGAGGAAGTTATAGGACCCAAAGTTGCCCTTAGAGGATGTTTGACCGTGGGTGGTTTTGTGTTACTGGTTTTTATTCTTGTTTCCATTGGATATTTGATTTACGTTTTCTATTTAGATGATTCGCTGCCTCAGAATTACTAAGGAGCTTATTTTGCCCAAGATTGGCCATCACCCCTACTGTTTTCAGTATTTTTGCAACTGTATTAAGGCATTCTGCCTGTAAACTAAAATATACTTCATGACCGAAGGTAATTTTGTGGATTATGTAAAAGTGTTCTTAAACTCCGGAAAAGGAGGTAAAGGGTCTGTGCATCTACACCGAGAGAAATTTATTACCAAAGGAGGACCAGACGGTGGCGACGGTGGACGTGGAGGTCATATTATCCTAAGGGGTAATCAAAACCTATGGACGCTTATTAATTTCAAGTTCAAAAAACATTTTAAAGCAGGTCATGGGGCCCATGGCAGCAAGAATAGGAGCTCTGGCGCCGATGGGGAAGATGTTTACCTAGATGTACCTTTAGGAACCATAGTTAAAGATGGGGAAACTCAGGAAATTGTGGCAGAAATAACTGAGCATGGAGAAGAAAAAGTGCTTTTGGAAGGAGGTATGGGCGGTCGTGGTAACTGGCATTTTAGGACAGCTACCAATCAGACGCCTAGATATGCGCAACCGGGTGTAAACGGTCAGGAAAAAGATTTTATTTTAGAGCTTAAGGTATTGGCAGATGTGGGTCTTGTTGGTTTTCCTAATGCGGGTAAGTCAACTCTACTTTCTGTAATAACTTCTGCTAAGCCTAAAATCGCAGATTATGAATTTACAACGCTAAAACCAAATTTAGGTATTGTAGAATACAGGGATTTTAAGAGTTTTGTCATGGCCGATATTCCCGGTATCATTGAGGGTGCTGCCGAAGGAAAGGGCCTCGGACACTATTTTTTAAGGCATATAGAGCGCAATTCCACCCTGTTGTTTCTCATTCCTGCGGATAGTAAAGATATCAGCAAGGAATATGAAATTTTATTGGACGAACTCCGTAGGTATAATCCGGAATTGTTAGATAAGGAGCGACTTATCGCTATTTCTAAAAGTGATATGTTGGATGAAGAGCTGATGGACGAAATGCGAACCGAGCTGGACAAAGACCTGCAAGGTGTTCCTTTTATGTTCATATCTTCCGTAGCCCAACTAGGTATTACAGAACTAAAGGATAAACTCTGGGCGATGCTGAGTAACGAATCAAATTCTTGATATAAAGCGGTCGTATTCTTTGGTTTTTGCCTAAATTTATCTATACTGCTAATCATGAAATGAGCGATAACAATTTTGGATATTAACCAAGATGTTTATTGGCGAATAACATCTGACCTATAAAAACAACTAAATATCAACAGATGAAATCTTTATATCCCTCTATTCTATGTTTGCTGATGGTTTCCTGCGGTGCCATTAATGTCAATTACGATTACGATAAGGAGACCGACTTCTCTGCCTATTCGACCTTTGGTTATTTTACAGATATAGAAACAGGTCTCAGTCAGTTAGATGAAAGACGGTTAATGAACGCCATGGACGCAACCTTGCAATCTAAGGGTTTATTGTTTTCGGAGGAACCTGATATGCTTATAAATATTCAAAGCACCGTGCTTAGGGGCCAATCTGCTAATGCAGTTGGTGTTGGTCTTGGTGGCGGAGGCGGTGCTGTAGGCGGTGGGATATCTGTAGGTATTCCCGTAGGCGGATCTAACATTGCTAGACAGATTATAATTGACCTTGTAGATGCTAAAAAGGATATGTTGATTTGGCAGGCTGTAAGCGAATCCCCATTTAGAGAAGGGGATTCACCAGCGGTTAAAGAGAAAAAAATGCAGGAGCTTGTGGTAAGGATATTTGAAAAGTATCCTCCAAAATCACGGAAGTAGATGTTTTTGTCTAAACAAGGCCGTGGTTGTTATACCTTGGACTTGGTATTGTGTTCGCTAAAACACTATCGTCCTACCTTTTAGATACTGTTTTTGGTGTAGTCTAAAAATTAAACTGCGGTAACGCAGCCTGTGGTTGCAGCCTTGGTAGGGTGTATAAGGGTAAGGAACAATAAAATGTTTTAACTATTTCCGTTTTACACGAACTACATAACTAGCAATGAAATCAGGTCCTAGTTTCATGAGAACATCGTAGCTGCCAGCAGTGTCAAAGGTATGGGTTAGTATATATTCCTTACCGTTTTGGCTTATTTGGGGGTTCGCTGTTCTCCTTACGCCACCTTTGCTTAAAACTAAGGATATGCCCCCCATAGTAAAAGCGTCTTCTATTTTGAATCCAAACGATATACTTTCGTTCTTTTTGATAGTTTGATGCATTTGCTGAGGTACCGTAGGTATCATATTTGCTTTAAATGCCGCTTTGTACACTACCGGTCCCTTAAGAAAAGTTACAAAAGTAGGAGGTGCTGATAATAAAGAAGATGAGATTTCCAAGGGATAGTGGTTTTTGATGAATAGTTCTGGCGCCGCCAAAAAATACCCGTCAAAATAATCCTGCTCAAATCTTGCTCCTTGTTCGTCAATGATAATTTTGCCTGCAGACCAGGTAGCATCGCACAAGTACCATTTACCATTGAGTTTAACCTTGTTCCAAGAGTGATTTGGAATACTTTTCTCATCTAAAAATAAAGTCGCTGTTCTTCCATACCCATCCACGATTTCACAAGTAATTGCTGCCAAAGCTGCCATTTCCCGAACCAAGTAAGCGTAACCGGTACAGGCTGTTTTCTTATGTTTGATAAGGTTTTCAAAAACCTTGGGCGTAAAACTGTTGTTCCAAGCGACCAGCGCCTCGTGGTTGCCGGATAGTTTCCTGCGCTTTTTCTTAGTAGTCAAATACGAACTGTAATCATTTTCAATACTTATACCGACCCATGTGTAAATAGCTCTAAATTTTTCTATATCCGTAGTTAAGTTGGCCGTTAACTTATGGGTCAGTATAGGTAAATTGTTTAGGTTCTCACCGTGATAGACATCGGCAATACTATCGGCTTTTTTAAAGTCGATGTGCTTAAAATCGGAACGTTGTGCAGAGGAAAACCAACTAATGAAAAATAGAAGTATACTTATCCATTTCATTATTTGAACAGGGAAATGAACTTTTGAAAAATAGTTGGTTTGGATTCATAAACGCCTTCAACCATAACTTCGCCCATTAAAAATATGTCCGATGCATCAAAGTTTATTGTAATGTCAATACTACTTGTTTCTCCAGCTTTTATGGTATATTCCTTTTTTTCATAACCGATGTAGCTAAACACTAAGGTGTCATCCACATTTAAGGCTCTAGGGAACTCAAATTTACCGTCAAAAGCGGTCACAACGCCTTCCGTACTTCCCTTTAAGACTACATTTACACCGGCTAGTGGCAGATTTTCTTCGTCCAGAACCGTTCCTTTCACTATATGGGCTTGCACAGCAATTCTACCCATAATTGTAGTCGCATTACTGGGGAGTAACTCAGTTTTTGTGGTGTGGTCTATATTCGCCGTTTCTTGTGCCTGGACCTCTGAAATAGCACATAAAGAAAGTAACGAAAAACTCATCATGGCGATACCACGGGATACTAAATTCGTATTTGCTGTATGTTTCATAATAGGTGCGTACGTTGTTAATTGTGAGGCTTTAAAGCGTCCGCAAGTATTCCTGGCGGTACTGTCAAAATAATTTCCTATTTCTTTGGATGTCATTTTGGTAAAATCAATCACTTCTTCCTGACAAGAACCGCAGAATCCTCCACTTGCTGTTTTACTAAAATTACTAAATTTTTCCGAACATGGTATTTTGATGGAAACGTTGACTGCATTTTTCATGTTGTTATGGTTTTAGGATTATAGGTCTAAGCTATGTTTTCATAACGTCCTAAAAAATGAGCCTTACGTTAAGTAGTTATATTGATGTGTGAATTGGTGGGTTGAGTGAGTTTGTGAAATTTTATAGGTTCGAATTAGATTTGAACTAGAACTGGTTTTTAATTTGGGTAATGGTTGAAAAGTAGAAGTTCGAGGTAAAAAGATGGTGGCTTGCCCTGTTAGCCCCTCCGTGCTGCTCGCGGCGCTGAAATCCATCTTCCCCTTTCTGGGAAAAAGTAAAAAACCACCGCTATTTCCTGCATCAGTAGTGTTCCCCCTTAGGGGACTAGGGGGCTTTTTAACGGGCTCCTACCTTCACCCGAACTCCTTCTGAATGACTGCTAAACTCCGGCGCATACATACTTTGAATTGTAGTAATGCCATTGCTAAAATCGCCCGCATTATTCACCCGAACATCGTATTCGAATACAAAAACCCCTTTGGGCAAGTAATCAAAAAAGAAGTTGGTGCTGGCGTCTTTGGTGGCTTCGTAATAGCCCAATCCGTCTTGCCATTTGTAGATGGAGATGACGTTTATAGGCTCAAAACCGGCAGCGCGCATATCTTTCATATGAACGAATTCCATGGGTCTGTCTGCCCGTAACTCAATGCGTACGCGAACCAAATCGCCTACTTGTAACTTGGTTTTGGTTGTAACTTCAGAGATTTCTTCGCCTGTATTCGTGTTCTTTTTCAAGAATAGTTTCTTTTTCAATTTCAAAGGTGTGTCTGCTGAGGTAATCTTATCCAAATCCTCAAAATATTGCCAGTATAGGGCGCCCCAAGCAATCCCGTCCCCTTTTTTGGTAATTTGTACCTCTGCCATGGTAGGTACTATCTCCGTTCCGTTCCAAGCGGTTTTATAGTATCCGGTTCCAGCTTCCACTTGTACGTTCTCCAGTTCAGATGGTGCTATTTTTTCTCCTCCAACCAGCACATCCACGGCATCGGTTACGGATAGCCAGTCACTGCCTTGCAACAGAAGTGCATATACCGCTTCCGTAGTCGCTTTCGTAGTTTTCCACTGATTGGTCTGTTTGTTCTTCAGCAGCCAGATTTTAAGGTTGTCAGTGGTGGTAATGTCATTTGGATGAATTTCGGAAAAGGCTTCTATCAATAAGGCCTGTGTTTCTATTGGCGCTTGATACCAATACCACGAATTGGTATTCTCTTTCCAGTACATGCCCAATTCTTCTGAGGTAATACTATTCTCCTCTAACGCCCTAAGTATTTTTCCGGAAGTTTTTACATCGGTATTGCGGTGCATGATCAAGGCCAACATCCCTTGGGCATACAATCCTTTATTTTTCCAATATTTCTGCGCTTGTTCTTTGTAATAGGCTTGAATATCGCTGACCTTTTTAGACGTTTTGATATCGGCGAAAAAACTGCGCATGTATAAATAATGAATTTGGGTCTGGCTCAAATGGTCGTCGTTGAGATTCTTGGCATACTTCTTCATTTGTTCGTACTCGGTGACGAACTCGTTATCTAGATATTGGATGGCGTTTTTGAGCATGGATTGCATCTCGACAGCGCTTGTACTGATTGGAGCCGAAGGGCTCAGCGTGAGACCTAACTTCTTTAAATGCCCCATGCCTGCAATAATATGTTGGGTTACAAACCTGCTATCCGAACCACCGTTGAACCAGGCCCATGCACCGGAGCTCTTTTGGTTTTGTTTTAGGTTGTTCAAAGCGGTTGCCTGTTCGTTTTTCATTTTGTCCAAATTGAACAACAGGGCAATCCGTTTCTTTTGCTCGATTTCCGACTGTGCATCGCGCAACCAAGGGGTTTCTTGGATCAATAGCGATTTCAGTTCTTGGTTTTTCTCTAGGTTGCTTATCAAAGCATCCGAATTTGCCCATTGGTCAAATACCTCTTTAATCCTAGGATTATTGTTCGCTATATGAGTAGCCAGCGTATTCGCGTAATATTTTGAAAAGGTCTGCTCGTTACACTCATACGGATATTCCATTAAATAGGGGAGTGCCTGCACGGCATACCACGCTGGGTTACTGGTCATCTCTAGGGTCAGCTTATGATGTTTGAGTGTCGTTGACCTCGTGTTCTTCAACTTATCCAAAGTAAAGGTCTTGGTCTGGTTGCTCCGAACCCACATCGGTAGGGTTTCGGTGACTAACATGCGATTTGTCAATACCGGTAAGAGGTTCTGTTCCCCATCACTAAAATCGCCAGCTTTAGCTATAACACTATATTGTACTGCCTGAATGTTCTCAGGTATTTTTAAACGCCATGACACTTGGGTGTTGCCAAGGGAGTCGACTTGGAAAGAAGCCTCCTCCGGCTCCCCCAAAGGAGGAGCGCTTGTCAATCGGGTCGTTATGTCTTTTCCGGTGACAGCATCCACTAATTCTAGTTTAGCTATCCCTGAAAGTGCTTTTTTGGTCAGGTTGGCAATTTTGGTGCTGATTACTATTTCATCGCCCTCTCTTAAAAATCTGGGAGCGTTTGGTGTTACCATCAACTCTTTTTGGGTAAAGGTCTGAAGTCTGCTATACCCGCTCTGCAAATTTTTGGTGTGCGCCAAGAGTTGTAGATTCCATTTGGTCAACGCCTCGGGCGTGGTAAAACTGAAGGATACGTTACCGTTCTTGTCCGTCTGCAATTGCGGAAAGAAGAATGCAGTTTCTTGCAGGTTTTTACGGATTTGGACTTTTCCTGTATCTGTTTCAAGATTTTTATTTTCTTGGCTTTCAGTACTAGGTAGTTTGGCTTTTGACTGTTCGCTTGGCGCCTGCGATTCAAAATCCTCACCGACAGCAACTCCTGCTACCTTACCTTCTAAAGCTTCGGAAATATCCATTTCATTCATTGTCATTTCGGTAGTTGGTCCAGGAGCTCCTTTCTTCATCATTCTGTTAACACCACTTGCATAACCTCTTATTCGTATATTATTGCCAAAATAAAATCCAAACCAATTAAAGGAGTCAAAGCTTGGGTTGCTGTAGCTATATGACTCGTTATCCTGATAACTATCAAATGAACTGATTGTGAAACAACGTCCTTCATTTATCCGTCTGTTTGAATAATAGGTTGGCTTAATTAAGGGATTAAAGTTCCAAAAATGACCTCTGAACGTATCCAAAGAGGCATCGTACATACTAGCTAATAACTCTGCCGTTACTTTATCCCCTTTTGCTCCTTTTATTTTAAAAGACCAGGTTTCATCGGTGCCGGGTTGTAGTTTATCTCTAAACGTGATGGTTTCAATCTGTAGATCTGTGTCGGGATAGGGTACCTGTATGTTCAAGGTGCCAGATTCAAAATGGTTATACACTGCATAGCTATAGGAAATTGTAAATCCGCCAATATCTTCCTTAGTTACGGGTACCGTAAAACTTTCTGAATTTTTGTTTAACCGAATGATTTTGGTATCGATTACTTTATGGTTCTTCTCTATCGTAACTGTTACCGCTATGTTTTCAGCATTGGAAAACAAGGTCACTTTTACTTCGTCTTCTGGTGTGTAAGTGTCTTTATCCGTAGTAATCTTGAACAGTTGATTGTCCGCCAATTTTTTATCGTTAGGACTGTAAAGGGTAGTTTCCAAAACATCCTTGACCTCCTGACCAAATTTGTCTTCCGTAGTTAATTCCAATACGTATTTGCCCGACAACCATTTTTTAATGTTCCCTAAAGCAAGTTCCATAGCTGCTCCCGTATCAAAGTCCGACTCCCAGACCAGTGTGCCTTTTTCCCAAGTAGAGGAATCGTGCTCATCGTTAAAAGCATCATGCGGATACAGTTTTTTGAATTCTGCTTTGGTAAAAGCTGCATAATCGGGTGCCGCCCATCTTCGTGGTCGTAATACCTGCTCAGGAGCTTTCAATTTATACATCTTAATCCTCCCTTTGGCAGGTACGAATTGTCCGTTGAGGTTGTTCGTTGAGATGATTAGGTTTTGGTCTTTGGCATCCTTGTCCAAGGGGTTTGCCAAGCTCATAGTTGCGGTTAGAGTATGGTAGCCAACGGTAACAAACGTAGTGGTGCTGTGGGTTTCCCCGTTGATATCGGTCACATCCGCAGTAACTTCATAATTGAAGGTGGGCAGGTACTTTTTGTCGGTGGTGTTGTCCGGCAGTGCTTTAAAATTGATAAAATAATTACCGGAACCATCGGTTTTCGTTTCGCCATGGGCAATTTCTTGCGTGGATGTGTTTCTATAGGCATAGCGCCAATAGTACCATCTTGGGTAGTAAACAGAGCGTTTTACACGGTAGGTAACTTTGGCGTCTGTAATGCTGCTACCTGCATATGCTGTTGCGGTTCCGGTTACGGTAACGCTATCGTTTACTTTGTAAGTTTCGGTAATCGGCTTAAAAGTCGTCTCGAACTTGGGTCGTTTGTATTCTTCGACCGAAAAACTTGTGTATCCACTTACATTATAATCCGTGGAACTCACTTGTATCGAAAACTGACCTGTAAGTCCGTTACTGGGCAATATAAATTCCCCCGAAAAAGAACCATAGTCGTTGGTAGTAAAATCGGTGGTTTTTACGACCTGTCCATTCACATCTTTAAGCGCAACAGAAACAGTAGTGTTTACCAAAACAGATGAGTTTTCTTGGGTGCGTTTTAAGGCGATACCCTTAAAATATAGGGGTTGTCCCGGTCTGTAAATACTCCTATCCGTAAACAGAAAACAGGGATAGGAAGGTCCAGGCATGTTTTGGTCATAGCCCCTATAAATGTAATAATCGGCATAAAAAGCAGTGTTGTTTTTATGGGCAATGGTAATGGACACATCGCTCCATTCTTTCTCGGCTCTTTTTATGGAAACGATTCCTGTTTTATCCGAAATAAAAGTTTTGCTCAGTCGCTTACCATCGTAATTAAGGCGGTAATTGAAGGTCAGTTTTGCCCCAGCCATCGGTTTTCCATTGTTCCTATCTACCACTTGAAAATCCTGATGGGTCTCGGTCTGCGTTTCTACTAGAGCTAAATCGGTAACCTGCAACTGTGCGTATGCAAAGGTCTTGTCTTTGGTTTCCTTTGGTTCCGCTAACAGGATATACTGACCGTTTTCTAAGGCTGGGACCTTTATTTCGGTACTATGCGACTGGTAATCGTTTTCGTTTTCAAGCGTTGCCTCCCATGTTTTTGTGATGGTCAGTTTTTGAATAAATGCCAGTTTCTTTTCCTCGGGATACAAAGCCTGAAGCGTATTCCATTGTTTTTCCGTGATACGTCTGGCGGATAATCGTAACCCATCGTAGTTTTTATAAGTAACCAATAGTCGGGCTGCTTGGTTGACCGGAACATGCCTTTCCGTGGTCAATTGTAAACTACTGGCAAGGATTTGTGTCTTTAAGGCTATGCATTTTTCTGCTCCGCGACTTTCAGGAAGTTCTTTAATGACCTGCTCACAAAGTTCCAGTGCGGCTTTGGTTTTCCATCGGTTTTCTTCTTCATTGGTTTTAGGTTGATAGGTGTTTCCCTGTTGATATAAAAAAACAGCAATCTTGTAATTATACAGACTGGATGCCGGTTTTCCTTTTTCCGCCGATGCAGCATTCTTAAGTACCTCCAAATAGTGCTGGTCCTTATCCTCAAAGACAGCATTTTGGTATACGAACTGCAGCCTTTGTAAATCTACCTCTACAAATCGGTAGGGATGTTCCGCCGGCAGATGCAGGGTTAAAAGCTGCTGATAAATACAAAGGGCCTTGGCCTGTAAGGAAGTATCGTCCGTAGTTGAAATACTCAATTGTGTGAATGTCCTGCCATCACATAAAAATTCCGGATTATCAATTTCAAACTTGTCCGCAGGCCGTGTGATGCTATTTTCATTGGTAGTATAGAACGTGAGTGCCTTTTGTGCCAACAGGTCAAACAAGGTAGGACGGTAGTCTTCGGAACCTTTTTGCCGATGCAAAATCGCATCAAAATCGGATACCGGAGTTGTTTTTAGTTTAGATGCATTTTCCAAGGATTTTTCAAAGTGTATACTGATTTCCTTGAAGAGCGTGGTCACATCCCAAGTTCTAAAATCTATGGAATCTACCTTTACATCCGTATTTGTACGGTTGTAAAATTGATATCTATTTTGTTGAAAGTACTGCCAGTACATGGCGGCCAAATAACTTTCCAGTACGTTTTTGGTAGGAAAATCTGCCTGCGTTATTTCCTTTTTAAAGGCGTTCACTATTTTAAGCTGGGCATCTTCCTCTAAGGTCAATGCATACTTGGAAGAATAGAGTAGGGATTTTATAATTTGGGGCGGAACGTTTTCCTTTTTCGCCTTTTCAGAAATGGTGTTTACCACCTTCAGGGCAGATTTGGTCAGGGCATTGTTTTCTAGTTTTTCCACCTTTTGCCAGAGAGATTCAAAGGATTCGTTATGTTGTTGCGATGTTACCATTTGAGAAAATAGGATGATCGTTATAAGGGTTACAAGATGTTTCATTATAAATCGATTAGGCAAAAACTTTAATTTGAGCGAGTTAGCACTATAAAGCATATGTGTTTACAAAGTTACATACAAAGATGTAGCCAAAGCACCCGGTAAACAATGAAAAATGAGGGAAGAGCTAGTTTGGGTTAGTTATCCCCCTAGCCCAGCAAGGGGGAACTCTTACTCGGATAAAAGTTCCCCCTTACTCCCCCAAAGGGGCAGAACTTCTTGTCTTAGCTCATGAAACAAAGCTAGTCCTTACATAAAAATTTGAGACTGCACTACTATTCCCCCTTTGGGGGCTAGGGGGCTTTGTTTATAAAGATTTCAACAACCCGCCATCAATAGGAATCTGCGTCCCTGTAATATATGCCGCTTTATCAGACGCTAAGAAAGCGACTAGATACCCATATTCTTTTGGGTCGCCAATGCGTTTTAGGGGCACTTTGGATTTCATGTCGTCTAAAACTTCCTCTGGAGAAATACCTAGCTGCTCTGCTTTTTTTGCATTTAGCTGTGCGATGCGCTCTGTATCAAAATACCCAGTAAGAATACTGTTCACTGTAATTTGTTTATCACCCACATCGGTAGCCAGGGACTTTGCCCAGGTCACCAAACTTGCTCGGATAGAATTTGATAAAGCCAAGTAAGATAAAGGTTCCTTTACCGATACCGAGGCTACATTTATGATACGGCCCCATTGGTTTTTTATCATATGGGTTAATGCCAATTCGGTCGTGAATACCACTGTTTTAAAGAGGAGGTTAAAAGCCTCTTGGTAATCTTCCACGTTTTTCTCCAAGGCATTTCCTGCAGCTGGGCCTTGGGTGTTGTTCACAAGGATATCAACTGTATTCGATTCAAAATAAAGAGATATGACCTTCTTGTATCCCTCATAATCGGAAAAATCAACTACCAGATACTGATGCGCTTGGCCATGAGACCTATCCAAATCCACCAAGACCGATTTTAATTTATCGGCATTTCTAGCCATCAAAGTAACACTGGCACCACTCGCTGCCAACTGTTGTGCAATCGCTTTACCGATGCCTCCGCTACTTCCGCCAACCAACGCTTTTTTTCCTAAAAGAGATATTTCCATTTCAATTATTTTGTTTTTTATATCCACGCTTTAAGCTCCAATTTATACATCCGAGTAAGAGTTCCCCCTTTGGGGGCTAGGGGGATTTGTAGGCGCTTTTTACTTGTACTCTTCCCGAGCCGGACTAAAAACATCCATGAGTTTACAGTCCGTTAGCGCTTTTCCGCTATGTGGAATTCCTGAAGCGATGGGAACAATATCACCGGAATAGTAGACCCTGGTTTCGCCGTCTAGCGTAAATTCAAACTCACCCTTAATCACATGCATAATTTGCTCGTTAACATGATGATGTTGCGGCAATACCGCATTTTTTTCAACCTCCCAAAAAACAAGGGACATCGTTTTGGTATGTATTAATTTACCATGGTAACCTGGCATGATCTCTTTGGACGGTATTGTTGAAAGGTTTAATGACATAGAACAGATTTTGAAATCTAAGATAAATCTAAAATAGCAGTTTTTGATCCTAAAACCAATCCCTATCTTTGTTAACTAAATCAACTTCATGCAAATTCATTTTATTGCCATTGGTGGTAGCGCCATGCACAACCTTGCTTTGGCATTGGAACATAAAGGGTATATCATTACCGGTAGTGACGATGTTATTTTTGAACCGTCAAAAAGTAGACTGGAAAAGAAAGGACTTTTGCCTGCAAGCTTTGGATGGTTTCCAGAAAAGATACACTCAGGGCTTGATGCCATTGTTCTAGGAATGCATGCAAAAGCGGATAATCCAGAGTTGCTTAAGGCACAAGAGTTAGGTTTAACGATTTATTCCTATCCTGAATTCCTTTATGAGCAATCCAAGAATAAAACGCGGGTAGTTATAGGGGGTAGTCATGGAAAGACGACTATTACCTCTATGATTCTTCATGTATTGGATTTCCATGGCCGTGAGGTAGACTATATGGTAGGAGCCCAATTAGATGGTTTTGATCGGATGGTACACCTAACCGAGGATAATGATTTTATAGTGTTGGAGGGAGACGAATATCTTTCCTCCCCAATAGACCGCAGACCAAAATTTCATTTATATAGACCCAATATTGCGCTTTTAAGTGGTATTGCTTGGGACCATATTAACGTATTTCCCACCTTTGAAAACTATGTAGAGCAGTTTCAGATTTTTGTGGACAGTATTGTGAATGGTGGAAGTATAACCTATAATATCGAGGATGCCGAAGTAAAAAAAGTAGTGGAGGCATCGGAGAATGCCATTCGAAAACTCGGTTATGAAACACCCGAATATACCGTAGAAAATGGTCAAACTTTGTTAGAGACCCCTGAAGGCCCTATGCCTATCGAAGTTTTTGGAAAACATAATTTGAGCAACCTTGCCGGAGCCAAATGGATATGCCAGAATATGGGAATTGATGAAGACGACTTTTATGAGGCCATCGCAACCTTTAAGGGCGCATCAAAAAGATTGGAAAAAATAGCTGAGGGAAAAAGCAGTGTTGCTTATAAGGATTTTGCTCATTCCCCTAGCAAAGTAGCCGCAACGACAACCGCGGTAAAGGAACAATATCCAGATCACAAATTAATAGCCTGTCTGGAACTGCATACTTACAGTAGTTTTAATCCGGAATTTTTAAAGGAGTACAAAGGGGCTTTGAATGCAGCCGATGAGGCAGTGATTTTCTTTCTTCCAGAATCCGTAGCCATAAAAAAGTTGGATGCTGTAACACCCGATCAAATTACCGATGCATTTCAAAGAAAGGATATAAAAATATTTACCGATGCCGTTTCCTTTCATGCTTATGTGAATAATGCCGATTATAACAATACAACTTTACTGTTGATGAGTTCCGGTAATTATGGCGGATTGGACTTAAATAGTATCCAAAGTTTATTGGATTAACTGTTAAACGCCAAATTGTTTTAAGTGATGGTCTAGATGTTTGTACTGTAATTGCCCCCACTGCTCTTTGGTGAACGGGCCAAAGGCGGGATGTGGATACCAATTATCCCTGGTTGTAAGTAAAGAAAACTCATCTACTAGATTTTTAAGCATTGCCGATTCTTGAACAAAATCTTTTGGTTCTGTTGCTTTTAGTTGCGGTGCAGTAGGTAAATTTTTACGCCAAGGTTTATCATTGTAGAGCGACTTTTTAAAGAAGGTCTTTATAAACCAATTCCCTTTAGACGTGTTTTCTTTATTTTTTATGGCAAGTCGTAAAGGGTATTGGCAGTGCCATGCCATTTGGCCTACGGTCATCTTTCCCCATTGGCGTTCGGAATTTTCATTAAGTTTTGATAAACGATCCGTAATTTCTTTATGACCTTCTACGGTAAGTAAGGATTTCATATTCTTTGCGCTTTTATTTAAGAATGAAATTTACAATAAAATAATTAGTTCGTTATCTTTAGCCAATGCAAGAAAAGCCTATCTCTTTTTCCATAAAACATTGGTCGGACGACGATAAGCCAAGGGAGAAACTGCTCCATAAGGGAAGGTCCGCCTTGTCGGATGCCGAGCTTATTGCCATACTTATTGGCTCTGGGAGCAGATCTGAAAGTGCGGTGGAACTGTCTAAACGTATTCTTGCCTCTGCAGATAATAATTTGAACGAACTGGGTAGATTGTCCATAAAACAATTGATGCAATTTAAGGGTATTGGTGAGGCTAAAGCAATAACCATTTCGGCCGCTTTGGAGATGGGTAGGCGAAGAAGGGGAGAGGATTCCTTAAAAGTGGATAAAATTACCAGTAGTAAGGATGCATTTGAAATACTTCAGCCTATAATGGGAGAATTGGAACACGAAGAATTTTGGATATTGTATTTAAACAATTCCAACAAAGTGCTACAGAAATCGCAATTGAGTAAAGGAGGTATTACGGGAACTTTGGTCGATGTGCGTCTCATCATGAAACAAACCTTGGAATTGGGGGCAGTAGGACTTATTTTGGCACATAACCACCCTAGCGGTACCTTAAAGCCTAGCAATGCGGACAAACAAATTACCCAAAAAATTAAGAGAGCATCAGAATCTTTGGATATAAAGGTTTTGGACCATCTCATCATCACGCAAAAAGATTACTATAGTTTTGCCGATAATCAGCTCCTGTAAATGTTATTGATATACACCCATAAAATAACGCCGCGTTTTACTTATACCATGCGGCAAATATTCACTAAAATTTTAGGGATAGAAATTGCATTTACTACTAAAGTTGAGGATTTTATAAAGCATACGGACGAGAAAATAACCTATACCAAGCAACCGCTACAAAATGAGTTTTTTGTTAGGAGCAACGACTTGTTGTTTGAACAAGGTATTAATGATATTCAAATAGCTATTCAAGATTGGGAGGGAACTCCCTGTTTTTTTCCTACAGGAGAGCGCAGTGTGATTCCCTTTGATGTATTTGCAGCAAGTTTTTATTTGTTGAGTAGATATGAAGAATATTTGCCTCATGTAAAAGATTTGCATGGTCGTTTTTCTCCAAAAGATAGTATTGCCTACCAGCATAACTTTCTAGATAGTCCTGTTGTTGATATCTGGGCAATTAAAATGATGGAGCTCTTAAAAGAGAAGTTTCCAGAACTTGAAAATAAGAAAAGAAAGTATAATTATGTTTCCGTATTGGATGTCACTACTTCGCATTCCTACTCACATAGAGGCTTGTTCAGAGGATTTGCAGGTTTTTTGTTAGACCTAGGTACATTAAAGTTAAAGCGGGTTTGGGAGCGCTTCTTGGTAGGAATCGGAAATAGAAAAGACCCATATGATAATTTTGCTCAGCTTATAGAATGGCATACGACGTATGGAGTAAAAAGTATTTTCTTTTTTCAGTTTGCGGATTATTCAAAATACGACAAAAATGTTTCTACAAACAGTAATAGTTTTAAGTCGCTGATCAAATATATAGCGGATTATTCTAAGGTAGCCCTAGGAGCATCTTATAGTTCTTTTAGGGATATAGAATTGTTGAAACGGGAAAAATACAATCTAGAAAACGTAATCAATAGACCCGTAAATTATTCCAGAATGCGCTATAATAGGGTAGATGTTCCGGTATCTTATAGAAATCTTGTTACGGCAGAGTTTAGCAACGATTTTACTATGGGATACACCCATGAGATAGGTTTTAGGGCAGGTACATGTACTCCCTTTCAGTTTTATGATATCCCCTTAGAAGTGCAGCAACCCATTAAGATTCATCCCTTCGCGGTACACGATTACGCTTTATTAACGATGAAGAACGAAAAGGATATCATCCAAAAAGTAAACAGTGTGTATCTTACGATTAAGAATGTAGAGGGTTCCTTTGTCACTATTTTTTCTAACGAGCTCCTAGGAGGGAACGAAAAATTTTCTTGGCTTCAGATGTACCATAACCTAATTAGGAATCACAATGTTTAAAAATAAAGTAACCGATGTTTTTTTTGACCTTGATCATACCCTATGGGACTTTGAAAAAAACTCCTCGCTTACATTTAAGACTATTTTGCCCGAACATGGGGTAACCATTCCTTTGGATAGATTTTTAGAGGTATATGTGCCAGCAAATTTGGTGTATTGGAAAATGTATAGGGAAGAAAAAATCACTAAAGCGGAACTTAGATATCAGCGGTTAAAATCTGTTTTTGACACCTTAGAATATGACGTATCGGATGATTGCGTAAATAGCCTAGCAGAGGAGTATATCAATCAACTTTCTACTCATACCCATCTATTTCCCAATGTGGTAGATATTTTGGATTACTTGAAACCAAATTACAATTTACATATCATTACCAATGGTTTTCAAGAAATACAAGAAAAAAAACTACGGAATTCCGGAATCTACTCCTTTTTTAAACAGGTAATAGATTCTGAAATGGCTGGGGTTAAAAAGCCTGACCCTATTATTTTTAATCTTGCACTGGATAAGGCAAGAGTAGAGGCAGGGTCTGCATTAATGATCGGAGATAGTTTGGAAGCTGATATTTTAGGTGCCAAAGGGGCTGGATTACATGCCTTACATTTCAATGCTCACGGAGATGCTCAACACCAGCATTGTCCTATGATAACTGATTTAAAGGAAATAAAAACATATTTATAGAGTTAATACTAGTAAAGCACACTAGGTAAGTCTAGTGGGCTCCAAGGATTAACGATATGAACCGTTTTAAAAACACCATATTCTTTACGCTATTGTTGTTTCTGTTCTTTTCATGTTCGGAAAAGCAGGATTTTACGCAATACGACGATTTAAGCATAACCCCTACCTTAGAGGCAAGTATATTTTTTATTAAGGTTCAAGAGAGCCTTATAAATAGGGTAGTGGATATAAATTTCTTTACACAGGATTTTAATTTTGACGCTTTCGAGGAAGCTTTTTTTGCCGATCGGGTACTAGAAGGTGTAATCACTTATGAGATAGAAAATACGACCGCAAAACCTATTGAAATCGAAATTGAATTTTTGGATGAAGAGGGGATGTTATTGGATACGGAACTATTCAATATGCCTCCTGCACCTGCGGCACTTCTAATCCGTGAAGTTGCTTATGGCAACACGGGTAAAAATCTCGATATTTTAAGAAATACGGCCAGTTTAAGGCTTAATGCAATTAATTTTGGTGATAATTTAAGTACATCAGGTGTTCCAGGGGCATCTGTAGAACTAAAATCCACCGCTCAGTTTATGCTTAGGTTAAAATGAGATTTAACCTTCACTTTTTTCTGTTTATGGTTTTGGCCACTCGATTTCTGAGCGCTCAAAATAAACAAGTATTATACGATTTTACCGAAATACCCCAGTCCTTGTTATTAAATCCAGGGATGGAAACCGATTTTCAATGGTTTGCCGGAATTCCTATGTTATCAGGAATTTCAGGTCACGTGGGAGCAAATGCAATTACGGTAAACGATATTTTTGCTGATGATGGTCTAGATATAAATGACAAAGTTAGAGACCGTATGGTCGCTGGGTTAACCAATAGGGATGAATTTAGCCAAGGTTTTCAGATTGATTTATTTAACGGTGGTTTTCAAAGACCTTATTCTAATCTTTTTTATTCTTTCGGAGCCTACTTAGAAATGGATAATATTTTATATTGGCCACAAGATTATGCCTTTCTCGCCTTTGAAGGTAATGCAAACCAGTTAAACAGACGTTTTGATTTAGGTGACCTTAAAACCAGAGGTTCCATGCTTGCGGTTTATCATTTCGGCATCAATAAAAAAATAAATAAAAAATTAACTGCAGGAGTTAGAGCAAAATTATATTCTGGAATAGCGGATTATAGTGCAACCAAAAATAAGGGCTACCTAGTAAATACAGAAGGGGAAAACAACGCTATAGCTACTACCTTAAGTGCAGATTTACGTCTACGTAGTTCGGGTTTCGGGGCTTTAAGGAATGCAGAAAATCAAGGTGAGCTCGCCGGTACTTTTTTAAAGCGAGCGTTGTTTGGAGGAGACCTCGGATTAGGTGTGGACCTAGGGTTTACCTATAGGCTAAATGAACGAACCGCCATTACCGGAAGCGTTTTGGATTTAGGGCTAATGTATCATAGTGGTGATGTATATACCTATAGTGTAAAGGGAAATGCAACGATAGAGGGTATACAGATTAATGTTTTACAGGAACTTTCAAATTTAAACAGGGATTTTTGGCAAGATCTAGTAGATGAAGTAGAAGAACTCATTCCATTTGAAACAACAAACGGTGGTTATATAACGTTTAGACCTACAAAACTTAACGCATCTGTTCGCCATGATTTTGGCCAGCCAATGGAATCTGTAGAAGATTGCAATTGTACAGATGTTCAGACTTCTAATGTACGCTATAGAAATACGATTGGTGGGCAATTATTTGTTATAAATAGACCTAGGGGTCCGCAGGCAGCATTAACAGGCTTTTACCTGAGACGATTTGGGAAGTTTATGGCAGTAAAGGGTACATATACCGTAGACAAGTTTAGTAGGACTAATATAGGTCTCGGTGTAAATCTTCAGGCGGGTCCGCTAAATCTCTATCTTATAGGAGATAATTTATTGTCTTATCAGAATATTGCTGCCAGCAACTACGCATCTTTTCAGTTAGGATTAAATATCATATCTTGGGGAGGTAAGCGATAATTGAAATATGACAATGATTTAACTTAGTTTGGCACGCTTATTTCATTTATTGCCGCAAACACATAAACACACTATTTTGAAAAATGGATTAATGATTTTTGTACTCCTTATAGGATATATGGGTATTGGACAGGTTGATTTAAATGGCTATAAGTACATCATAATTCCCAAGGTATTAGGTGAATTTAAAGAACAGAATCAGTATTTAACAAGTACCTTGCTAAAGCATGAATTTGTTCAAAAAGGGTATAAGGCCATTTATGACGACGCCTTGCCGGAAGATTTGTTGTTGGATACATGCCTTGGATTAACTGCGATGTTAAAAGATGACTCTTCAATGTTTAGAACTATAATCAGTATTGTTTTGGAGGATTGTCAGGGACGAGAAGTATATACTACCATAGAGGGTACCAGCACGGTAAAGGAATATACGAAAGCTTATAAAGAGGCTATAACGGTGGCAATGGAATCGTTTGATACTTTTGGTTATAGTTATAACGAAAAGGATAAAATAGCAGCGCCAGTAACCTTAAATTTTAAAAATGATGTAAAAAACTTGGATTCCGATATACCTGTATCTGCAAATAATAGCAGTAAGGAAATTAGGAATAAAGTTATACAGCAAACAAGTACCTTGGAGAATCAAAGTTATAAAAGTATGGAGCCCGTATCATCTAATATTAGACAGGCTTCCCCCGAATCCAAAATTGAATCTAATGCTAGCGCAGCAGGGGATAAGGAAATGTTGTATGCCCAAGCTATTCCTAACGGGTATCAGTTGATTGATAGTGCATCAAAAGTAATCATGAAAATACTGAACAGTTCAACCAAAAATGTGTTTATTGGTAAAGCTAGTGCTAAAAGTGGTATAGTATTTAAAAACAACAGTGTTTGGGTTTTTGAGTATTATTCGGGAGCCGAACTCGTGCAAGAAGAACTTCATATCAAATTCTAGAAGTTATATTTGTCCTTCCATCTTTTCTTTAGAAAATCACTTAAGGATTTTTCTCTTGGATTGTTACCTGGTTTATAGAATGTAATTCCGGAAATTTCATCTGGAAGGAATTCGGACGCCACAAAATTATTTTCAAAATCATGCGCATATTTATAATCCTCTCCATAGCCTAAATCCTTCATTAATTTGGTAGGGGCATTTCTGAGTACTAACGGTACAGGTAGGTTTCCGGTCTGTTTCACCGTTTGTTGCGCCTTCCCAATTGCCATATAACTTGCGTTACTCTTTGCCGATGTGGCCAAATAGATTGCGCACTGGCTCAGAATAATCCTAGACTCAGGGTATCCTATAGTGGTAACAGCTTGGAAGGTAGTATTTGCCATTACCAATGCCGTAGGATTGGCCAGTCCAATATCTTCCGATGCGGCAATCAACATTCTGCGCGCAATAAACTTAACGTCCTCGCCCCCTTCGATCATCCGTGCAAGCCAATATACCGCGCCGTTTGGGTCGCTACCCCTAATGGACTTTATAAAAGCCGATATAATGTCATAATGCTGCTCTCCGGTCTTATCGTATAAAACTGTATTCTTTTGTATTTTTTGTAGGACAAGGTTATCCGTAATTTCTACCGTATCCGAGTCTTCGGAATTAATGATCAGCTCAAAAATATTGAGAAGTTTTCTACCATCTCCCCCAGATAACCGGAGTAGTGCCTCTGTCTCCTTTAAGTGAATTGTTTTGGATTTTAAATGGCTGTCCAGTTTTAGTGCTCTTTCTAAAAGCGCGATTAAATCTTCTTTACCAAATGCATTAAGTATATAAACTTGGCAACGAGATAACAACGCCGGTATAACCTCAAAACTGGGATTTTCGGTAGTTGCACCAATTAATGTTACCCAACCTTTTTCCACGGCACCTAATAAGCTGTCCTGTTGCGACTTGCTAAAGCGATGAATTTCATCAATAAATAGGATAGGGTTTTTAGTGGTAAATAGCCCACCTGCCTGTTTTGCTTTGTCTATGACTTCGCGTATGTCCTTAACACCACTATTAATTGCACTTAGACTATAGAAGGGACGTTTGCTTTCTTCTGCTATGATGTTGGCAAGAGTTGTTTTTCCCGTCCCTGGTGGTCCCCAAAGAATTAAAGAGGGAATAATTCCTTTTTTAATTTGATGTGTTAATGATCCTTTCTCGCCCACTAGATGATGTTGACTTATGTAGTCTTCTAAAGTTTTAGGTCTTATGCGTTCTGCCAAAGGTTCGTTCATAGTATAAAAATAGCCAAAGTTATTTAAGGGAAATTAATCGAAAGCGCAATAACAGCCGATATTTTCTGTTTAAAATAGAGATGACAAAAGTTCTGGTTTTCACTTTGGCCAAGATATTGCTATACAGCGGTAAAGTTTCATTGAATGTCTGATATAACTCATTTTAAATTTTCTAACTCGGTCGTGGTAGTACCATTATTGGCCGTATTGGTTATTTGGACCGTATATTGGGTGGAATTGGCACAACGACTCAACTTTAATAGCTATGGTATTTACCCACAAACCGTAACAGGATTAAGGGGGGTTGTTTTTAGTCCCTTTATTCATGGTTCTCTGGAACATTTATATAATAATACCATACCCTTGGCAGTGCTTTTGGCCGCACTTTTTTATTTCTATAAGAAAATTGCTTGGAAAATTGTTGTTTGGGGTATTTTAATATCTGGTTTTTTGACCTGGTGTATCGGTAGGCCATCCTATCATATTGGAGCAAGTGGATTAATTTATGTATTGGCCAGTTTTACTTTCTTTAAAGGAGTATTTGTAAAACACTATCGTTTGATCGCCCTGTCCTTGGTAGTCGTCTTTATTTATGGAAGTTTGTTATGGTATATTTTTCCCGTTAAGGATGGGATTTCATGGGAAGGTCATCTAGGCGGATTCTTAACAGGGTTATTTTTAGCTGCAGTCGTACGTTCGCGCGTTCCAATGCCTAGTAAATATGAATGGGAAAGAGAAGATTATGATGAAGAATCGGATAGTTTTCTAAAACAATTTGATGCCGACGGTAATTTTATAGAATTACAACAAGAAGAAAATCCGGAGACAAATGCTATTCGAGTCAGTTATGAATATAAGAAAAATGAAGAAAAAAGCAACAAAGACTAGTTTTTCAAACGTTGTCTAACAGCTTCATAAAGGAAAACAGCGCATGCGACAGAAACATTTAACGAAGCAATTTCTCCCTGCAAAGGAATTTTGGCACTGTAATCGGAAGCTTTAATAATCGAAGGTGTAATACCGCGATCCTCGGAACCCATAACAATTGCTATGGGCTCTGTAAAGGAGATGTCATAAACGGACTGATTTGTTTTTTCTGTTGCGGATACAATTTTAATTCCTGAGGCTTGAAGGTAAAAAACGGCATCCTTCAAATGCTCTACTTTCGCAATAGGTACTTTGAAAGCTGCACCGGCCGATGTCTTAATGGTATCTGCGGTTACGGGGGCTGCTCCTTTTTTTTGAATAATGATGCCATCTACGCCTGTGCATTCTGCCGTCCGAATAATCGCGCCAAAGTTACGAACGTCCGATAGCTGATCTAACAATAAAAACAAAGCGGGCGTTGTTTTGGTAGCAGCACTATCTACCAACGCTTCCAATGATATAAAAGAAATAGGGGAAATGTTCGCTACTGCACCTTGGTGGTTATTCTTGGTGAGCCTATTTAACTTTTCGACGGGAACATAAACAGTGGTGATATCATTCTTTCTTAATAAACGTTCCAATTCTTGCATTAAGTCACCTTTAGCGCCTTTTTGTAAAAATACTTTATCTATTTCTTCCTTAGAATTTATGGCTTCAAGGATGGCTCTTATGCCATAAATTGTAGTTTCGTTTTTCATATTTCAAATTTAAACATAAAAAAAGCACTCTATTGAGTGCTTCTTATAAATTTTAAACGTGTTAGTTACTTAGCATTGAGCCAATTTAAAACTGTAATTACGTCGGCCTCGTCCTTCACTTTAATTTTAGTTTCTTTAAGATGATTCTTTAACGCAATCTGTTTTTCTTGTGGCATTTGCTTAATTAACCATCTATTCGAAATATTGATTTCGTCAATTCTATTTATGCCGGGCACCTCTAAATAGTATTCCGTAAATTGTGAAAATCTAGCTGGAATCGCTTTTACAAATGAATTTTGAGCTTTTTGTCCCTCGGTATACTTTACGTCAACCCTCTTGTAAAATTTATAATTGCCATCGACCAATGAAGTTAAATAACCGTTTTGGGTCAAACCGTTCTTGTCAATGAAAGTTTTAAAGCTTATTGTTTTACCATCAGGTTGTCTCACATAAATATCTTTGTCTCTATTCAAGCCCTGTACCTCAGCATTAGGAGAGTTTGTCTTTTTGATTTCAATTTCCTCCATGTATGCATTATATCTGTAAAATACAGTGGATTCTACCTCATCTTTATAAAGCAACTTTCCGGGTAAAAAGGAATCTGTGGTATATGCGCTTCCCTGTATGTCTGCCTGTGGACCACTTCTTTTTTGGTCCCCGTTACGTACGTCGCTCATTAAATAGGAAATTGCAGCATTACTTGCGCCTCCCGCACCTCCAACATTAGTTGTATTCACGGTACCAAAGGTTTGTGCCGTTACTAAAGAGATTGTAAAAAAAGCAATTATGGGTGATAGGATTGATTTCATTTTTTTTGTGTCAAATTAAATTAATTATTTCTTGTTTAGGTATAATTCTTTGTTAAACAGTGTTAAATTATAGCATTAATATGGATAATGTGTTTCGTGGAGGTTTAATTTAAAGAGTTAATAAGTATACCTCCATTATTTATCGCGGTGATCAAAAGTTCTTTATTTTTTACAGTTTTAAGCCATGTCATTGCCTTAACGTTACCTTCTAAATACAAACTGGTATCATTTCTAGGTATAGCCTTATAGCCGTCTTCTTGGTTTGATAGTAGCACTAAACCGGAAATATGGTCTAACCTTGGTGTTTCTACTTCGGTTTCGTAGATACTGCCCCCTAAAATACAATCTTCATAGCCATCATTGTTCAAATCTTTAAAAACAACAGTTAAAATTGGAAAAGACTGGGCGCCAAAGGGTAATTTATTGACTTCGAAGTTACCATTCCCTTTGTTTAAAAGAAGTATTGAACTAAATGTCGTTACTTCATTTTCATATGCGGTTTCCAATTTATCACCATATACATCAACTAATTTTGCATTGGCAAACTCATTGTATGTTTTGAATTTAGTTTTAATAAAGGGCATTTGTTGTGAAGAGCATTCTCTACCGCGAACAGGTACAAATTCACCATTATATTTTTTACTGAGAACTATGTCAGGGGTGTTATTATCATCAAAATCGTTGGCATAGACTTTAAGTGGTTTGTTTTTGCTTGCCTTAAACTTAAAGTTTTCGCCCACATTGCCTACTATGTAATCTGGTTTACCGTCATTGTTGACATCGGTTTCGTTAATGCTGTACCACCATCCTTTTTCATTGTTAAAACCTTGTTCTTTTTGTTCGTTGAAGATTCCATCATTATTTTGAAAAAAACCAATTTTTGTCCACTCACCTAAGGCAATAATATCTTGTTGATTATCACCGTTGAAATCTGTTACTAAAATATCATTAATAATTCCAAAGCTCTCTAATTCAGGGAAAACTTCTTTGGTTACATTCTCCAAGATGCCATTATTGTTTTTGTACATCTTTGATGGGGCAAAACGTGGATAGTTGTTGGGTTTAATTCTATTACCGACTATAATATCCGAAAATCCATCGTTGTTATAGTCAACCATAGTAACAGTCTTACCAGATTCTGTAAAACTGTTTAAAACTTCTTGTTCGCTTCTTTCATAGTTGCCCAATCCATCGTTGATATACAACCTATCGGCGTATAGTGATGAATATTCAGCAAATTCATTTCCTCCGCTTACAATGAAGATATCAAGATCGCCATCATTTTCTATATCTATGAAAAGAGCTGCAGTGTCTTCATAATTTTTATCAATTTCAAAAGCAGGAACTTTTTTTAAAGCAAAATTACCGTCTTTAGTTTGTAAATATAGCGTAGTGCTCTGTCCAGAAGCACCCCCAAGTAATATATCCGCTCTTCCATCATTATTAATATCTCCCTTTTCAACGAATGGTCCTTGAGTAGACTGTTTGTAAGGTAACAGAATTTCTTTTTCAAAATCGTTATAAAAATTCTCTTGATGAGAATATGATATGCCTAGTGTTGTAGGGTTAACCGAGTTGAATAATGCTGGTTTATTGGACGCAAAGGATATCTGGTTAAGAGATTCATTTTCGTGAACTGCCAATTTCTGGTTAGCCTTAATGTTGTAAACAACATTTTGTTTTCCGCTAGGCCAAGTTACATGTAAGGAATCTACAGTGGTCTCATTACCTAGACCAAAATGTCCTATGTTCTGATGAGAGGAACGGTATCCTCGTATGGATCTTGATTCAATAATTTGATGTTTATTAGTAGCATAAAAGATTTTGATTTTAGGATAAGGCTCACTTAAATTACCTATAGGGTCAATAATAAGGTAGTTTCCTTTTTTCTGTTCCGTTGCAGTGTTCTTGTATAGAAATGCCTTATCATCCATATTATTTACCACTAAATCCAAATCACCGTCATTATCAAAGTCGGCAATTGCTGCACCGTTACTAAACGAAAAATCATTTAGGCCCCAATCTTTAGCGTTTTCGTCAAAATCTAAACCTCCATAATTTTCAAATAATATGTTTTGCAATTTCTCAGACGGCATGGACTCATATAATCTCCTTTTTACATCAATCGGAACATTTCCTTTGTACTGGACTTTGGCGTTATACACTTTCTGTTGTAAATCATTGTCCAGAGCATACTTTCTATAGCCATTGGTAACATATATGTCTTTGTCCGAATCTAAATCATAATCCCCTAGAAGTACAGACCAGCTCCAATCAGTACTGGCTAAATTTGTCTGTTGAGCAACGTTCGAGAATTTATTGTTGCCTAAATTGAGTTGTAACGAGTTATACATGTACTGATAATGAAAGCCAGCTGTGTTAGTCAGATAGTCAAACCTAGCAGTGTTCATGGAAGCCATAAGTGTTTTAGATCTAACATGGTCATTGGCCGCCATGTCCAAGACAAATATATCTTGTAGACCGTCATTGTTGATATCTGCTATGTCAAGACCCATTCCGTAGTAAGAAATTTGTTGTGTGTAAGATTTTACCTTATCCGAAAAGGTACCATCGCCATTATTTATAAATAGGGCATCGGGAATGTAGTAGTCACTGGCGATATAAAGGTCAAGTAAGTTGTCGTTATTTATATCCGACACCGATAATCCTAGACCAAATAAGGGACGCTCAAAACCGGCTTCTCGAGTGATATCTATAAATGTTCCGTTTTTGTTTTCATAGAAATGTGAGCTATTATAATATTTTGCATCTGTAGAGTTGTTCGCAAGTTTATAAAGGTTGATGGGATCAACACCATACAATTCGTTTTCGTTCATGACGAAGCAATCCAAATCATTGTCGTTATCATAGTCAAAAAAGACAGTTTGTGTACTGATACCTTGATCGGCAAGCCCGTATATATACGCTTGTTCTAAAAAGGTGCCGTTTTTTTGATTTACATAAAGTAGATTGGCACGTTGTTCCCTTGAATGTGGTCCCCCTTGCGAGATATAAATGTCTTGCCAGCCATCATTGTTTATGTCAATGATACTTACGCCGTTACTCCATTCTTTATTAATATTAATACTTGCGGAATCCGATACATCTCTAAATTTAAAATCACCAAGATTTTTATATAATTTATTGGCTACTTGGTTACCGCAAAAGAAGATATCCTGCAGGCCATCGTTATCGTAGTCAATAATACCCACTCCAGCTCCGTTGTAGAAATAGTCATAGTTGAATAGGTTCTCTTGGGTTTCAACATCTTCGAGGATTGTGTTTTCAAATGTAATGCCGCTTGAAGTCGATGCTATTTTTTCGAAAATTGGTTCAGTAACAGGGGCAGGATGTTTGCTACTATTCTCCCGGGAACAAGTAACGAAAAATCCGAGGGCGAATAGGGCTATGGATATTTTTTTGAATGGGCTCATCAGTTGTGCAATATAAGCGATTGCAAAGTTATAGTAAAATAGGTATGAAAATCAAGAAACAGAAAGACTTTATGATTCAAATTTGAATTAATTGAGTTAGAAATGTTTCAATCGTGTATTAATTTAGAAATAAACTAAAATAAAAAAGGGGTTGCAAAGCAACCCCTTTTTAAGCTTATTTAATTTATATATAAAATTAGTCAGCGCAATAATCTATTTCAATTGGGCCGGCAGCTGTACCGGTTCCAATATCTGCAACTAGATTTCCTTCTGGTGTGAAGATTTGGAATGAAATTTCACCCCAGAAATCTCCCTGAAAATCGATTAGTGCTGCTGCTGTTTGCCCAGCTGGAACGTCAAAGGTAGCAGTACCTTCTTCTACACCGTCGGTACAAGCATATCCTGGGTCTTCGTAGGGTGTACACAAACCAATTTCGTAAACCGTACCATCGGATAAAGTAATTATGATACCAGGGCCACCACCATCACCGGTAGTAGACTGCCATCCATCTCCGAAAGAATCTTGCATATCAACGGTCCAAGTTCCTGCTTGGGTAGGCTTTGGTCCACAAACCAATGATGCCTCATATTCAAAGGGAGAGCTGAAATAAGAACCGGTGATCGTACCGGAATTATCAGCTGCGGAATACACTTCACCATCCGTTCTTACAATTTCAAAACGTATGGTAAAAGCATCACCCCCAAAGATTTCGTCACCGGCTATACCTAGTGCAGCTTGCATTTCTGTTGCTGTTGCAGTATACGTAAATCTTGGAAGATCATTAGGACCAACAATACCATCTGCCAAAGAGAAAGACTGCGCCAATACTTCCGTATCACCTATGGTAGAAGGACCTTTATCACTGGTTTTGTCATTATAACCAATGTACACATCCAAGGATTGAAGCAAGTTACCATTTTCTTGGTCCTGTACTTCAACTGTTGCGCTAAAGCCACCACCGATTAGGGAGAGCGAAGGAATATCATAATCAATTTCACTTTCCGTAACTTCAATGGTCCTTAATATAGAACCTCTTTTTTCAACTGAGATAATTTCGTCAAAGACCGTATCTCCTTCTGCGCATGCTGCGAATAGTATGCCTACCATTCCAACTAAAAGTAGTCTGTTTATAAATTTATGTTTTTTCATTTTTCTATGATATTTTAGTTAGCAGGTGGGAAGGTTGGACTTGCCGGATTGGTATCCCAAAAAACCTGTGTAGTTAAATCAGACTTTTGGGAAATACTTGGGTTGTTCAACACCTCCGTTTGAGGGAATAAAAGCGTTCTAGGAAATGGTCCCGGATCTGGCTCCCAGTTAGGGAACACCGTAGTCGGGAATCCTGTTTTTCTATAATAGTTGTACGATTCAAAAGCACCTCCGTACAAAGTGGTAAAGTACTGTTCGGCAAAGATATTCTCTTTGTCATCTCCGGTAGCTGCATTGAAAGCTGCAACGGTATTGGTGATATAATCCGTTACTTCTGCCGCAGTTGGAGCGAATGATAAATCTGCACTACCATCTAATGCACCGAATGATTGTACTTTAGCTATTGACTTTTCTAGACCTGATTGTAAAGCGGTTGCTCTTTCAGTATCCGTAGCCGCCATTGCACCGATCCAGAAATCAACATAAGAAGAAAGGATTATTGGTGTTATACCGGCACCCCCTCCACCTTGGCCAAGACCAACGCCTGGAGCAAGAAGTGAACCGACTATTGGATCTGGATCCCCAAATTGGCTATCATCAAATCTACCGGCAACTGGATAAACACCAGGAGCGGTCTTTAAGAATCCATCCGGTGGGCCACCTTCATCGTTACCATGAGACCTACCCCAATAGCCGTTATCTACACTACAATATATAAATCCATCGTAATGCGGTGGTGGCACGAATAAAGAACAGGATATGGTTTCTTCATTTGGCGGAATCAGGTTACCATCAACATCCAATGCACCTGGAGTACCGTTAACCTGACGATAAAAATAATACCGTATTCTAGGATCGTTATTCTGTAACATTAAATCCATTAACCAGTTTGACCGGTAAGGTCCAACTCCTGTAGGCGTATAACTGTTAGCATAATCAGGATGTCTATCATCCGGTTGTAGTTCACTTGTCCCATATCGCAATTGAAAATCGTCTGCAGCTGAAGATATATAGTCCCCACCTGCTACAACGGCGTCAAAAGCCGCTTTGTTGTTTGTATTCTTATAGGTGCGTAAACGTATGGAGTTAATTACTTTTATCCATTTTTCGGTATCACCGCCATAGAACACATCAGAAGCTCCTTGGTCACTAGGACCGGAGGCCAATAAAGCTTCGGCCTCGTCCAATAGGGCAAGTGCTCCGGCATATACTACCTCTCCACTATCCAAGCTAGGTGCTGGAAATTCACCGGCGTTACCTGCCTGTGTGAATGCAGCTTGTCCAAGCATATCTACTAACTGCATAAGTGAATGTGCATACATTGTCTTACCCAGTGCGATGTGGAAGGAATAATCAACGTCACTTTGAGCATCAATAGCCTCTAGGGCTTGTAGATTGGGTAGGATACCAACATCAACTACATCTCCTGGAATGTTTCCACCGGAACTATAGGTTCTTTCCCATACCCCATTCAAGGTAGCACCGGAAAGTCCGTTAAAGTAATTTCTACCATCAAAATATTCTACACGAGTTAATTCAGAGGCAATATCACTAAAAGAATATTGGTTTGATGAATAGGCCAACTGAATCGAATTCAATAGCAAATTGGGGTCCGATTGTGTCGGTGACAGTTCATTAGGACTTACGGTCAAGTCCAGATTGGTCGTCTCACAGGCCATAAATGTCAGGCCGGTTAGAAGCACCGCTGTTATTTGTTTAAAAATATTTTTCATAATCTTAATTCGTATTAATTTTTATTAGAATGACGCCTTTACAGTAAATCCATATCTTCTTGCACTAGGACCATTTATAAAATCAAATCCTTGACCATTACCAACACCAACACCTTGTACGTTAGGGTCAAAGTTAGCTCCATCTGGCATGTTGTAAGCATCGTACCAAAGGTTAAAACCTTGAACTGTGAACGTTAACTGTCCAAATGGTGTTTTTTCCAAGAACTTTTTTGGTAGCGCGTAGGATAAGGAAACTTCTTGTAAACGAATAACAGACGCGTCATAAATCCGCGTTTCCGTTGGTCCGAACAAAAGGTTAGAGAAAAAGTAAGTGGAGTTGTTAATTTGTGTATTGTTAACACTACCGTCCGCTTTTACTCCCGGTAAGATATATGTTCCCAGCCTGTCCTGAGTTTCTACAATAAGACCTCTACCTAAAAGAGTAGCTACAGTACTAGACAGCATATCTCCACCACTTGTATGGTTTATTTGAAAGTTTAGGCTTAAACTCTTATATCGTAGGGTATTAATAAAGTTCATGGTGTAATCTGCAACAGCATCTCCTATAATCGGTGCCAAGCCATTTTCATCCTGTTCTGCAACTATATAATTACCCGCACTGTTTACTAGGAAATTTCCATTTGCATCCCGCTGAATTGAAGTACCTACTATGGAACCTAACGACTTCCCTTTTTGGGCTACGTTCGACCCTCTAAAAAGTCC